>NZ_LPUG01000028.1:0-239524 GCF_001560855.1 Anoxybacillus sp. P3H1B | reverse complement strand
CGAAGCCGCCTTTCAACTAAAGACCATGCGGTCTTCAGGGTTATCGGGTATTAGCTCCGGTTTCCCGAAGTTATCCCCGTCTTACGGGCAGGTTGCCCACGTGTTACTCACCCGTCCGCCGCTAACCAAACAGAAGCAAGCTTCTATTCGGTCCGCTCGACTTGCATGTATTAGGCACGCCGCCAGCGTTCGTCCTGAGCCAGGATCAAACTCTCCAAAAGAAAGTTGATTGGCTATTATTTAAATTTCGGTTGACCATACCGAAATTTTTCGATTCACGCTTCGTTTTGTTCAGTTTTCAAAGAACATTGTTCTAATAAAGCAGCTATTAAATAATAACAAATCAATCAGCTAATGTCAATCTTTTTTTATTTTATTCATCCGTTTTTCACGGACATTTTTTATTATACTTATATACTTTACATTAATCAAGTATTTTTTTCTTTTTTACTTCTTTGTCTATGAGACAGAAAAAGCGAAATGGTCACTTTTCTGTCTACTTCTTTAGAATTAAATCCATACTGGATAAAAGTTTAACTAAAAAAGTGTACCCCTATTTGAGAAAACATGAACAAACGACGTATACACCTCCGCTACCATCAACTGAACATAAAAAATCTGTAAAAGCGAAACCTGGCTTTTTAACGATTATATCTTTAATTCAGAGGTTTGTGTTGTTTTTCAACGGTCGGCCCGCTGTCACATATTTATATGATACAAACACCCCCGGACTTGATCTCCGACCGCCGAATACATTATCTACCCTTTTTAAAGATTTGTATTGATTATAGCTAGATCCTCTTTGATAAAACTAAAAGTATTTCTACTCCTTTTAAAATCATCCTCTATTCTTTAAATGCTTAACACTTGAAAGAAATACAAGGCGCAAATTATGATTTATCTAAATTAATGCTAATTTTTCGATTCGTAAGTCTCTAATCTGCTGACTAAGCATAGATATCATTTAACGCTTGCTACTCATGATCGCATCATCAAAAAAGGAATGGGAAAAATAGAGATGGTTTGCTTACTAAAATATTTATTCTCCATCCATCTCAGACGAATAAATGACCTCTTCGATAAAAAGATGACGTTGTTCGCTTAATGAAATAAACTCATTTCCATCAACTGTTTTAACAATAGGCCGCGTCGGTTCTTCTCTTTGAACAAACACAATTTCCGCCATTTCGCCATTGGATAACTTCACCTTTGTGCCGACCGAAAACATTGTTAAATGATTCAATAAGATTTGTATGACTTCCATGCTTAGTTTCCCAAAGTTATCTACTTGAATTTGTTCAAGCGCTTTAAACGGTGATTCTTTTTTCCGATAAAGACGCTCAGAAACCATGGCATGATATACATCCGCTACGGAAACAATCTTACTATATGGATGAATTTGCTTGTCATTGATCCCAAACGGATATCCGCTTCCATCATTTCTTTCATGATGCTGTAAAACAGCTAATTTTACTCCTTCCTGTAAAACAGGGATTTTCTGAACCATCTTATATCCTAAAATGGTATGTTCCTTTACCTCTTTATACTCTTCAGCCGTAAGAGCGGATTTTTTCATAATAATTTTTTCATTAATTTTAGCCATACCACAATCACAAAGAATCCCTGCTAGAGCAATTTGATAACATGCTCCTTTTCCATAATTCAGATGCTTCCCTAAAAACCCTGACAATAACCCGATACAGACCGCATGATGGTATAAATAATCTTCTTTCGTTGTATAACGATATAGGGTAAGCAGTTCTGTTCGATTATCGATAAAACGGTCAAGCAAAGGAATAATAATTGAACGAATTTCTCCAACATCAATAGGAGAACCTGACTGCCAAGATTGAAATGCTTTTTTGTATCGTTGTACTGCTTTTAAATAAAGAGCCATAATATCTTCCGTACTTTCATTATTTTGCTCATCGCTTTCCTTTTTTACCTCGATAATTTCTAGAGGCCTAAAGGGTTGGCCATTTGCTAATACCGGCTCTACATAAACATCTTCAATCAAAAATTTTTCCAACACATTTAAAAGCAACGGAGTTAATACAGTGTTCTTAGGAATAATTGTTTTCTTTGTTTTTCCAATTACATCGGCTGCTAGAATACATCCTTCTTGTAACTGATTAATTTTGACACGAATCATTTTATTCCCCCAGTCTAACAAGACACAATTCCCCGTGTATTATAAAAAGCTGACTCGAGGATGCGGGCTCTGTTCCTCGAATCAGCAATGTTAATCCATTAGTCTTCCTGTCTATCCTCAGCTTCCTTTTCTTCCTCTTTTGGTACTTTTGCAACTGTGGCAACATATTCGTGTTCATTATCACCTGATAGCCGGATCAATTTAACTCCTTGCGTATTCCGTCCCATTCTCGAAATATCGCTGACAGCAATCCGGATCAAAACGCCATTGGTGGTGATCAACATAAGATCTTCTTCGCCTGTTACAGTCTTTACAGCTACAACTGTGCCATTTTTTTCAGAAATATTGCATGTTTTTAACCCTTTTCCGCCACGACTTTGCACTCGATATTCTGAAGCCCCTGTGCGTTTTCCGTACCCGTTTTTCGTTACTACAAGCACATCATGATCTTCCTCTAGAATCTCCATTCCGACTACTTCATCGCCACCTTCTAACGTGATTGCCTTAACCCCCGTTGCATTTCTTCCCATTGTTCGCACCTCTGTTTCAGGGAAGCGGATGAGCATACCATGTTTCGTTCCAACGATCACGTGTTTAGAACCATCTGTCAATTTTACAGAAATAAGCTCATCTCCTTCACGCAAGCTAACGGCAATCAAGCCATTATTGCGGATATTGGCGAACGAAGATAGCGGAGAGCGTTTAGCAATTCCTTCTTTTGTTGTAAAGAACAAAAAGGAATTATCGTCAAATTGGTCGATCGTAATAATTGTATTGACCCATTCATCTTTATCGATTTCTAATAAATTAATAATTGGTATTCCTTTAGCTATTCGTCCAAATTCAGGAATTTCGTATCCTTTCGAACGATACACTTTCCCTTTATTTGTAAAAAACAGAATGGTATGGTGGGTTGACGTGATCAAAAGGTGCTCCACAAAATCGTCTTCGCTTGTGTTCATTCCCTGAATTCCTCGGCCGCCACGCTTTTGACTTTTGTAGGTAGATAAAGGAAGGCGTTTAATATAGCCTTTATGCGTGAGCGTCACGACAATATTTTCACAAGGAATCAGATCCTCATCATCAAATTCTTCAATGCCTCCGCTTACAATCTCGGTTCTCCGTTTATCATTAAATCGCTCTTTTATTTCTGTGAGCTCATCACGAATAATTTGCAACACTTTTTCTTCATCCGCTAAAATCTCTTTAAGTTGGGCAATCAACTGAACCAACTCTTGGTATTCTTGTTCAATCTTTTCTCTCTCTAACCCTGTTAATCGTTGCAGGCGCATATCTAAAATGGCTTGCGCTTGTCTTTCGGTAAGTGAAAATTTTTGCATCAAACCTTGTTTAGCGATTTCTGTCGTTTGTGAGTGCCGAATTAAATGGATCACTTCATCCAAATGATCCAAAGCGATGCGCAGCCCTTCAAGAATATGAGCTCTCGCTTCCGCCTTTTTCAGCTCATAAGCTGTCCGGCGGCGAATGACGATCTTTTGATGATCTAAATAATGCATCAGACACTCTTTTAGGTTTAAAACTTTTGGCTCTCCATTCACGAGCGCAAGCATATTGATTCCAAAGCTTGTTTGCAGTGCTGTTTGTTTATACAAGTTGTTTAAAATCACCTTGGCATTAGCGTCTTTTCGAACCTCTATTACGATTCGCATGCCGCTGCGATCCGATTCATCACGCAAATCGGTGATTCCATCGATTTTTTTCTCGCGTACAAGTTCAGCAATCCGCTCGATCAGCTTGGCTTTATTCACCTGATAAGGAAGCTCCTGAACAATGATCGTTTCTTTCCCATTTGCTTTTTGCTCAATTTCCACTTTCGCTCTTAAGGTAATTGAGCCTCTTCCTGTTTCATATGCTTTCCTGATTCCGCTGCGCCCAATAATTTGTCCTGCAGTAGGAAAATCAGGTCCCGGTATAAATTCCATTAATTCAGCAACGGTCATTTCCGGATCTTGACTTAAGGCTAAAAGCGCATCAATTACTTCTCCCAGCTGGTGGGGAGGAATATTTGTCGCCATTCCGACTGCAATTCCTGAAGATCCATTGACTAGCAAATTAGGAAATCTCGATGGTAACACCGCCGGTTCCTTTTCCGATCCATCATAGTTATCTTGGTAATCAATGGTGTCCTTATTGATATCCCGCAACAGCTCCATCGATATCTTAGACATTCTTGCTTCTGTATAACGCATGGCTGCGGCTGCATCGCCGTCAATAGAACCGAAGTTACCATGTCCATCCACCAGCATATAGCGATAGTTAAAATCCTGAGCCATCCGCACCATCGTGTCGTAAACAGCTGCGTCACCGTGCGGATGATATTTCCCGATCACTTCACCAACAATCCGTGCTGATTTTTTATAAGGTTTGTCCGCTGTCATCCCTAAATCATGCATCGCATATAAAATACGACGATGGACTGGCTTTAATCCATCCCGAACATCTGGCAAAGCCCTTGAAACAATAACACTCATAGCATAATCAAGAAATGACGATCTCATTTCTTGGCTGATATTCACTTCGCGAATTCGAGGATTACGATTTTCTGACATGTTTACGTACCTCCCTTATAAACTCATTTTCCAGATGGGGAGGGTGGCATTTGAACACTCTCCAATACATAATGAAGGATTAACCTATACGAAGCCAACACTTTTCTTTTCATCCACGTCGGCAAGGTGTTCTTGCCGACATTGGATAGATCTGGGCATTGCTTCTTTATGCATATCAATGACAAAAACCATCAAAACCGATGTTCCGTAGATATAGAAATCGATTCTCAAACATCCATCTTAAATATCTAGATTTTTGACATACTTTGCGTTTTCCTCAATAAATTGTCTTCTTGGCTCAACCTTGTCTCCCATTAAAACCTCAAATATCTCGTCAGCTTCAATCGCATCTTGAAGGCTTACTTGAAGCAGCGTCCGCGTTTCAGGATTCATGGTTGTTTCCCATAGCTGCTCAGGATTCATTTCACCAAGACCTTTATACCGTTGAATGGTCGGTTTTGGAGTTTCTGGCAGTTCGGACAAGACTTGCTCTAGTTGACGATCATTGTAGGCATATTCCACCCGCTTGCCTTGCTGAATTTTGTAAAGAGGCGGTTGAGCAATATAAACGTATCCCTTTTCAATAATTTCCCGCATATAACGGTAAAAAAACGTTAGCAGCAGCGTCCGAATATGCGCTCCATCGACATCGGCATCCGTCATGATGATGATCTTATGATATCTTGCTTTTGTAATATCGAAATCTTCACCAATTCCTGTTCCTAACGCTGTTATAATTGTTCGCACTTCATTGTTCGATAAAATTTTATCTAGACGGGCTTTTTCAACATTGATAATTTTTCCGCGCAACGGTAAAATCGCTTGAAAATGGCGATCTCGTCCCTGTTTCGCAGATCCGCCCGCTGAGTCTCCCTCTACTACATACAATTCGCTAATAGAAGGATCCTTTGAAGAACAATCTGCCAGTTTCCCAGGCAAATTGGATATTTCAAGCGCACTTTTTCTCCGCGTTAGCTCGCGCGCTTTTTTTGCCGCTAAACGGGCACGCGCCGCCATCATTCCTTTTTCGATGATCTTCTTGGCAACAGTTGGATTCTCTAGCAAAAAGGTTTCAAACTGCTCTGAGAAGATGGCATCTGTTACTGTTCTTGCATCGCTATTTCCAAGTTTCGTCTTTGTTTGCCCTTCAAATTGCGGCGCAGGATGCTTCACAGAAACAATCGCCGTGAGCCCTTCCCGCACATCTTCCCCGGTTAAGTTAGCATCATTGTCCTTAAAAATGTGGTGTTTGCGTGCATAATCATTAATAATACGGGTTAATGCTGTTTTAAAACCCGATTCGTGTGTTCCGCCTTCATGTGTATGAATGTTATTAGCGAACGAATAAATATTGCTGCTGTAGCTGTCATTGTATTGCAAGGCGATCTCAACGGAAATTCCATCTCGTTCCCCATCGATATAAATAGGCTCATCATGAAGCACTTCTCTTGTTCGGTTTAAGTGTTGAACGTATGATTTAATTCCGCCTTCATAATAGTATTCGTTCTTTCGGTTTTCGTCTCGTTTATCTTCAAGACTAATTTTAATCCCTCGATTTAAAAAGGCTAATTCCCGTAATCGAGTGGCCAGCGTCTCGTAATCATACTCTGTCGTTTCGGTAAAAATCTCAGGATCTGGTTTAAACCGAGTAGTAGTGCCTGTCCGATCCGTTTCGCCAATAACTTGTAAATCCGCACAAGGAATCCCGCGTTCATATTTTTGATAATGAATTTTTCCTTCACGATAAACAAATACTTCTAATTCTTGTGACAGGGCATTTACAACAGAAGCACCAACTCCATGAAGCCCTCCAGATACTTTATATCCGCCGCTACCAAATTTTCCGCCGGCATGGAGCACCGTCATAATGACTTCAACAGCCGGTCGACCCATTTGTTCTTGAATGCCGACTGGAATACCACGACCATTGTCAACCACGGTAATACTGTTATCTTTTTCGATTGTTACAGAGATTTCTGTACAATACCCAGCCAATGCTTCATCAATACTATTGTCAACAATTTCCCAAACTAAATGATGTAAGCCTTTGGGACCCGTTGATCCTATATACATGCCTGGCCGTTTCCGTACAGCTTCAAGGCCTTCCAATACCTGAATTTGCCGTTCATCATACATATGTTCGATTTTTTGTTCCATTGTCATGTTAATCACCTACGCTTTCCTTTGAAAAACGATCAAACATCCCCGGTGTCCGGGGAACAAATATGACCGGAACTCACTTGATAGATCGCTGCTTCCTTTATGACATCATGTTTAATTCCGTCAATACTTGTTGTAGTAACAAAGGTTTGAACTTTCTGGCGGATGGTGTTAAGCAGATGTGTTTGCCGAAAATCGTCCAGTTCCGAAAGTACATCGTCTAATAAAAGAATGGGATAATCGCCTGTTTCAGAAAAGATCAGTTCAATTTCGGCCAATTTGATCGATAAAGCTGTTGTTCTTTGCTGTCCCTGTGAACCAAATGTCTGTACATCTCTTCCATTGACATCAAATGACAAATCGTCACGGTGAGGACCAGCAAGTGTCGTACCTCGCTGAATTTCCTTCTCCTTTATTTTAACAAATTTTTCAGTATATGCTTCTATTATTCTCGACAATTCCAGCTCTTCTGATACCTGAACAGAAGGATGATATTGGATTTGCAGCTTTTCCAATCCTCGGCTGATTTCGTGATGAATGGGCTCAGCCCATTTTTGCAGCAGCTGGGAAAATTCATATCTCTTTAATGTAATTTTCGCGGCAATCTCTATCAGCTGTTCTGTTAATACATCTAAAACAGCTTCATCATGATGCTGCTTCGTTTGCAACAGCTTCAAATAATGATTCCGCTGCTGCAATATCTTTTGGTAGCGGCTTAAATCATGCATATAAACAGGGGAAATCTGCCCCATTTCCATATCAATAAAACGTCGTCTTACTTGCGGCCCGCCCTTGACTAAATGCAAATCTTCAGGAGCAAATAAAACCACATTAATGTGTCCGATATATTGACTTAATTTTTTTTGTTCAATATGACTTATTTTTGCTTTTTTCCCTTTTTTTGAAATCACAAGCTGCAAAGTTGACGGCCCATTTTTTTTAACGGCCTTCCCTTCTATTTTAGCATATTCCTCATCCCAACGAATCAATTCTTTATCATTTGATGTCCGATGAGATTTAGCCATCGCTAAAACATAAATAGCTTCCATCAAATTCGTCTTTCCTTGCGCGTTTTCTCCCAAAATCACGTTGACTTTATTCGTAAACGACAGCTCCTGGCTGATATAATTCCGGTAATTTTTTAACGATAGATGTGTTAAAAACAAAGATTCTTCACCTACTCCAAACCTTTTACCATAAAAGTTCCGAAATCGCGAATATCGACAACATCCCCATGCTTCAGTTTTCGTCCGCGACGATTTTCTCTATCGCCGTTGACATATACTTCTTTTGTTTGTAAAAACCATTTTGCCATACCGCCTGTATCAATCGCTTGCACAAGCTTTAAAAATTGGCCAAGAGTAATCGTTTCCGTTGTGATCTCTATCGTTTGTTTCATCATTTTCACCGCTCTTCAAAAAAATGTCCATCACTTCATTTTACTAAAAAATTGATCAATAGCAAATAAAGCTGCTAGAGAGTCGGAGTAGTTCTAGCAGCTTTATTATACATTAGTACGTTCTGACTGGTAAGATCAGCTGGAGCATGGAATCGCTGTGTAGTGGACGAAGAACAAATGGACGCATGGCTCCGGTAAAGCTGATCTTGATTTCAGCTCCCTCCAGTGCTTTAAGAGCATCCATCATGTATTTAGCACTGAAAGAAATTTTTAGCTCTTCCCCTTCGACAGATTCGCTCTGGATCTCCTCAGTAACTTTCCCGATTTCTGGGGATATCGATGAAATTTCTACAATGCCATCCTGTAATGTTGTCAATTTAACCACATTGTTTCTTCCTTCTCTAGCAAGCAAAGAAGCGCGGTCAATCGCTTGGAAAAACTCCTTCGCATTCACAATTACGTCTGTTTGGCTATCTGCCGGAATTAAGCGGGACGTATCAGGATAGTTTCCATCAAGCAATCGCGAGAAAAATAAAAGGTGTTTCGTTTTAAATAAAACCTGATTTTCTGTAATGACAATTTCTACATTTTCATTACTGTCATCAAGAATTTTACTTAATTCGTTTAAGCTCTTCCCAGGGATAACCACGTTATAGCCTAGACTTGCATCCATTTCGATTTTTGCTTTCCGTAAAGCAAGGCGATGACTATCTGTTGCAATACAGATCAGTTCTCCATTCTCTACCTTCCAGTTTACACCTGTTAAGATCGGTCGTGTTTCTGAAGTAGAAACCGCAAAAACCGTTTGACGAATCATGGTTTTTAGTAAATCCGTTGGAAGTTTGAACACATTCTCTTCTTTAATTTGTGGAAGTCTTGGATACTCTTCTGCATCTAAGCCGTTTAAGCTAAACTCCGCTTTTCCTGAACGGATGATTGTAACAAATTGATTTTGAACTTCTATTTCGACGTTGTCTTCTGGAAGTTTTTTAACGATTTCGGCAAAAAAACGAGCCGGTAATACAATACTGCCTGGTTGCAGGACTTCTGCAATAATTGTTCCTTCTTCTTCAGCTGGAATAGATGATTCAATGGATATATCTGAATCGCTTCCAGTCAGTGTGACTTCTTGAACAGTTGCTACCATTTTAATACCAGAAAGAATCGGGATCGTTGTGCGTGAAGAAACAGCTTTCATGACATCTTGAACGCTACGAACTAAGTGATCTTTTTGAATGGTAAGTCGCACGAATCGCACCCTCCTAAACTAGAATAAAAGTAAATTTATTTTATATAAAAAATAAGTAATAGTAGTAATAGTAGCTGTTAACATGTGGATAAGCCGAAAAATCGCAAAGGAAACACAGTCATCCACATGTGGATAGACTGTGCACAACTTTTTATATTATTCACACTATCTATCAATGTTTCAATTTTTCTTGAATTTCTTTTATTTGTTTCTGCAGCTGCACATCCGTTTGCAGCAAAGTTGAAATCTTCTCATGAGCATGGATCACAGTTGTATGGTCGCGTCCTCCAAATTCTTCACCGATTTTTGGCAAAGAACAGTCCGTCAGCTCCCGAGATAGGTACATAGCGATTTGCCTCGGAAAAGCAACCGATTTTGTTCGTTTTTTCGCCTTGAAATCTTCCAGCTTGAGATTGAAATGCTGCCCGACTACGCGTTGAATATCTTGAATGGTGATGACCTTCGGTTTGGAGCTTGGGATGATATCCTTTAGTGCTTCTGCAGCAAGATCCGCGTTAATTTCTTTATTAATAAGCGATGAATATGCCACAACTCGGATGAGAGCTCCCTCAAGTTCACGAATGTTGGAATCAATTTGATTAGCGATGTAAAGCATAACCTCATTCGGAATATCGAAGCCTTCTGCCTTTGCTTTTTTGCGAAGAATAGCAATTCTCGTTTCTAAATCTGGAGGAGTTATATCGGTTATAAGTCCCCATTCAAATCGTGAACGCAGGCGGTCTTCAAGAGTTGGGATTTCCTTTGGCGGCCGATCGCTAGAAATGACGATTTGTTTACTTTCTTCATGAAGCGTGTTGAATGTATGGAAAAATTCTTCTTGTGTTTGTTCTTTTCCAGCTAAAAACTGAATATCATCAATTAATAGGACATCAACATTTCGATATTTGTTGCGAAAGTCATCGGCTTTATTGTCACGAATTGCATTAATAAATTCATTAGTAAATTTTTCAGAAGATAAATAAACGACTTTGGCTGATGGATTATGTTCAATCACATAATGGCCGATCGCATGCATGAGATGGGTTTTTCCCAAGCCGACTCCTCCATATATGAAAAGAGGGTTATATGCTTTTGCTGGCGCTTCTGCTACTGCTAAGGAAGCGGCATGGGCAAAACGATTTCCGGATCCGATGACGAACGTATCAAATGTATATTTTGGATTTAGCATGTTTTGCGGAAAATCTACCTGCTCATCATCCAATTTACGTTGCTTTTTCGTCACCTGTTTAAGATCGATATCTTCCTCGTTCGAGTTGTGAGGAATGATAAATTTAATAGTTAGCTCTTCTCCAGTGATATCATAAATGGTTTCGCCGATTAAATGAGCATAGCGGGAATCCAGCCAATCTCTTGCAAATTCATTTGGGGCTACAATGACGAGTGTATCACCTTTTAGGGAGTGAGCTTTCGTTGATTTCAGCCAGGTTTCAAAGCTGGGTTTACTGATTTTTTTTTCGATCTCCGCAAGCGCCTTATTCCATAAATCATCAATATTTTCCACCCGTTGGCCCTCCTTTTTACACAAAGGGTTGTTCAATCTTTGTACAACTTTTTTAGCGATGCATATAAATTTATAAAAATACGCTGTGGAAAAATAATATAATTAGGAAGGAAAACGACATTTCGACAGAATCCACTTAGTGTGGATAGCTTTTTCTACAACCGTGAATAAATTGTCCACACATTATCCACATTTTGTGGATAAAAAATTATACACAAGAATAATCCAGAGTGAAAACAAGAATATGATATCAAATAAACTAGCGTGTTGCAATGATTTTTGATAAATATCCACAACGCCCATACACTGTGGAAAATTATTATCCACATGGTAAGAAGTTGTGAAAAAAATGTCGATAAATGTTGTGAATAAATGAAAAGCAAGAGAAAATATATCCACAGGATAAAAAGTGACTGAAAGATCCACCTGGAACGGTTGACATTTCACTAAATTGTTCAATATAATTAGAAAGACTGCCTGTAACAGTTATTCCTCAGGGAGGTGTCATATAATGAAACGCACATATCAACCAAATAAGCGCAAACGCAGTAAAGTTCACGGCTTTCGCGCACGCATGAGCACAAAGAACGGACGTAAAGTGCTTGCACGTCGCCGCCGTAAAGGAAGAAAAGTATTATCCGCGTAGGCCACTGAAACCTCAGTGGTCTTTTTTCTAAGCTGTCTGCCCAAACTCTACGGAAGAATATGGAGTGTTGCGATTGGGGATGAAAAAAAAATACCGCATAAAAAAGAATGAGGAATTTCAACAAGTATTCCAAAAAGGCCATTCCATGGCCAATCGTCAATTTGTAATTTATGTATTGGATCGGCCAGAGCAGCCGTATTTTCGGATTGGCTTGTCCGTAAGTAAAAAAATTGGAAAAGCGGTCGTCAGGAATCGAGTAAAGCGTTATATTCGCCAGACTTTTCTAGAATTGCGAGATCAGGTTGCTACTGCAAAGGACTATGTGATTATTGCAAGACGGCCTGTTTCTGAAATGAATTATGCGGAAGTGAAAAAAAGCTTAATGCATGTGCTGAAAAAAGCTGGAGTATTAGAGAATCATTCTTTTTGATCAGAATGATGGTAAAATACATATACAGAAACCGGATTTTGGACATGTTAGGAGGGAAATGTAGTGAAAAGGCGAATTTGGTTAACGATCGCACTTGTTGCATTTATAGCTCTATTAGCGGGGTGTTCACAAGTAAATCAGCCGATCACATCGGAGAGTAAGGGATTTTGGAACGAGTATATTGTTTATCCGCTTTCGTGGTTGATTAAATATGTGGCGCACCTATTTGGTGGAAACTACGGTTTGTCGATCATCATTGTTACTATTTTGATCCGGCTTGTTATTTTGCCCCTGATGATTCAACAGACGAGAAATGCGAAAGCGATGCAGGCATTGCAGCCTGAGTTACAAAAGCTTAGAGAAAAGTATAGCTCTAAAGATATGGAAACGCAACAAAAATTACAGCAAGAGACGATGATGCTATTTCAGAAACATGGCGTGAATCCATTAGCCGGTTGTTTTCCGCTCATTATCCAAACCCCGATCTTAATTGGTTTTTACCATGCCATTATGCGAACAAGAGAAATTGCCGATCATAATTTCCTATGGTTCGATCTTGGAGCTAAAGATCCGTATTTTATTTTGCCTGTTGTAGCTGGGGTAGCGACATTTATTCAACAGAAAATAATGATGGCAGGGACTGAGCAGCAAAATCCACAGATGGCGATGATGCTTTGGATTATGCCGATTATGATTATTGTTTTTGGTATTAACTTTCCAGCTGCTTTATCTCTTTATTGGGTAGTAGGAAATATCTTTTCTATTGTACAAACCTATGCTATTAAAGGTCCTGATTTAAAATCTAATCATTCAGGGGGACAGAAAAAGTGAAGGAAGTAACCGCGACCGCTTCGACTGTTGATGAGGCTATTCAGCTTGCATTAAATCAATTAGGCGTTTCAAGAGATCGCGTGGAAATTGACGTATTAGAGCAAGGGAAAAAAGGGTTTCTTGGTATTTTAGGCAATAAACCAGCGGTTGTAAAGGTAAAAGTACATCCTGATCCAATTGAAGAGGCAGAAATTTTTTTGAAAAATGTGATTGAAAAGATGGGGATTCCAGCGAGTGTGACGAAAAGTGAAGCAGGACATGACAAAGAAATTCAGTTTACCATTAGCGGTGAAAAGATCGGTTTGTTAATTGGCAAACATGGACAAACATTGAATTCTCTCCAGCTATTGACACAGCTGGTGGCGAACCGCTATGCCAATGGCTATGTTCATATCACAGTTGATGCTGAAAACTATCGGGCGCGGCGTCGCGATGTGTTGATGCAGTTGGCTGAAAAATTGGCGGAAAAAGCGGTGAAAACAAAAAAAGAAGTGAAATTAGAACCGCTGCCGGCATATGAGCGAAAAGTCATTCATTCTGCTTTAGCTAATAATCGGAAAGTTAAAACTTTTTCCGTTGGAACAGAACCTCATCGGTATATTGTTATAGCTCCCGTGCATGAGCAAATAAGCAAGGAATAAGATGTTTAAACATTCATAAAACGCGGGGGAAGGGGCTATCTCATCATTTGAGAAAGCCTCTTTTTTCTGTTGCTTTCGCAAAAAATAAGATCCATGCGCATAGAGACTGTCCTTGCGCTTAGTTCCATGAAAAAGAGATTATCGACGGTTGAAGCATGTGATATGCGCCCGCTTTTTGAACAATGAGCGATTTCTTGGCAATCTGCTTGTCCGCTCTCCCTGATTAAATCATGAGTTTTGTTTTTGGAATAAAGGAATAAATCATCCATGGGCAAGAGATAAAACGTTCATTTTGTTATTATTGTTATTCACATGTGGATAAGTTAAAATTGATAATGATTACTTTGATTACTTCCTGAATTGTGGATTATTTAATGATTGCAAGCGATTCTCTTGTTTACAATATAGATCATAGACAAGGATAGAAGAGAGGTGAAAATATATGGAGTTTGATACAATTGCTGCGATTTCTACTCCGATGGGGGAAGGCGCCATCGCCATTGTTCGTTTGAGCGGAAGCGAAGCCATTGCTATTGCGGATCGCCTTTTCAAAGGAAAAGGGAAAAAACGCCTGAATGATGTGCCTTCACATACCCTCCATTATGGGCATATTATTGACCCGGCTGATGGTCGTACGGTGGAGGAAGTAATGGTTGCTGTTATGCGGGCGCCTAAGACGTTTACAAGAGAAGACGTCGTCGAAATTAACTGTCACGGGGGGCTCGTTTCCGTTCACCGTATCTTGCAGCTTGTTTTGACAAATGGGGCTCGTTTGGCTGAGCCGGGCGAATTTACAAAGCGGGCATTTTTAAATGGTCGTATTGATTTATCTCAGGCTGAAGCGGTGATTGACTTAATTCGTGCAAAAACCGATCGAGCGATGAATGTGGCTCTTAATCAAATGGAAGGGAGATTATCAAAAATGATTCGCCAGCTGCGGCAAACGATTTTAGAAACGCTTGCTCATGTGGAAGTGAACATTGATTATCCTGAATATGATGACGTAGAGGAAATGACGCATCGACTGCTTCTCGAGAAATCGCAGTATGTTCGTTCAGAAATCGAACGGCTTTTGCAAACGGCGCACCAAGGAAAAATATTGCGAGAAGGGCTGGCAACCGTCATTATCGGTCGCCCGAATGTTGGAAAATCATCTTTGTTAAATAGTCTTGTTCATGAAAATAAGGCAATTGTCACAGATATTCCGGGAACGACAAGAGATGTTATTGAAGAATATGTCAATGTCCGTGGTGTTCCGTTAAAACTGATTGATACAGCGGGAATTCGCGAAACAGAGGATGTCGTCGAGCGAATCGGTGTTGAACGTTCAAAGCAAATGGTGAAAGAGGCGGATTTGGTTTTATTTGTTTTAAATTACAATGAGCCGCTGACTGAGGAAGATGAGCAGCTTTTTGAAAGTGTAAAAGAGAAGGATGTTATCATCATTGTGAATAAAACGGATTTGCCGCAAAGAATCGATATGGAACGTGTAAAACAGCTTGCAAATGAACATCCGATGATCGCCACTTCTTTATTAGAGGAAAAAGGCATTGACCAATTGGAAGAGGCTATTTCTACGTTATTTTTTGCCGGAGCGGTGGAAGCTGCGGATTTGACATATGTGTCAAACTCAAGGCATATCGCTTTGCTCCATCAAGCGAAAAAAGCGATTGAGGAAGCCATTGTGGGAATAGAGGCAGGAGTCCCAATTGATATTGTACAAATTGATTTGACAAGAGCATGGGAATTGTTAGGAGAAATTGTGGGGGATACGGTACACGAAAGTTTGATTGACCAGCTGTTCTCTCAATTTTGTTTAGGAAAATGAAAAGGAGGTTGTTTCAAATGGAGTATCATGGCGGATCATATGATGTCATTATTGTCGGTGCTGGCCATGCCGGATGTGAAGCAGGACTGGCTGCAGCGCGAATGGGTGCCAAGACGTTAATGATTACGTTAAACCTGGATATGGTCGCTTTTATGCCATGTAATCCGTCTATCGGCGGCCCTGCCAAAGGAATTGTTGTTCGAGAAATTGATGCACTAGGCGGGGAAATGGGGAAAAACATCGATAAAACATACATTCAAATGAGAATGTTAAATACGGGAAAAGGTCCGGCTGTTCGCGCGTTACGAGCGCAGGCAGATAAATTTTTGTATCAGCATGAAATGAAGAAAACGCTTGAGCGTGAACCGAATTTGACGCTTCTTCAAGGAAAAGTAGAGCGGCTAATTGTTGAAGAAGGCGTGTGCAAAGGGGTCATGACTCATACGGGCGCTCAATATTGCGCCAAGACGGTTGTCATTACGACGGGAACATTTTTGCGTGGAGAGATTATTATTGGCGATATTAAGTATTCAAGCGGTCCAAATAACCAACAGCCGTCCATTAAGCTGTCAGAGCATTTAGAGGAGCTCGGTTTTCAGCTCGTACGATTCAAAACGGGAACTCCTCCGCGAGTCAATAGCCGTTCGATCGATTATAGCAAAACAGAAATCCAGCCGGGAGATGATACTCCACAGGCATTTTCATATGAAACAACGGAATACATTACAGATCAGTTGCCGTGCTGGCTGACTTATACGACGGAAGAGACGCATCGCATAATTGATGAAAACTTGCATTTATCGCCGATGTACTCGGGAATGATTAAAGGAACGGGCCCGCGTTATTGTCCATCAATTGAAGATAAAATTGTCCGTTTCCACGATAAACCGCGTCATCAAATTTTCTTGGAACCAGAGGGCCGGAATACGGAAGAAGTATATGTACAGGGGCTTTCCACCAGCTTGCCAGAGCATATTCAACGAAAAATATTGTCAACGATTCCGGGACTTGAACAAGCGCAGCTGATGAGAGCGGGCTATGCGATTGAGTACGATGCCATTGTTCCAACCCAACTATGGCCAACGCTAGAAACAAAAGTAGTGAAAAACTTATATACAGCTGGACAAATCAACGGTACCTCCGGCTATGAAGAAGCGGCGGGGCAGGGCATTATTGCTGGAATTAATGCGGCCCGCAAAGCGCTTGGAAAAGAAGAGCTCATTTTAAGCCGCTCTGATGCTTACATTGGCGTACTGATTGACGATCTCGTAACAAAGGGAACCAATGAGCCATACCGCTTGTTGACATCCCGGGCAGAATATCGCTTGTTGCTCCGCCATGATAATGCCGATTTGCGTCTTACGGAAATCGGGTATAAAATGGGATTGATTTCCGAAGAGCGTTACCAGAAGTTTTTAGCGAAGAAAGCAGCGATTGAAAAAGAGAAAAAACGTCTTCAAGCATGGATCATTAAACCAACAGACCAAGTTCAAGAGGTCATTCGTCAGGCGGGAGGCAGCGAATTAAAAGATGGCATTCGAGCTTCTGATTTATTGAAGCGTCCAGAAATGACCTATGAGCATATTCAGCTGCTTGCTCCAGCTGAAGAACAGCTTCCGTCCGATGTGGTGGAGCAAGTAGAAATCCAAATCAAGTATGAAGGATATATCGAAAAGTCACTTCAGCAAGTAGAACGTTTAAAGAAAATGGAAAACAAAAAAATTCCTGAAGATATTGATTATGATGCAATTACAGGCCTTGCGACCGAAGCTCGCCAAAAATTAAAACAAGTCCGGCCTCTTTCTATTGCGCAAGCTTCGCGCATTTCAGGAGTAAATCCTGCAGATATTTCGATATTATTAGTGTATTTAGAACAAGGAAGAATTGCTCGCGTGTCGAATGAATAACATAGTGAAGGGATTGGCATATGGATACCAAACAGTTTCAGAGCCTATTGGAGGAGAAAGGGATTTCTCTTTCTCCCCGACAATTGGAACAATTTCAAATCTATTATGAGCTGTTGATTGAATGGAACGAAAAAATGAATTTAACAGCGATTACGGATCAATCGGGGGTTTATTTAAAGCATTTTTTTGACTCCATTTCTCCTGCGTTTTATTACGATTTTTCAAAGCCAATGTCGCTTTGTGATGTCGGGGCTGGAGCCGGATTTCCGAGCATTCCGTTGAAAATTTGCTTTCCGCATCTGAAATTGTCGATCGTCGATTCGCTGCAAAAGCGCATTACTTTTCTTCACGCTCTTGCCTCAGCGCTCGAATTGGAAGATGTCGCTTTTTATCATGACCGTGCTGAAACATTCGCTAGACGAGAAGGGATCCGAGAGGCATTTGACGTTGTCATGGCTCGGGCGGTTGCTCGAATGTCTGTGCTCAGTGAGCTATGCCTTCCATTGGTGAAAGTAAATGGGACATTTATTGCCATGAAAGCAGCGGCCGCTCAAGAAGAATTGGAACAAGGAAAAACAGCGATTAAAGTTCTTGGTGGAGAAGTTGCAGCCACTCATTCATTTACGTTGCCGATCGAAGAGAGCGAGCGTACCATTATTTTTATTCATAAGAAACGGAAAACAACCAAGCAGTATCCTCGGAAACCAGGGATTCCAAATAAACTTCCAATTGAATGAGAACGCCGACTGGGAACATTGTTAAAACAGGGGAGAGTTTTTAAAGGTGGTGTAGAGGGGAATGAAGCATCCTTTTTCGCGCTTCTTTAGTTTTGGAGAAAAGGAACAAGAAGAAATGATTGAAAAACATGAGAATGAAGAAGTAAGAAAAATTCCAGTATCGCAAATTGTTCCGAACCGTTTTCAACCACGAACCATTTTTGATGATGAGAAAATTGCCGAGCTCGCTTTAACGATTCGAACACATGGAATCATTCAGCCGATTGTTGTTCGTGAATGTGAAAATGGCAAATATGAAATCATTGCAGGAGAAAGGCGCTGGCGTGCCGTTCAAACGCTGGGATGGACAGAAATTCCGGCCATTATCAAAAATTTAAATGATAAAGAAACCGCTTCAGTTGCTTTAATTGAAAATTTGCAGCGCGAAGAATTAACGCCGATTGAGGAGGCGCTGGCGTATGCCAAGCTATTGGAATTGCACCATTTGACGCAGGAAGCGCTGGCGCAGCGGTTAGGGAAAGGTCAGTCCACTATTGCCAATAAGCTTCGTTTACTAAAATTGCCTCAAGAGGTTCAAGAGGCGCTATTGCAACGAACGATTACAGAGCGGCATGCGCGAGCGCTCATTGTTTTAAAGGATCGGGACAAGCAATTACAGCTTTTAAAAGAGATTATTGAAAAACAATTGAATGTCAAACAGACAGAAGATCGCGTATTAAAGATATTAGAAGCCAATCGTCCAAAGCCCAAGCCGAAACGAAAAGCTTTCAGCAAGGATATGCGAATCGCTGTCAATACCATTCGCCAGTCATTAGCGATGGTGGCTGATAACGGTCTTTCGATCGATTCTGAAGAAGAAGATTTTGAGGATTATTATCAAATTACAATTCGTATCCCGAAAAAATAAATGATTCAATGCGACCTCATCATATCGCGTGTGATGAGGTTTTTATTTCATGCGATGCATAGAAAATACATCCATTTTTTTTGTTTCATGATAAAATAGGACATATGAGTACGATTGTTAGAGGTAGGTGTCACCGTGGGCAAGATCATTGCAATTGCAAATCAAAAAGGCGGAGTAGGGAAAACGACAACGGCTGTGAATTTAGCAGCTTGCTTGGCACATATAGGAAAAAGGGTCTTGCTTGTCGATATTGATCCACAAGGGAATGCTACAAGCGGCATCGGAATTGAAAAAGGCGATGTAGATGAGTGCGTTTATAATGTCCTAGTAGAAAATATGAAAGCCAAAGATGTAGTAAGGCCGACAAATATTGAAAACTTATATATGATTCCAGCTACGATTCAATTAGCTGGGGCAGAAATTGAATTAGTTTCTGTGGTTTCACGCGAAATTCTTTTAAAAAAAGCTCTTGAGCCTTTAAAAAATGTATATGATTTTGTATTGATTGATTGTCCTCCATCCCTTGGGCTGCTTACATTGAATGCATTGACAGCCGCAGATGCCGTATTGATTCCTGTGCAATGTGAGTATTATGCGCTTGAAGGATTAAGCCAATTGTTGAATACGATTCGCCTCGTGCAGAAGCATTTGAATACGCAATTAAAATTGGAAGGCGTCGTGTTAACGATGCTTGATGCCCGAACGAATTTAGGGCTTCAAGTCATTCAAGAAGTGAAAAAATATTTTCGGGAAAAAGTATATGACACGATCATTCCGCGCAATGTTCGCTTGAGCGAGGCACCGAGCCATGGAAAGCCGATTATCCTTTATGACGTGCGTTCAAAAGGGGCAGAAGTGTATTTAGAATTGGCAAAGGAGGTGGTCGCGCGTGGCTAAAGGACTTGGAAAAGGGATTAATGCGCTATTTTCGAATTTGGAAGTAAGCGAGGAAGAAACGATTCAGGAGATTCAGATTAAAGAGCTGCGTCCCAATCCTTATCAACCTCGGCAAACATTTCATCCGGAATCGATTGAAGAGCTGAAGCAATCGATTATCCAGCATGGAATTTTGCAGCCGCTCATTGTGCGAAAAAGCATTAAAGGCTATGAAATTGTAGTGGGAGAGCGGCGATATCGCGCTGCTAAAGAAGCGCATTTAAAAACGGTTCCTGTTGTGGTGCGCAATTTGACAGAGCAACAGATGATGGAATTTGCGCTCCTTGAGAATCTTCAGAGAGAAGATTTGACTCCTATTGAAGAAGCCAAGGCCTATCAAACTCTTATGGAACATCTTCAATTAACACAAGAGGAGCTGGCTCAACGCATCGGAAAAAGCCGTCCGCATGTTGCGAACCATTTGCGACTCTTATCGCTGCCAAAAGAAATTCAGCAGTTGATTACCGATGGAACGTTATCGATGGGGCATGGCCGCGCTTTGTTGGGATTAAAAAGAAAAGAAAAAATGAAAGCGATTATTGAGAAGGTGATAGCGGAGCAATTAAATGTTCGCCAGCTTGAAAAGCTTATTCAGGAGACTAACGAGCGTGTTTCACGTGAAACAGTCAAACCAAAAAAAGAAAAGAGCGTTTTTGTTAAACAAAGTGAGTCATTATTAAGAGAAAAGTTTGGCACAAATGTGACGATTAAGCAAAATCGTAAAAAGGGCAAAATTGAAATCGAATTTTTCTCCAATGAAGATTTAGAACGAATTTTGCATTTATTAAATGTACAACTGGATGAATAGCCGAGCCATCAGCCTTTGATGGTTTATTTTTTTCTTTCTTCGCAGTTGGTGCCAATAACATAGTGTATCTTTTATGAGACTGTCTTTGAAGAAGAGCTACACATACTATGAACAGAAAGATCAGTTTTTCTTTTTTGGCTATTTTACTTTATTTTTATTTACGAACAAAGACATTGGAAAGCATGGATGCATATTGAGCATCATCCGCTTTATCTAGGGAGGCAAATTGTTTTGGTGTTATTAGGAACAATTGTGAATGGGATTTGCATTATCATCGGATCTTTATTAGGTAAAATATTCCACAAAATTCCTGAGCAAATGAAAGGGACCGTTATGAGCGGAATTGGTCTTGCTGTGACCTTGCTTGGAATACAAATGGGGCTAAAAGGTGAGCATTTTTTAATTGTCATTTGCAGTCTTGTTTTTGGCGGTATGATAGGGGAACTGTGGAATCTGGATCATCAATTAAACAAGCTTGGACAATGGCTGGAAAGAAAAGTAGGAGGACACAGCCAAGGAAATATAGCCAAAGGATTTGTAGCAGCTACATTGCTGTTTGTGGTTGGAGCCATGGCGATTATTGGAGCTATGGACAGCGGTTTACGAGGAGATCATCGAGTTTTATATACTAAATCGATGATTGACGGATTTACAAGCATCATTCTTACAACAACAATGGGAATCGGAGTCATTTTTTCTGCTGTTCCTGTTATGCTATATGAAGGAATCATCGCTTTATTAGCAACACAAATCCAAACATGGGTTCCGAAAGAATTAATGAATTCATTTATTGCCGAATCAACTGCAGTAGGCGGTATTTTAATTTTGGCTATCGGCTTGAATTTGTTAGGAATCACAGCGATCCGTGTCGCTAATTTGTTGCCAAGCATCCTTATGGCCGCTGTGATTGTAACCGCTCTTCATTTCTGGTAAAGTAAAAATCCCTTCTTGTATTATAGAATCAAGAGGGGATTTTTGCTTTAGAAAGGCTTCATTTGTTCTTGATTTAGGGCGGTAGCGGCTAAATACTCTTGACGCTTCAGATAGCGGTCTGCTTCATAAATGCCGTTTGCAATCGTTTTAGCCATATTCATTACTAAATGAAGACGGGTATTTTGCAAAACAAAAAATTCCATAAATCCACTGACATTGACGACTCCTGTAATATGAAGATCTCCAACCGGAGGAAGTTGCTTGTTTACACCGGCACCTGGCCGGACGGGCCCTTCAGCAACTGTAATGGCGCCAACACTTTTTAATCTTCCAAGGCAAGCATCAATGGCGATCATAAAAACATTGTCATGAAGAACGCGAATCCCATTAATTTTCTCCTCTAAATTTACTGCATGAATCGGTTCTTCCAATGTTCCATATACTTGAAAATAAGACAAATTCTTTTCTTTGAGCATGGTCCCGACAAGAGGACCGAGCGAGTCTCCGGTTGATCGGTCTGTTCCAATACAAACAATGGCTAATGGTTGCGTGATCGGCGAAGAAAGCAGGGAAATAAGGCGCATCGCAATCCAAGTAGAGGCTCCTTGTTCATCATGGAAAACTCGTTCTTTTTCATTTTTGGAATGAAAAAAAAGCGAAGAGATACTCATGAATATTCACTCCTGATATCAATTAAGTACTAAACAGTATACGGAAAAAACAAGAATTATATACATTGGGATTCTAGTTTTCTTATATGGCAATGGATGCTGTGAAACGAGGAAGTTATAAGAGAGCTTAATCGGAAGCTGCAACGCTACAAAATCATTTGAAATATTGGTACAATGATTGGTATGTATAATAGTGATTAAGAGGTAATTTAACGTATGTAGAGAGAAGATGAAAGGTGAAAGAGGATGAAAAAAGCTTATGAAAATGTTTGGGAATTTTTTTCTAATGAAGATTTTTGGGCCAAGATTGGCATTGGAAGTGTAAAAATCATTGCGATTATTTTGGTTGCAATGGTGATCTCCAAGGTTTTAAAAATTGCCGTTCATAATATTTTTAAAATGCGCCAAAAAGCGCCGATTCGTTTTTCAGAAAGACGGGAAGCGACATTATTAAAACTGCTGGATAACACGATTACGTATGTTATTTACTTTATAGCATTTGTGATGATTTTAGATACATTTGACGTGAAAGTAAGAACGCTGCTTGCCGGTGCAGGGATTGTTGGGTTGGCGGTTGGTTTTGGTGCCCAAAGCTTGGTGAAAGATGTCATTACAGGGTTTTTCATCATTTTTGAGGATCAGTTCTCGGTGGGCGATTATGTTCGAATCGGCAATTTTGAAGGATATGTAGAAGCCATTGGATTAAGGGTAACCAAAATAAAAAGCTGGACAGGCGAAGTTCATATTTTGCCTAATGGAACCATTACACAAGTAACGAACTTTTCATTGCATAATAGTGTCGCAGTTGTTGATGTGAGTGTTTCTCACGATGGAGATCTTGAACGAGCAGAGGAAGTCATTCGTCACCTGTTGAGCGAACTTCCAGAGAAATATGAGGATATGGTGGCTGCACCTGAGCTTTTAGGTATTCAAAATTTGACAAGCTCAGAGGTTGTCCTTCGAGTGACCTGTGAAACAAAACCGATGCGCCATTTTTTTGTGGCTCGGGCATTGCGCAAGGAGATTAAACTGCGCTTGGATGAAAATGGAATTGAAATTCCATTTCCAAAGCTTGTTCTGTATAATCGCGAAGGCGAAGAAGGTTTGCCTCAACCACGAGCAAAAGCTGATGCGTAAAGGAGGAGGAATCAATGGATAAAGAGTTTAGTCTTCATGACATTGTAGAAATGAAAAAAGCGCATCCGTGTGGAACGAACCGCTGGAAGGTGATTCGTATGGGAGCAGATATCCGCATCAAATGTGAAGGCTGTGCCCATAGTGTGTTGCTTCCGAGGAAGGAATTTGTTCGTAAACTGAAAAAGGTGCTGGAAAAGCATGAGGAGTAATTCCTCATGCTCTTTATTAAAGAGGGGGAATGGAGGAAATGCCAGACGTTCATATCTCATCGTGTCCTTTAAATTGCTGGGACACATGTGGATTGAAGGTGACGGTCCATGATGGCAAAGTAATCAAAGTGGATGGAGATGAACGCCACCCAATTACTCGAGGGAAAATTTGCGGACGAGGACGTATGCTGGAGGCACGGACCAATTCCCAAGAGCGATTGCTTTACCCTTTGAAAAAAGTGAATGGAACATTTATGCGGATCTCTTGGGAACAAGCATTGGATGAAATTGCAGAAAAAATGCGGGAGATTAAGGAAAAGTATAAGACTACAGCTGTTCTTCATAGCCATGATTACGCGAATAACGGACTACTAAAAAATTTGGATCGTCGGTTTTTTAATTGCTACGGAGGAGTTACGGAATTAATAGGAAGCATTTGTTGGGGAGCTGGGATTGAGGCGCAAAAGTGGGATTTCGGCAATGCTTACAGCCATGCTCCTGAGGATATTTACAATAGCAACAATGTAGTGATATGGGGCAGAAATGTTGCCCGCACGAATATGCACTTATTCGGACATCTTCAGTCTGCCAAAAAGCAAGGAACGAAGCTCGTTGTCATTGATCCGATTTTCAATCAAACAGCGCAAATCGCGGATCTGTATGTGTCTGTAGCGCCAGGAATGGATGGCTTTTTAGCGATGGGAATTATGAAGGAGCTGCTGCGCCTTGGCCTTGAAGATCGGCATTTTATTGAAACCTATACAGTCGGATTCGAAGATCTCCAGAATTTATTGAACCAGATCACAATGCAGGAGATTGAACAATTAACCGGGGTTGCGCAAGAGATCATGAAAGAGTTAGCCCTTATATACGGAAACCGTCCAACGATGACGTATTTGGGACTTGGAATGCAGCGTTATGCTAATGGCGGAAATACGATTCGATTGATTGATGCTGTAGGAGCTTTAAGCGGAAATATTGGCATCAGTGGCGGTGGCGTCAATTTTGGCAATTTGCAGGTTGGTCAAAGCTTCAATATAGAAGCCTTGACTTTGCCGGAGCGGAAAACGGCATCTCGTACATTTACAATGATGAAGCAAGCCGAAGGAATTTTGCAAGCCACTGATCCGAATATAAAAATGGTCATTGTGACATGTGGAAATCCATTGACTCAAGTACCCAATACCAATCTAGTGAAACAAGCCTTTCAATCAGTGGAAACGGTGGTTGTTTTTGAACAGTTTATGACGGATACAGCGGAGATCGCCGATTATGTACTGCCGACCACAACGGTATTTGAGGAGGAGGATTTTTACTATTCCTCGATGTATCATGCTTATGTCAATTATGGTCCTGCTCTTGTTCAAGCTCCAGGAGAAGCGAAACCAGATCTTTGGATTTGGACAAGCTTAGCCGAACGGTTAGGATTTGCAGACGATTTTGCCTTTTCAAGAGAAGAATTTTTAAAGATGGGGCTTGATGGGCTTGAAAAATACGGGATCACGTTAGAAAAGCTAAAGCAGGAAAAGCATTTGCTGTTACCTGTTCACCCGGTCCCATGGAATGATTATCGCTTTCAGACACCGAGCGGTAAATATGAATTCACATCTTCCTTCGCAGAACAAAAAGGGATGGATGGAAAATTAAAAATCATGTACCCAGCTGAATCGAAAGCGGGAAATAAGCGATTAGCGGAAAAATATCCGTATCGTTTGCTGACGATCCATCCGCTGCGTTCCAATCATTCGCAGCATTATCATTTGATTAAAGCCATGCAATCAATCAAAATTGAGATTTCCCAAGATATTGCAGTGGAAAAAGAGCTGTCGGATGGAGATATGGCAAGGCTGTTTAATGAGCGGGGCGAGCTTATCGGCAAGGTGAAAGTTCTCGCGAAAGCTCATCCAAAAACGATCAATGTCGATGAAGGACAATGGGGAAAATTTGGTGGAAGTGTGAATGTACTCACGCCTGATGGCGAATCTGATAACGGTTTGGGAAGCACGTTATATGATTGCTTAGTAAACATTGAAAAAATTAATCCATGAACGCGCTTGTCATTTTATTTTTTACTCTCTATAATGAGGAAAGATGTTGACGGTTAGAGGAGTGGAAGCAATGGGATTAACAGCAGGAATCGTTGGTTTGCCGAATGTGGGAAAATCAACACTATTCAATGCGATTACAAAAGCTGGAGCAGAGTCTGCGAACTATCCATTTTGTACAATTGAGCCGAATGTTGGAGTGGTTGAAGTACCTGATGAACGTTTAAAAAAATTAACGGAGCTTGTCAACCCGAAAAAAACGGTGCCAACCGTGTTTGAATTTACTGATATTGCCGGCATTGTCAAAGGCGCAAGCAAAGGAGAGGGGCTTGGAAATAAATTTTTGTCGCATATCCGTCAAGTCGACGCAATTTGCCAAGTCGTTCGCTGTTTTGCTGATGAAAATATTACCCATGTAGCAGGGGAAGTCAATCCGCTTTCCGATATTGAAACCATTAACCTAGAACTCATTTTGGCTGATCTTGAAACCGTTGATAAGCGGATAGATCGCGTAGGAAAATTGGCGAAGCAAAAAGATAAAGAAGCGGTATTCGAGTATGAGATTCTTATGCGTTTAAAAGAAACATTTGAAGCGGGAAAGGCCGCGCGGACGTTGTCTTTTACGGAAGAAGAAATGAAGGTGGTAAAACAGCTCCACCTATTAACCATCAAACCAATGCTGTATGTAGCGAACGTAGGGGAAGAGGACATTGCCGATCCATCTGCCAATCCGTATGTTCAGCAAGTTCGTGAATTTGCGCAAAGCGATCATGCTGAAGTGATTGTTGTTTGTGCAAAAGTAGAGGAGGAAATTGCCCAACTAGACGAGGAAGAAAAACAAATGTTTTTGCAAGAACTAGGAATCGAACAATCAGGACTCGATCAGTTAATTCGAGCTGCATATAACTTGTTAGGACTAGCCACTTATTTTACAGCCGGGGAACAAGAGGTTCGTGCATGGACGTTCCGTAAAGGAATGAAGGCTCCGCAGTGCGCCGGAATTATTCATTCGGACTTTGAAAGAGGATTTATTCGTGCTGAAACGGTTTCTTACGACGATTTGCTTGCTTGCGGTTCCATGGCAGCAGCGCGTGAAGCAGGGAAAGTTCGTTTAGAAGGAAAAGATTACGAGGTTCAAGATGGCGATATTATGCATTTCCGTTTCAATGTATAGTATTGCATTGATCTTTTAGCCATGATATAATCAAAAAATGTGAGTAATGCATATTGCTCCTTGCTCTTTTCATAGAGCCGTTTAGACCAAAAGGAGGTGACTGGAATGAGAAAATATGAAATTATGTATATTATCCGCCCGAACATGGATGATGAAGGAAAAAAAGCAGTAGTTGAACGCTTCAACGGCATCCTAGCAGAAAACGGTGCGGAAATCACGAACGTAAAAGAATGGGGTAAACGTCGTTTAGCTTATGAAATCAATGACTTCCGCGACGGTTACTACATGATCGTAAACGTGATGTCTGAGCCAAAAGCGGTACAAGAATTCGACCGTTTAGCGAAAATCAGCGAAGACATTATTCGTCATATCGTTGTTAAAGAGGAAGAATAATTCCGTGATTTTTAAGGAGTGGTTCTGATGATTAACCGCGTAATTCTTGTAGGGAGACTTACAAGAGACCCAGAATTGCGCTATACTCCAAGTGGAGTAGCTGTTGCCACGTTTACATTAGCTGTTAATCGCCCGTTTACAAACCAGCAAGGCGAACGTGAAGCAGATTTTATCAATTGCGTCGTCTGGCGTCGTCCAGCAGAGAATGTGGCGAACTTCTTAAAAAAGGGAAGCTTGGCTGGCGTGGATGGCCGTTTGCAAACGAGAAGTTACGAAGGGCAAGATGGAAAGCGTGTGTACGTAACCGAGGTGGTTGCTGATAGTGTTCAATTTCTTGAGCCTAAAGGTAGTACGGAACAGCGTGGTGCAGCAACAGGCGGCTATTATGGAGAGCCTTATCCATTTGGACAAAATCAGAACCCGCGTCACACAACCGACCCAGGCTATAGTCGCATCGATGAGGATCCGTTTGCTCATGATGGACAGCCTATTGATATATCCGATGACGACTTACCGTTTTAATCATAGATCGCAAAGACGGCTTTGGATCGTACAAGCACCTGCTTGCGCGTGAAAAGCCGAAACGAGACATTTGAACGTAAACTTCATTTTGGATATCATAATTGAAAAAAGAAAGGAGGAAAATAAAATGGCAGGACGTAAAGGCGGACGCGCAAAACGTCGCAAAGTTTGTTATTTCACAGCAAATGGAATTACACACATCGATTACAAAGATGTGGATACGTTAAAGAAATTTATTTCTGAGCGCGGCAAAATTTTACCACGCCGTGTAACAGGTACAAGCGCGAAATATCAACGCAAATTAACGGTAGCAATTAAACGTGCTCGTCAAATGGCATTATTGCCATACGTAGCGGGTGAATAAAAGAAAAAGCAGTAAGGGGGGACGGCATCCTTACTGCTTTTTTTGATGATAGGAGGGATTCGGTTCGGATGAAAAATACATATGTACTGACAGAAGCGGCGATTCAGCTGGCGATTTTTATTGTACTATTTTTAATCTTTTTGTACGTTCCATTTTTATCGGTGGTTGCGCTTTTCTTTTTATCTCTCCCTTTTATCGTGTTTACAATGAGACATGGCTATGCTCCAGGATTCATGTTGCTGGCTGTGGCCCTTATTGTCTCTTCCCTAATCGGTTCATTATTATCGCTACCCGTTGTGCTGATGTTTGGAACAAGCGGAATTGTGATCGGCATTATGTTTGCAAAAAAGAAAAACCGCTATTTAATTTTAACAGTAGCGACTCTTGTGTTTTTGGTCAATATCGTGCTTGATTATATCATTTCAGTCAAATTTTTTAACTTAGACATTATTGCTCAAACGCTTTCAATGCTAAAAGAATCCTTTCATGCCTCTATGCAAATCATGAAAGGAATGGGACAAGAGCCCCCGAAAGAAATGCAAGATCGCTTCCAACAAATGTTGGAGTTTGTGCAATACATTATACCGTCCGTGTTTGTTTTATCAGCGCTTGCTGCTGCTTATTTAACGATCATGGCTTCGATTCCGATTTTAAAACGCTTAAATATGCCGATAGGAACGTGGCCTCCTTTTCGTCATATTATGCTACCAAAGCCGCTTTTATGGTATTACCTGATTATACTATTAGCGACATTTTTTCCATTAGAAAAAGGATCCTTTGTCTTTATTGCCGTTATTAATCTCTATTATGTATTACAGCTTTTGTTTTTGATTCAAGGTTTTTCTTTCCTCTATTATGTCGCTGAGCAGAAAAAAATGGCAAGAAGCATCGTTGTAGTCGGAACGTTGTTTTGCTTCTTTCTCCCTTTTTTGCTTTATGTTATTGTAATATTAGGTATAATTGATTTAGGATTCGAATTACGGAAACGCATTCGCTAGGCGATGGGATTATTTTTATGGTTTAGGAGCTGACATGAATGTCTCATTTTTATAAAAAGAAGGCATACCGCTATCCCCTTTATGCATTAATGATGATTGCGCTCGGACTAATAGGAGTGATCGCTTATTTCCAATGGATTTTGGGGTTAGCCAGTTTTTTGCTCCTCGCTTTTGTGCTTTATTATGTCGTAAAATCGCAGCGTACGCTCTATACGGAGCTTGAACAGCATATTTCTAATTTATCCCATAGGCTAAAAAAAGTGGGCGAAGAGGCCTTGATGGAAATGCCGATTGGGATCATGCTGATTAATGACGATTATGTAATTGAATGGACAAACGTATTTTTGACATCCTGCTTTGGGGAGCAGACGTTGGTAGGCCGCTCGTTATATGATGTTGCTGACCAATTAATTCCGCTGATTAAACAAGAAGTTGACACAGAAATGATTGATATTCATGATCGGAAATTTCAAGTCATTATTAGGCGGGAAGAAAAGCTGTTATATTTCTTTGATGTAACTGATCAAATTGAAATCGAAAAACAATATGAAGCAGAACGAGTGGTATTAGGCGTTATTTTTCTCGACAATTATGATGAGATTACTCAAGGAATGGACGATCAATCAAAAAGCCAGCTGAACAGCCAAGTCACTTCGATGCTGAATAAATGGGCGCATGATTATGGATTATTCCTTAAACGAACATCCTCTGATCGCTTTGTCGCTGTATTAAATGAACAAATTTTACAGCAGCTTGAAAAAGGTAAGTTTGCGATTTTGGATGAAGTTCGCGAACATACCATGAAGGATAATGTTCAATTAACATTGAGCATTGGCATTGGTACAGGCGTTTCTTCGCTACCGGAGTTAGGGGCGCTTGCCCAATCTGGTTTGGATTTAGCGCTTGGCCGCGGAGGCGATCAGGTGGCAATCAAACAAGCCAATGGGAAAGTAAAATTTTACGGCGGGAAAACAAATCCGATGGAGAAACGCACGAGAGTGCGGGCCCGTGTTATTTCCCACGCATTAAAAGAGCTAGTTGTTGACAGTGATAAAGTCATGATTATGGGACATAAATATCCAGACATGGATGCAGTAGGCGCTGCCATCGGTGTGTTAAAGCTTGTTCAGCTTAATCAAAGAGAAGGGTTTATCGTTTTGGATACGAATCGTATTGATGCAGGTGTTCAACGGCTGATTGAGGAAATTAAAAATTACCCGGAACTTTGGTCAAGATTCATTAAACCGGAACAAGCGCTTGAGCTTGTCAGCGATGATACCTTGTTAATTATTGTGGATACGCATCGTCCTTCACTAGTGATTGAAGAGAAACTAGTGTTTCGGACCGATAATATTGTGGTGATTGACCATCATCGCCGCGGTGAAGAATTTATTAATAATCCGCTGCTTGTATATATGGAGCCTTATGCTTCATCAACCTCAGAACTCGTAACCGAGCTGCTTGAATATCAACCGCAGCGCATGCGGCTGACGATGCTAGAGGCAACATCGCTGCTAGCAGGAATTGTGGTTGACACGAAAAGCTTTACGCTGCGAACCGGCTCTCGTACGTTTGATGCTGCTTCATACTTGCGTGCTCAAGGAGCCGATACGGTATTAGTGCAAAAGTTGCTTAAGGAAAATATCTCCAATTATGTAAAAAGAGCTAAAATCATTGAAAATGCCTCTATTAACGCAAAAGGAATCGCTATTGCGAAAGGAAGCCCAAATGAAGCATATGACCAAGTTCTAATCGCTCAAGCGGCTGATACGCTTCTGACATTGAATGGGGTAGTGGCTTCCTTTGTGATTTCGAAGCGCACAGATAATCTGATCGGAATTAGCGCCCGTTCGCTCGGAGACATCAATGTTCAGGTCATTATGGAGAGCCTGGGAGGCGGCGGCCATTTAACGAATGCTGCCGTTCAGCTGGCTGATACAACAGTTGAAGAAGCAGAGCATCGTTTGCGTGCAGCCATTGACGAGTATTTAGAAGGAGGAAAAAAATCATGAAAGTTATTTTTCTAAAAGATGTAAAAGGAAAAGGCAAAAAAGGCGAAATTAAAAATGTGGCAGACGGTTATGCTCAAAACTTTCTTTTTAAGCAAGGGCTCGCCGTTGAAGCGACTCCTACTAATTTAAAGGCGCTAGAAGCACAAAAAAATAAAGAAAAACGTCAAGCAGAAGAGGAATTGGCAAAAGCGAAGCAGTTAAAAGAGCAATTGGAGCAACTGACCGTACAGCTATCAGCAAAAGCTGGTGAAGGCGGTCGCCTCTTCGGCTCCATTACAAGTAAACAAATTGCAGAAGCGCTGCAAAGCCAATTTCAATTGAAAGTGGATAAACGCAAAATTGAATTAGAGGATGCGATTCGTGCATTAGGCTATACAAATGTACCTGTTAAACTTCATCCGGAAGTAACGGCAACATTAAAAGTACATGTCAGCGAACAAAAATAACCTGATAAAAAATGTGATTTTATGGGGAATCCCCCATACAAATCACATTTTTCTTATGAGAATCGTTACCCAACAGCATCGAAAAGGTGGTGAAAGAGATGAATGATCTATTTGCAGAGCGCATTCCGCCACAAAATATTGAAGCAGAGCAAGCCGTACTTGGTGCGATTTTTCTTGATTCTTCGGCGCTGACTCCCGCTTCTGAGCTTTTAATACCAGAAGATTTCTACCGTGCTGCTCATCAAAAAATTTTCCACGCGATGCTCAAAGTGGCTGATAAAGGAGAGCCTGTCGACTTAGTAACAGTAACTGCAGAGCTCGTAGATTCCAAAGCGTTGGAAGAAGTGGGGGGAGTATCATATTTAAGCGAATTAGCTGATGCGGTTCCCACTGCTGCCAACGTTGAATATTATGCGCGCATTGTGGAAGAAAAATCGATTTTGCGCCGTTTAATTCGTACAGCCACCTCGATTGCGCAAGATGGCTACACACGTGAAGATGAGGTTGATGTACTGCTGAACGAAGCGGAAAAAAAGATTATGGAGGTGGCGCAGCGGAAGCATTCTGGTACGTTTCAAAATATAAAGGATGTGCTTGTTCAGGCGTACGACAATATTGAAATGCTTCATAACCGCAAAGGGGAGATTACTGGAATCCCGACCGGCTTCACCGAGCTTGACCGCATGACGGCTGGATTTCAGCGCAGCGACTTAATCATTGTTGCTGCTCGTCCCTCTGTTGGAAAAACCGCTTTTGCGTTAAACATTGCGCAAAATGTGGCGACACAAACGAACGAAAACGTTGCCATTTTTAGCTTAGAGATGAGCGCTCAACAGTTGGTTATGCGGATGCTGTGTGCCGAAGGAAATATCAATGCCCAAAATTTGCGGACAGGAAAGCTGACCTCTGAAGATTGGGGAAAATTAACGATGGCGATGGGAAGCTTATCGAATGCAGGAATTTATATTGATGATACCCCTAGCATTCGCGTCAGTGAAATTCGGGCGAAATGCCGCCGCTTGAAGCAAGAGAGTGGTCTTGGGATGGTATTGATTGATTATTTACAGCTCATTCAAGGAAGCGGAAGGAATAGAGAGAATCGCCAGCAAGAAGTATCTGAAATCTCCCGCGCGCTAAAAGCGCTGGCCCGTGAGCTAGAAATACCCGTTATTGCTTTATCGCAGCTTTCCCGCAGCGTTGAACAGCGTCAAGATAAACGGCCGATGATGTCCGATATTCGTGAATCGGGAAGTATTGAACAGGACGCAGATATCGTCGCCTTTTTATATCGCGACGATTATTATGATAAAGAATCGGAGAATAAAAACATTATTGAAATTATTATTGCTAAACAACGGAATGGTCCTGTTGGCACGGTGCAGCTCGCCTTTATTAAAGAATATAATAAGTTTGTAAATTTAGAGAGACGTTTTGATGATACACAAATTCCTCCAGGAGCCTAAAAGCTGAACGGTTCTTTGGATAAGCATTTCCATTTTTACACGAATAAAAAAGTGAAATATATATCCAATGTTCGTGTTTCGTTGACTTTAGTCAATAAAAGTGCTACACTTACTATGTTTACATTGAGTAAAGTGGAGGTGCTCACCATGTCTTCGGTAGTTGTTGTTGGGACACAGTGGGGAGATGAGGGAAAAGGAAAAATTACCGACTTTTTATCAGAAAATGCAGAAGTGATCGCAAGGTATCAAGGCGGAAATAATGCGGGACATACGATTGTTTTTCATGGAGAAAAGTATAAGCTGCATCTCATTCCATCAGGAATTTTTTATAAAGATAAAATATGTGTCATCGGAAATGGAATGGTGGTTGATCCGAAAGCTCTTATTGCTGAGCTGCAATATCTACATGATCGGGGCATTTCGACGGACAACTTGCGTATCAGCAACCGTGCTCATGTGATTTTGCCATATCATCTAAAACTTGATGAAGCGGAAGAGGAGCGCAAAGGAGCCAATAAAATCGGCACAACTAAAAAAGGAATCGGTCCGGCGTATATGGATAAAGCAGCCCGAATCGGCATTCGTATTGCTGATTTATTAGATCGTGATGTATTTGCGGAAAAACTTGCCCGCAATTTACAAGAGAAGAACGTTTTATTTGAAAAAGTGTACGGAATTGAAGGATTGAAACTTGAGGATATTTTTGAAGAGTATTATGGATACGGACAACAAATTGCGCAATATGTATGCGATACATCTGTCGTGCTAAATAACGCTTTGGATGAAGGACGACGTGTGCTATTTGAAGGCGCGCAAGGCGTCATGCTGGATATTGATCAAGGAACGTATCCGTTTGTGACTTCTTCTAATCCAGTGGCTGGCGGCGTTACAATTGGGTCAGGAGTAGGACCGACAAAAATTAAACATGTGGTAGGAGTAGCGAAAGCATATACAAGCCGTGTCGGCGATGGCCCGTTCCCAACGGAATTACATAATGAAATTGGCGATCGCATTCGCGAGGTTGGAAGAGAATATGGTACAACAACAGGGCGTCCACGCCGCGTGGGCTGGTTTGATAGCGTAGTAGTCCGCCATGCTCGCCGAGTCAGCGGAATTACGGATTTATCATTAAATTCCATTGACGTATTAACAGGAATTGAAACGTTAAAAATTTGTGTGGCTTATCGCTATAAAGGAAATATCATAGAGGAATTTCCGGCAAGCTTGAAGGTGCTAGCGGAGTGCGAACCCGTCTATGAAGAGCTTCCAGGCTGGACGGAAGATATTACAGGCGTTAAAAGCTTAGACGAACTGCCAGCGAATGCTCGTCATTATGTAGAGCGCATTTCACAGCTGACAGGCATCCCGCTTTCTATTTTCTCTGTTGGTCCAGATCGTTCGCAAACGAACGTCGTTCGCAGCGTGTATGCCTAACGATTAGAAATAAAGCATAGATACGAGCGGTATCTATGCTTTTCTTTTGCCGAATTGGCAATGGGTAGTAAGTGAATTCCCGTAAATAACATGATACATTATTAATATGGAGCTTTTTTTGCGAATGAATCCATCGGATAAGGAAAGGATGTGAATGATGATGGAAAAACGAATTCTTGTGGTAGATGATGAAAAACCAATTGCTGATATTTTACAGTTTAATTTGCAAAGAGAAGGCTATGAAGTCATTTGTGCATATGATGGTATAGAAGCATTACAAAAAGTGGAAGAAATTGAACCTGATCTCATTTTGCTTGATATTATGCTTCCGCAAAAAGATGGCATGGAGGTATGCCGAGAGGTGCGGAAAAAATATGATATGCCGATTATTATGTTAACAGCAAAGGATTCTGAGATTGATAAGGTACTTGGATTGGAGCTAGGAGCTGATGACTATGTCACGAAGCCGTTTAGTACAAGAGAACTGTTGGCACGCGTTAAGGCGAATTTGCGCCGTCATCAGCCAAATGCTAATGTTCAAGATGATGAAGAGAACGATGATATAAGCGAAATTACAATCGGATCGCTTGTCATTCGGCCAGATGCTTATATTGTATTAAAGAGAGGAGAAACGATTGAACTAACACACCGTGAATTTGAATTGCTTCATTATCTAGCGAAGCATATTGGACAAGTCATGACGAGGGAGCATTTACTGCAAACGGTGTGGGGATATGATTATTATGGAGATGTCCGCACTGTGGATGTGACGGTTCGCCGTTTGCGAGAAAAAATTGAAGATAATCCTTCGCATCCGACATGGATCGTGACGAGACGCGGTGTAGGATATTACTTGCGCAACCCAGAACAGGAGTAAAGGAAGCATCATGAAAAAAGTAGGCCCATTTCGTTCGATTCATTTTAAGTTTGTGCTGATTTATGTCTTATTAATTCTCGTTGCGATGCAAATTATCGGTGTGTACTTTGTGAGAGAATTGGAAACACAGCTTGTTCAAAGCTTTAAAACTTCGCTGAATGAGCGAATCACATTGCTTGCTTATAACGTAGATCAAGCAATGAACAAAGACCGAGATGCTAAAAGTCCAACATTGGAAGAAGAAATTCGCTCCCTTCTTCATGATTTTGTCTCGCAGGATATTTCAGAAGTCAGTGTTATTGATGATAAAAGCAAGGTGCTGGCTACTTCCAATCCTTATATGCAAAACATTGTCGGAAAACGGACAACGGAAATTTTTGTCAAGCGGGCGCTTGTGACGGGCGAAATGGTTGACCGAGCATTCATTGACCAGAAAACGGGCCATCGGATGTATATTTCTGCCACTCCGATTAAGATGAATAATGAAATTAAAGGAGCCATCTATGTGATTGCATCTATGGAAAATGTATTTTCACAGATGCGGCAAATCAACAAGATCTTTGCTACCGGGACAGGAATTGCCCTAGCTATTACAGCGGTACTAGGGATTTTGCTAGCTCGTACGATCACCCGGCCCATTTCTGATATGCGCAGACAGGCATTAGCCATGGCAAAAGGCAATTTTTCAAGAAAAGTAAAAGTATATGGATATGATGAAATTGGCCAGCTCGCCATGACATTTAATAATTTAACGAAGAAGCTAGAGGAGGCGCAGGCCACAACAGAAGGAGAACGGCGCAAATTAGCTCTTGTGCTTACGCATATGACAGATGGCGTTATTGCGACGGATCGCCGTGGCAAGATTATTTTGATTAACGATGCGGCGCTCAATATTTTAAATGTTTCACGTGAAACAGTGCTTTCCAGCTCGATTGTTGATGTGCTTGGATTGGAGGATCAGTATACATTTGAAACATTAATTGAAGAAGGAGATTCGCTCATTTTGGACTTTAGTACGGAGGAGGAGCTTTATATTTTGCGCGCCTCCTTGTCTGTGATTCAAAAGGAAACAGGATTTGTCAACGGTTTGATCGTTGTACTGCACGATATTACAGAACAAGAAAAAATCGATCAAGAGCGAAGAGAATTTGTAGCTAACGTTTCACACGAGCTAAGAACGCCACTAACAACGATGAAAAGCTATTTGGAGGCGTTGGGAGAAGGATTATGGAGAGATGAACAGATTGCTCCACGTTTTATTGAAGTAACACAGACAGAAACGGAACGAATGATTCGATTAGTCAATGATCTGTTGCGGCTTTCGAAATTAGATAGTAAAGACTATAAGCTAAATAAATCTTGGGTTAATTTCTCGAGATATTTTCATAAGGTGATTGATCGTTTTGAATTGACGAAAAACGAAAATATAACGTTTATTCGCAAAATCCCTGACGAAGCGATCTTTGTTGAAATTGATGAAGATAAAATTACGCAAGTACTTGATAATATTATTTCAAATGCATTAAAGTATTCTCCTCAAGGCGGTAATATTACATTTCGTGTAAAAGAGCTGAATAATGAAATTTTAGTCAGCGTAACAGATGAGGGAGTTGGTATTCCTAAATCTGATCTCGCTAAAGTATTTGACCGTTTTTATCGCGTGGATAAGGCGCGCTCTCGCAAGCTAGGTGGAACAGGGCTTGGATTAGCGATTGCCAAAGAGGTCGTTGTTGCCCATGGCGGGAACATTTGGGCAAAAAGCCAAGAGCATAAAGGAACGACCATTTTCTTTACATTACCGTTGGAACGGATTCAAGAGGATGAATGGGATGAGGTATGAAACAGCGAAAACGATTGTGTTGACGGTTTTGGTGTTAACAAGCATTTTGTTTACATGGGGGCTATGGACCTATCACCCAAAATATGATGTGATCCAAAATGGTGAATACGTCCAAAACGTATCTGTCAGTAATGCGCAAGTAGATCCATCGATGATTGTACGTCCTTCGCAAATATTGATTCATAAAAATGCAGCTCATTACGGATTGATAGAAGAAACGGAAATAAATAAATTGTTTAAAAACATGAAAAAGTGGACGTTTGATGATTTTGAGAATGTTTCCTCAACGGTATCCAAAGAAAGCTTTTTGTCTTTTATTCATGGAAGAGGGAAAATAGAAATTATTTACCCTGACGAAATTCCAATGAATATTTATCAAACCATTTTTCAAATTGACGATCGAGGGCTAGATAGTATTGGCTTTGATACGATCATCATTCCTGTAGAAAAACATTCAAGTCTTACGGTTTATTTTGTCTCTACAGAACGCCGTAAAATATACAAGGCTACGGCCAAGGATGTTCCATTTGAAGAAATCAATCAGTTATATGAACATACGGAGAAGCTACCGCGTTATTTTGCTTACAACGTAAGTGAAACAAAAACGTTGTTTCTACCAGAAAAAGAAATGACAATGGATCGTTTGCAATATTATACAGATGAGCTTGATACAGATAAATTTAAAGAGGCCTTATTTAGTGATCCGAGCTTCGTAAAAAAGGACATCTTGACATTTGGAGAGGAATATACAGATGGATCGCGGCTGATGGATGTTGACTTTTTGCAAAAGCTGCTTTTATATGTAAATCCAGCGGCTAAATATACAATTGGGCCATCCAGTGAAGAAAGCGCATCCTTGATTCAAAAAAGTATTGATTTTGTCAATGAGCATGGCGGTTGGACCGACATGTACCACTTTGTCCAATGGGATCGTGAAGAACGAAAAGTTGTCTTTCGTCTTTTTGTGAACAATCATCCCGTTTTCAATAACTATGGAATGTCAGAGATTGTTCAAATTTGGGGAGCAGCTGAAATCAACAAATACCAACGTCCGCTATTTCGCCTCGAAATTCCAGATCGCACAAGCGTACCAGTTCAACTACAGTCCGGACGGCAAGTGATTCAACAGCTGGAAAAAATAAAAGGCTTTAAAAAGGAATTGCTGACGGAGGTCACGTTAGGATATGAGCTTGTGAAAGATCAAGAAAGAGAAAAGGTGGTTGTATTAGAGCCGGATTGGTTTTATTTATATAATGGAACATGGAAAAAGTTCTCTGATGATGACTCAGACGAGATGAGGGGAGGCAATGCTGTTGGATTGGAATAAAACAAAGACGATTTTTATTATTACTTTCCTCATCCTGGATCTTTTTTTAGGGTATCAGTTTATCCAAAAACGCAACAGCAGCCAATTAGATGTTCTTTTAGAAGAGACCATTGAAGAACAGTTAGCAGCGAACGGCATCACGTATGTAGATATACCAAAAGAAATTAAAAAGGCCTCCTATGTTAGCGGTAAAAGCAAGATCTTTACTCGAGATGAAATTGCCAAATTAAAGAATCAAAAAATCACAGCAAGCAACCAATCCGTGCTACAAGCAACCTTTATCCATCCGGTAGCTATTGGCGATTTTGAAGATGCTTACAGTTTAAATCAATTTTTGCAGCAAAACATTATTCATGGGAAGGATTACGCGTTTTGGGAATATGATAATAAATCGAAAACGATTACTTGTTATCAAAAATATAACCGCAGAATGATTTATAAAAATTCAAGCGGCAAGCTGCTGCTGCACTTAAATGAGAAAAATGAAGTCGTCTCATATGAACAAACGCTATTGGACGATCTAGAGGAATATGATAAAAAGCAAGAAATTATTCCGGCGATTAAAGCGATCGAAACATTGTATAAAAAAGATTATTTAAAGCCGAAGGACCGAGTGACGAAAATTGAGATCGGATATTATGGGCTTGTGCAATTTACGGCTTCACAAGTGTTAACACCAACATGGCACATTGTAGTGAATGAAAAGAAAGATTATTTTATTCATGGCTTTGAAGGACAGATCATTAACGATAAAGGAAATGTGTTGGAGTGAATAAGATGATGCAGTTTAGCGTCCTGGCAAGCGGCAGTACAGGAAATGCTTTTTATATTGAAACAGAAAAGCAGCGCTTACTTGTAGATGCGGGACTTAGCGGTAAACAAATGGAGGAGCTCTTTAAGCAAATCGAACGTTCTCCGCAAAATTTGACCGCGATTTTGGTCACGCATGAACATAGTGATCATATTAAAGGACTAGGAATCATGGCGAGAAAATATCAGCTACCGATTTATGCCAATGAAAAAACATGGAGGGCCATGGAAGGGTTAATAGGTGACATTCCGACAGAACAAAAATTTATCTTTCCATTAGGGGATGTCCGTTCGTTTGGTGATTTAGATGTCGAGTCATTTGGAGTATCCCACGATGCAGCAGAGCCGATGTTTTATGTGTTCCATCATGATGGCAAGAAGCTCGCGTTAATTACTGATACAGGATATGTGAGCGATCGAATGAAAGGAACGATTCAACATGCCGATGTCTTTGTGTTTGAAAGTAACCATGATGTCGAAATGCTTCGGATGGGGCGCTATCCTTGGAGCATTAAACGACGCATTTTGAGCGATGTCGGACACGTGTCTAATGAAGATGCGGCACTGGCCTTGACCGATGTCATTGGCGATCAAACAAAGAGAATTTATTTGGCCCATTTAAGCCAAGATAATAACATGAAAGAACTCGCTCGAATGACAGTTGAACAAACATTAGAAAATCGGGGATTTGGGGTCGGACAACAGTTTGAAATTTGCGATACGGACCCGAAAGTGCCAACCAAGCTGGTGTATGTTTAACATTGATTTTGCAAAGGATGGACTATTGCCATTGAAAATGGATTTTTGTTAAAAGCGGGCAGTATAATAGAAAGAGGCACGACCTTTGAATGGAAAGGATTGGTGAGTCGCACGTGGGATATTATGATGATCATTATGGGGAGTATCGTCAAAAGCGGAAAGGCAACCGCAGAGGTGCATTTTTTTCCGGACTGGTTGGTGCGATTTTAGGAGCATTGTTGGTGACCTTTTCGATTCCTGCGCTATCAAGGTGGGATGTACTCCCGTATAATGTAACACCAAAGCAAGGAGAAGAACAAACGGGGGAACCGGGCCATTATCCAACGGTTCAAAAAAACGTCTCCGTCAATGTTACTTCTCAAGTGACAAAAGCGATTGATAAGGCATCTGATGCGGTGGTCGGCGTCGTAAACATTCAAGAAGCCAGCTTTTGGTCTGAAGGTGGTGAAGCTGGTACAGGCTCAGGCGTCATTTACAAAAAAGCGGATGGAAAAGCCTTCGTTGTTACAAATAATCATGTTGTCGAAGGCGCCAGCCAATTGGAAGTGAGCTTAAAAGACGGGACGCGGGTGCCAGCGAAACTGTTAGGCACCGATGCATTAACAGATTTAGCCGTTCTTGAAATCAATGCCCAAAAGGTTGGGAATGTAGCTGAGTTTGGAAATTCTGATGCCGTGACGCTAGGAGAACCAGTAATAGCGATTGGGAATCCGCTCGGCCTGCAATTTGCAGGATCTGTTACCGAAGGGATCATCTCAGGAAAAAACCGGACCATCGAAGTGGACTTGGATCAAGATGGATTGCCGGATTGGAATGCGGAAGTATTACAAACAGACGCTGCCATTAATCCTGGAAACAGCGGCGGAGCCCTTGTTAATATTGAAGGGCAAGTGATCGGCATTAATTCAATGAAAATTGCCCAAGAAGAAGTTGAAGGAATCGGCTTTGCGATCCCGATTAATTTTGCCCGCCCTATTATCGCGGATTTAGAACAATATGGACAAGTGCGCCGCCCTTATATGGGAGTCGAGCTTCGTTCGCTAAGTGATATTTCGTCCTACCATTTACAAGAAACGCTGCATTTGCCGCCTGATATTACTGAAGGAGTAGCGATTATTCAAGTAAGACCAGGGTCTCCGGCAGATCGTGCAGGACTTAGACAATTTGATGTCATCATTGCATTAGATGATCAAAAGGTGAGCGACGTACTTGACCTTAGAAAGTACCTGTATACGAAAAAAGCCATTGGCGATAACATGAAAGTGACCTTTTATCGCAATGGGAAAAAGGAAACTGTGACCATGAAGCTTACGAAAGAATCGCTTTAAGGGGAAAGAATCTATCAAGCAGGCCCAAAGAAAACAAGGAGCGGAATAGGACGCTCCTGTTTTCTTTGTCCACAAGTGGATAAAGGGGAGAGAACGATGATTATGTGTTGTGAAGAACATATGGAGCTGGCCATCGATGTGTATGTGGATAATCATGAAAAAGCGCCAGAAATTTATCCTTTACCTGTGGATAAGTATGATGGAATATGCGAATATTGTTCTCGTCAAGCCGTATATATAGTGGGGAACTAATGTTTCTGCACAATATGTGGATAGATGCTGTGTATATGTGGATAAATTTTGTTGATAGTATGTTTATAAAGTGGGGATGACTTGTGAATATAACGGTTTTATCGGTAGGGAAATTAAAAGAAAAATATTTAAAGCAAGGTATTGAAGAATATGTGAAAAGGCTGTCTGGGTATGCGAAAATGGAAATCATTGAAGTCGCTGATGAAAAAGCGCCGGAGAATTTAAGCGACCAAGAAATGAAGCAAATCAAAGAGAAGGAAGGTGAGCGGATTTTAGCCAAAATCTCAGATGATATGCACGTCATTGCTTTGGCGATTGATGGGAAGATGAAGTCATCTGAAGAATTTGCCATCCATTTAGATAAGCTAGCCACCTATGGTACGAGCAAAATCGCTTTCGTAATTGGAGGCTCGCTCGGATTAAGTGAAAAGGTAATGAAGCGGGCCAATGAATCACTTTCTTTTTCAAAAATGACCTTCCCGCACCAGCTGATGCGGCTTATTCTTCTTGAACAAATTTACCGCGCGTTCCGGATTAATCGTGGAGGACCGTATCATAAATAGCGATAAAGCAAAAAAAGAACGGCTTAGATAGGAAAGCAGGGTATAACCTCTGGTTATCACTCGATAACAAAGATGTATTTCATGTGGGTATACTAAATGCGGTATGATGACAAGTGAACACGATTAGAAGGGAGCATGATTTCCATGAAGCAAATTCCTGTATACCACGTGGATTCGTTTACGAGCGAACAATTCGGAGGGAATCCTGCCGGTGTAGTTATTGATGAAGTCGGATTGGATGATCAAACGATGCAAAACATCGCTCGGGAACTGAATTTATCGGAGACAGCCTTTCTATTTCGAACCGAGGAGGGAGCAGCAGATTTTCGCGTGTGGTATTTCACCCCAACTACAGAAATTGATTTTTGTGGTCACGCAACTGTAGCATCCGCTTGGATTCTGGCTACTGAATACGGTTGGGCAGATAAAGCGGATAAAGTCGTCTTCGAAACGAACAATGGACCCGTACCGGTTGAATGGGCAAAGCAGGACGGAAAATTGGAAGCTGTCACGATGACGTTGGTTACGCCAAAGGTGCGTGACACAAAACTAAGTATGAACGAAGCAGCGAGAATGGTGGGGATCCCTGTTGAAGAAGTAGATGATCGCTATCCTATTCGGGAAGCGTTTGCGGGAAACTGGCATCTGCTCATTCCCGTCAAATCGCGGGCAGCGATTAATGCAGCACAACCACAACTCGACGATCTCGATGCAGCCAATCGGGCCAGTGGGATAAGTACCACGCACCTCTTCACTTTTGATGCGAAAGAGGGATACGACCTCTATACCCGTGATTTTGCTCCTGCGGTAGGAATTGAGGAAGATCCTGTTACGGGCGCTGCGAATGGGGCGTTGGCAGGATACCTCTACTTGGAAGGCATCCTAGAACCAAACCGCAGCCATCAACTGACGATCGGTCAAGGGGATGCAGTCAGTCGTCCGGGAACATTATTCGCTGAGATTGAACCATCCACCCCTGCACCAGTCATTCGTATCGGTGGAAGATCCGTTAAGACCATTGCGGGGGTGCTTCACTTGAGATAAAGGGTAGCGTGGATAACGCCTCCATTAGTCGATTAAAGATATCATTGGATCGAGCAAGCAAGTGAATCGTGCGCTTGAAATACTGGTTTTCAATCGGTTTATAGACGATTTGATGATGGGTGACACTGGCAGCCATCATTTTGGGAATAAACGCGATTCCCTCCATGCTCACGGCATATGCCAATAACGATTCAAATAGGCCATGGACTAATGTGATTTCCGGTTTTAGCCCTAACTTACGAAACTCCAGTTCAAAGTAATCTCTGCTGTCACAAGCTGTTTGTTGCAAGATGACGTTTGTTTGGTTGAAATCGCTTAAACGAATCTCCGTTTGTTGAGAAAGCGGATGCCCGATTGGAACGGCGGCCAGATACGTTTCTTCAAATAATCGTGTTTGGCGCATCGTGCCTGACTGAGGACGATCTTGAATAATGGCGGCATCCGCTTCTCCCGCTTCTATCAATTCTACCAGCTCCGCACTCGTGTTTTTCACAATTGGGATCAGGCGCAAAAATGGCAAACGAGAAACCAATTCCGGAAGATAGTATGTCCCAATGCTTGGGAGTACGCCCAGACGGATTTCCTCCGGTTCTGTAAACGCTCTTAAAATGGCATCTAATTGGTTAACCAAGGGAGCCAATTGTTGATACAATTGCTCCCCTTTGTGTGTCAACTGTACCCCATTTGACGTTCGCTCGAACAAGGTGATTTGCAGTTGGTTTTCCAGCAAGGCGATTTGCTTGCTTAATGCCGGTTGCGAGACATACATGGCCTCTGCGGCTTTCGAGAAGCTCTTAAACTTGGCCGCAGCCAGAAAATAACGCAACTGTTGTAGGTTCATTTATCCCACCTCAATCACTCGCGGTTGTTCCTTTCATTATACACTTCCTATTTGCGTATTCAAAAATTTTAAATAAAAGCTGTGGAGGAACGGAACTTCAAAAATAGAGGGAAGCTATGGCGCCAACACAAAGCTCAAGTATTTAACCGATATGATCCATATCAAATGAACATGGACGGGGGAGTGAAATGATCAATGAGGGCATTTCGCCGCTTAATGTGATAGTAGAGCTTTGATAAAGTTCATCGGTTTTCACAGGCTCCCCAGCGGTAATAACAAGAGAAGATTTCCTGGGGAACATTCGCAAACTGCCCATGAATAATAGATCAGCCCAATAATTCTTTAATATGGATAAAGCTGTCCAGGGACTCTATCCACTCCCTGGATTTTTGTTGCATGAAATTTATGCTGAAACAGATGGCTCCCATAGATCAAATTATACGTCTTGCTTTCCGGCCGTGGGTTTTTATAAATACTGTTTCGTTTACAATTGATACATCATAAAGGCAACAGCTGAATCGATATTATCATGGGTTTTCCATGATAATAAGCCTTATCAGATGGCGCTCTAAACTTGGTCTGAGCATTTTGTAGAATGTGCCGCTAGTTTCCCATTACGTTTGACATTCTTACTGTCTCATCTATATAATTCTCTTATTCATTAAGATAATTAGGTGATAAGTATTTAAATAGTGAAATAATTCACTAGTAACATCGTAAAGGAGGGAGTGACATGTCAGAGCAGCCATCAGCCAATAACGATTTCATTCCTTTACTTATTCAGGAATGGAGGAAATTTAGCGCTGCTCTTGTTATATATAATGAAGGAGTTGCCGCTAAGCTTCATTTAAATGCGACAGATTTAAAGTGCAGGGAGCTGCTCAATCAGACGGGCCCCATTACTGCGGGACAACTGGCCCAGCTAACGAACCTTACAACGGGGGCTATTACTGGGGTTATCGACCGGCTTGAAAAAGCGGAGCTTGTGAAACGAGTGCCAGACCCTCAAGATCGCAGACGCGTAATTATCCAGCCTTTGTCTGACCGAGATGGGGAAATAAGGGAATTGTTTAAGCCTTTACACGATTCTCTTTCGCGTCTATTTCAACAGTATAGTGAAGAAGAGTTGCGTTTGATTTTAGATATGTTACTCCATCTTAATGAAATGCCTTGTTTCCAAAAGAGGAGAAAAAATTAACAGATCATAAATAAAAGGGGAATGTCTATGAACTTGCAAGAAAGCAAAGTTGGATTCGTTGTAGTCGGTCTATTATTAGGAATATTAATGGCTTCAATGGATAATACGATTGTATCCGCTTCAATGCCAACCATTGTAGGGGAGCTTAATGGGCTAGATCAATTTATTTGGGTGACTTCGGCATATCTCGTAGCGACGATGGCTAGTATGCCGATTTTTGGGAAATTATCAGACATGTATGGCCGGAAACGGTTCTATTTATTAGGCCTGACTATTTTTGTTATCGGTTCGGCTCTTTGCGGAGCCGCACAGAGCATTGTGCAATTAAGCATTTATCGGGCCATTCAGGGAGTTGGCGGAGGCTCATTAATGCCGATTGCCTTCACCATTATTTTCGATATTTTCCCTCCGGAAAAACGGGGAAAAATGACAGGATTATTTGGCGCTGTGTTTGGTTTATCTAGCGTCATTGGTCCGTTATTAGGCGCATATATTACCGATCAAATTAATTGGCGCTGGATTTTTTATATTAACTTGCCTTTAGGGATTTTATCTTTATTTTTGATTGCTCAGTTTTATAAAGAAACGCTTCAGCTGAAAAAACTTAAAGTTGATTGGTTTGGGGCCCTTACTTTAGTTGGTTCCGTTGTCAGCTTGATGTTTGCGTTAGAGCTTGGCGGGAAAGAGTATGATTGGAATTCTGTCCAAATTATTTCTCTATTTTTGATTTTTGCTGTCCTTTTCGTATCCTTTATCTTGATTGAACGGAAAGTATCAGAGCCGATCATTTCATTCAGCTTATTCAAAAGACAGCTCTTTGCAGCAACACAAGCCGTGGCATTTTTTTATGGGGCCGCCTTTATTATTACAACGGTCTTAATTCCTCTTTTTGTTCAGTCTGTATACGGAGGAACGGCCACTAACTCGGGGATTATTTTAATTCCGATGATGCTTGGCTCAGTGGTGGGAAGCCAAGTGGCGGGCCGATCTGTGAGATGGTTCAGCTATCGTAGCATTATGCTTGTTTCTGTTGTTTTATTTTTTATGGGCATGTTTCTATTAAGCACATTAGATGTCAATACGGCCCGCTCCACTGTGACGATTTTTATGATTATAGCCGGCCTTGGCATGGGCTGCTCCTTCTCTTTGTTAAGTATGGCAACACAGCATAAGATCGAACCGCAAAAACGGGGAATTGCGACATCGACAAATACGTTTTTTAGAACATTAGGAATGACCATTGGAGTGACCATTTTTGGCACGATCCAAAACCATATATTAAAAGGTGATTTAAAAGATGTGTTCGGCCATATGAGCGGATTTGCTGGAAAATTGGATTCAAACACTTTATTATCAGCGGATGTTCAAGCAAAAATACCGCCAGACATCCTTCATAAAATTGCGGATGCGATGGCCAATTCTGTTGCTACCACTTTTAAATGGACATTAGTGCCCATCCTATTAGCATTTATATCCATTGTTTTGATGGGCAAAGAAAGAATGGTAATTCCGGTCAAAGAAAAAAGCGGCGAACAAGTTTCATAATCAGCATCAAAAGGATCAGGGAAAAGCCCCCTGATCCTTTTGATCATTTTAGGAACAGACTTTCTAAAAGATGACTCATTCCATCTTTATACATGGAGAATGTTTCTTGCCGTTTGCTAACGCGACATAAATTAGCTGCTCCCATAAGCAATACAAACGGACGGACGCTTTGGCGGAGAGCATTTTTCCCGTATGGGTATGTACAAGCTCATTATTAGTCATTCATTGTTCATATTCTGTTCATAAACGTGTGTTACCATCAGTCATGTACTCAGTTGTAGAGGAGGAAATGAAATGGGACATATCCAGCGAACAGTGTCAGACAATGGTCATTGGGCTATTGAAGCGCACGGACTTGTTAAAGTTTTTGGCGATAAACGAGCGGTTGATGGAGTTCATCTCAATGTGCGTGCGGGTACGATTTACGGCGTACTTGGGCCGAATGGAGCGGGGAAGACCACGACCGTCCGAATGCTGGCGACCTTGTTGCGGCCGGATGAAGGATCAGCGCGCATTTTTGGCTATGATGTGGTGAAGGAACCGCAAATTGTGCGACAGTTGATTGGAGTGACAGGCCAGTATGCATCGGTGGATGAATCGCTCAGCGCGATCGAAAATTTAGTGATTTTTTCTCGTCTGCTGGGATTAAGCCGCACAGAGGCGCGTCGTAAAGCGGCAGAGCTGCTGGAGGAGTTCGGCTTGACCGAAGCGGCGAAACGCCCGTTGAAGCATTTCTCCGGAGGGATGCGGCGCCGTCTCGATTTAGCCGCAAGCTTGATTGCCCAGCCGCCACTTATTTTCTTAGATGAACCGACTACAGGACTGGATCCGCGCACACGCAATCAAATGTGGGAGACGATTCGTCGCTTAGTAAAGCAAGGCTCAACCGTCCTTTTAACAACCCAGTATTTGCAAGAGGCTGATGAGCTAGCTGACCGAATTGCCGTCATTGACCGCGGTCGAGTGGTTGCTGAGGGAACAGCAGATGAGCTGAAAGCGTCCGTCGGCAGTTCGTCGCTACAGTTGAAAATTCAGCAGGAAACGGATATCGAGAAGGCTTGTCAGACCGTTGAAGGGGTGCTGAAGGTCCGAGCCAATGTGTCATTGGAAACGGGAAAAATTACGGCGCCGATGGCAGACGCCGACCGAGTGACGGATTTGCTGATCGCTCTTCGCGAGGCCGGAATCCATTTAGCTGAGTTAAGTGTTCAGAAACCAACGCTTGATGAGGTCTTTCTCACCATTACTGGACATGGGGTGAAGGAAGACGGGGACATTTTTGCGACATCTAACGAAACAACGGAGGTGGGGATATGAGACATTCTGCTAGCGAGCTCATGGCTAAGCGTCAACTAAAAAGCAGATTAAGCTTTGGCCAGACGGTACGCAACTCGTTGACGATGGCCTATCGGGGTGTCTTGAAGATCCGGCGCACACCGGAGCAATTATTTGATGTCACGCTCCAGCCCATCATCTTTACGTTAATGTTTACCTACATTTTTGGCGGAGCGATTGCGGGAAATGTGCAAAGCTATTTGCCGATTATCATTCCAGGTATTCTTGTGCAGACCGTGATCGGGACATCGATTGTGACGGGGGTTCAATTGCGCGAAGATATGGACAAGGGCGTGTTTGACCGTTTTAAATCACTGCCTATTGCCCGTATTGCTCCACTTGCGGGCGCTCTTTTAGCCGACACCATCCGCTATACCATTGCGACCGTTCTTACCTTTGTGATGGGGTATATCATGGGCTATCGTCCAGAAGGGGGACTAGGTTCTGTCGTCATCGCCGCGGTTTTTGTCATTGTGTGTTCTTGGGCAATCAGCTGGATCTTCGCTTTTTTTGGCGTTATTGCCCGTACGGCTTCAAGCGTACAAGGAATCTCGATGCTTGTGCTGTTTCCTCTTACTTTTCTTTCTAATGCTTTTGTGCCAGTCAAGACAATGCCTGATTGGCTCCAATGGTTTGCGAAGATCAATCCGATCTCACATATTATTACCGCTGTTCGCAATTTAATTAACGCTGGAACCATTGGCTGGGATTTCGCCGTTTCCCTCATCGGCGCCGCAGTCATCGTAGCCATCTTTGCACCTATCACGGTCCGTGTATATATGCGTCAGGCATAAACAGGATATCGTGCGCCCATTCGTGCACGGTATCCTAATAAATCACACTCAACATCATGATCTTGTTTTCCGTGATCATAGAATTCGCTTGGTTATATCAAGCAATGAAATACCAAGCGAAACGGGTACATGCGAGTCAGCGACGAAACAGCTAGAAAAGAGCAAAATAGTTCACATTTTTCATTGAAATGATTTATAATCTTAATTAAGAAACTTCTTCCACGCGAAAATACCTCACCAGCCATAAGACCGTTTTGATGAAGGACATCTTTCTTCCTAAAGGAATGGATGATTACATGACTTCAGGAAGCTGGTAAGGTGTTCTTTTTTATGGAAAAAATTGATTTCACATGAGAAGATGGAGGGATTCTGTATGAAGAAGTACGCCATTGTTTATTGTGAAAATCAATTTGGCTCCATGGATGGAAAAACGGCCAATGGATTAATCCGCAGCTCAGGCTTGTATGACATTACAGCGGTGATTGACAGCACAAAAACAGGAAGGGATTCAGGAGAGTTTTTGGATGGCAAAAGGAATGGGATTCCGATTTGCAAAAACCTTCAAGAGGCCATCGCGGTGTCTAAGCAAAAGCCAAGCTACTTCATCCTCGGTATTGCCCCTGCTGATGCTTTCCTAAAAGAAGGAGAACGAAGAGTCATTATTCAAGCGATGGAAGCCGGAATGAATATCATCAACCCGCTTCAGGAGTTTCTTACAGAAGATGAAGAAATGATGCGTATCGCCAGCCGATGCGGCGTGGAAATCCGTGACATTCGCAAGCCGAAACCAAAAAAAGAGTGGACACTATTTACAGGACAAATATTGCAAATACCGACACCGATTATTGCCGTGTTGGGAACGGATGGGGCATGTGGAAAACGAACCACGGCCATGATCCTTGACAGGGCATTGCAGAAACGCGGCTACCGAACCGCTTTTATCGCAACCGGACAAACAGGGCTGATTCAAGGAGCTTCCTATGGGTTTGCTATGGATGCGTTTCCATTGCAATATATGATTGGCGAACTGGAGCGCGAGATTGTGAGAGCCTATGAAAATGAAAAACCCGATATAATGATTGTCGAAGGACAGGGAGCATTAAGCCATCCTGCCTATGTCAGTTCAGCGGGAGTTTTAAAGGGAGCAAGACCTAAAGCTGTGATTTTGCAGCATCCTCCCAAACGAAAAACGCTAGGGGATTTTCCGTTTATGAAAATGCCGACTGTCCAAAGTGAAATAGATTTAATCGAACATTTCGGCCAAACAAAGGTCATTGCCATCACTTTGAACCACGAAGGAATGTCGGATCAAGAATTGACAAGGACGATAAGAGAGTATGAGCAGAAGTTCCATCTGCCCGTGACAGATGTTTTAAAAATAGGTCCTGATAAAGTAGTCGATCGAATCATTGAATATTTCCCATCATTGCAAAATAAGGCTCAATCTGGGGTGGCGATATGATGAAGGAAATCGCCCCAAGAGTGGAAATCGATCTTAGAAAAATCAAACACAATGCTCAAGTTTTAAAAAAGCTATATGGAGAAAAAGGAATTCAAATTACCGGAGTGGTCAAAGGAGTCGGAGCCAGTCTGGAGATTGCCAAGACGCTTATTGAAAGCGGAATAACCAGCTTGGCGGATACGAAAATCGTCAATCTCAAAAGAATGAGAATGGCTCAATTGAACGCGACATTCATGCTGATCCGAACTCCTGCGTTGAGTGAGATCGAACAAGTGGTTCAATTTGCCGATATGAGCATGAATACCGAGATTGAGGTCATTCGGGCCCTTTCAGCAGAAGCGGTAAAGCAGCATAAGGTGCATTCTGTGATTCTAATGGTAGAAATGGGAGATTTACGTGAAGGAATTATGCCTGAGGATGTCCCAGACTTTATTCGTCAAGTTTTACCGCTTCCGGGAATCCGAATGGCTGGTCTTGGCACTAATTTTGCTTGTTTTGGCGGAATCATTCCAACGGAACAGAAAATGAAGGAATTTTCGGATTTGGTGAAAACCATCCAAAAACAATTTTCATTATTGCTTCCATATGTTTCGGGAGGAAATTCTGCTAACTACCAGTGGTTTAAGAATACGAAAGATGTCGGCATGATGAATCACATTCGGCTTGGAGAATCTATTTTTTTAGGACGAGAAACGGTTCATGGGTCGCCTATTCCAGGGTTATATCAAGATGCCTTTTGCTTAGTGGCAGAGGTCATTGAGTCGAAATGGAAACCGTCGGTACCGTTTGGAGACAGAGGAAGAAACGCGTTTGGAGAAACCGTATCATTTAAGGACAGGGGCATGATCCGCCGCGCGATTGTAGGAATCGGGCGGCAAGATGTACTAGTAAGCGGACTGACTCCTGTAACGCCTGTTGAGATACTCGGTTCCAGCAGCGATCATATCATTCTCGATGCCAAAAGCAGCTCTTTACGTCCAGGAGATGAGGTCAGATTTTCCTTGAATTATGGAGCGATGCTTTCTGTTATGACGTCTCCTTATGTTTATAAAAAGTATTTGCACGCTAGCGAAAAAGATGATAGCTCTGTTAACAGGACATCAGCTTAAGCGTAAGCAAATAAGAGAATCCTTTCTCTCCCCCCTGCACGCAGGAGATGGAACAGCGTACCATGAAAAAGAAGGCGTGCTTCCATTTTTGCGTGCAGGGGAAATTTTATGGCGAAAGTCTATCCATCTAATTGGATGTCTCAACATTTTCTCCTCAAAATAAGTAGGGATGGAGGTCGCGTGATTGGTTATTCGGTTCTCGGTCACGCTGAGGAGTGATCGAGACAAGTCTTTGTGCTTTTGAATGGGGATATATAGCGTCCAACTAGATATTGTTTCTCTTTTCTAAAGATCCGTTATAAGCTTATAGAGAGAGGTATATGAAACAACGGCAAACTGCAACAGCGGTGATGGATGCTGGGAAACTAAGCTGTATATACATAATAGACGTATCCAAAGTGGATGGGGCTGTCATAAGACACTTACATTTTACTCAATGAAAAAAGATGGGGGAGAAAATGGATGAAAATTGTCATTGCGCCTGATTCATTTAAGGAAAGTTTAGCCGCTATCGAGGTCGCTCGTGCGATTGAGAAAGGGTTTCGTGAGGTATTTCCCGAGGCGGAGTATGTATGCATGCCAATGGCTGATGGAGGAGAAGGAACGGTTCAAGCGTTGGTTGCGGCTACGAAAGGCCGGATTGTGGAACGAGAAGTCACAGGACCTTTAGGAGAACCTGTTCAGGCGTGTTTTGGGCTGCTTGGTGATGGAAAAACAGCGGTCATCGAAATGGCAGCCGCCTCAGGCTTGCATTTAGTCCCTAATAACAAACGAAATCCATTGATAACGACAACAAAAGGGACAGGAGAGTTGATCCGGGCCGCTCTTGATGAAGGAGCGAACCACTTGATCATCGGGATCGGCGGAAGCGCGACAAATGACGGAGGAGCAGGAATGGTGCAAGCATTGGGAGGCCGTTTGTTAGATAAACATGGAAAAGACATTGACCCTGGCGGAGGAAATCTTGCTAAGCTTGCATCGATTGACCTTTCCTCATTAGACCCGAGACTGAGCCGGGTTAAAATAGAAGCGGCTTGCGACGTAGTAAATCCGTTAATCGGCCGGCAAGGGGCGGCAGCCGTCTTTGGTCCGCAAAAAGGAGCGACACCGGAAATGGTGCTGCAACTTGAGCAAAATGTGCGTCATTATGCGGATATGATTGAACGAACCGTCGGAAAACGAGTACATGATGTTCCCGGAGCTGGTGCGGCGGGAGGATTAGGAGCGGGCTTACTTGCTTTTTTGAATGCGGAACTAAAACGAGGGATCGACATCGTGCTGAACGCTGTGCAATTCGAGCGACGCATCCGTGGAGCCTCGCTTATTATTACGGGAGAAGGACGCATCGATGGACAGACGATCTACGGAAAGGTGCCAATCGGTGTAGCAAAAGCCGCCAAGTCATATCACATTCCGGTTTTAGCTATAGCGGGTTCGCTGGGAGACGATTGCAGCGCTGTACTATGTCAAGGCATTGATGCCATTTATAGTATTGTTCCTGGCATTATTTCGCTGACGAAAGCAATCGAACAGGCAGAATATTATATAACACAAACAGCGAAAAATATCGCAGTAGCATGCAAAATAGGCATGAATATGAAGTAAAACATCCTGTTTTAAGGATGTTTTTTATTTTGGAGTAAAAATACAGTTAAAAAAATAGTAAATTTATTTTATAATATTTAATGATTCTGTTATTTAACAATATAATTGTTTTTTTTCTGTTATTAAACAAAAAGGGAGGAATTTTCTTGGAGCAGTTTATTGAACGGTTAAATCAGCTGATTTGGAGCCCTGCTCTTATTTATCTTTGCATCGCGGCAGGTTTATTCTACTCGGTGGCCACTCGTTTTTTGCAGTTGAGATACTTAAAGGATATGATAAAGCAAATGTTTGAAGGCCGCAGTTCAGAAGCCGGCATTTCTTCATTTCAGGCGCTGTCGCTTGCGTTATCTGGGCGCGTCGGTACCGGAAACATTGCAGGTGTCGCGACAGCCATTGCTTACGGCGGACCAGGTGCTGTTTTTTGGATGTGGCTAATTGCTTTTTTAGGTGCAGGTTCAGCCTTTGTGGAAGCTGCTTTGGCACAAGTATATAAAGTCAAGCAGGATGGGCAATTTCGCGGCGGGCCCGCCTATTACATTGAAAAAGGCTTAAAAATGAAATGGTATGCGGTCTTGTTTGCAGTTGTTACTGTTTTGGCTACAGGTGTGCTGTTGCCGGGAGTACAAGCGAATAGTATTGCCGCGGGAATGAAAAATGCGTTTGGAGTGAGTCCAATCATAACTGGTATTGGATTGGTGCTGATTTTAGCAACGATTATTTTTGGCGGAGTCAAACGCATTGCACGTGTTGCAGAGTTTGTCGTTCCATTTATGGCACTAGGCTATATTGTCGTTGCTTTGTTTATTGTTTTCTCGAATATGGCTCAGATTCCAAGTGTGCTTGCTTTAATTTTTCGAAGCGCTTTTGGCGCGGATGCCGTATTTGGCGGGATTTTCGGTTCTGCCGTTGCTTGGGGAGTGAAGCGAGGCATTTATTCCAATGAGGCAGGACAAGGTACAGCGCCGCATGCAGCAGCAGCGGCTGAAGTGTCGCATCCGGCCAAACAAGGATTGGTGCAAGCTTTTTCTGTATATATTGATACATGGTTTGTATGTTCTGCCACGGCATTTATGATTTTAATTACTGGGATGTATAATGTGACGCCAGAAGATGCGGCGCCGATTGTTCAAACGCTTGGCAATGTGGAGCCAGGTCCGATTTATACGCAAAAAGCGGTGGAAACCGTCTTCCCTAGCTTGGGTGCCCCATTTGTGGCGATTGCGCTTTTTTTCTTTGCCTTCACCACAATTATGGCTTACTATTATATGGCTGAGACGAATGTTACGTATATTATGAGGAAAATCAACATAAAGTGGCTGCCAATTGCATTAAAGGTGCTTATTTTGTTGATGGTTTTTTATGGAAGTGTTAAAACAGCGGAAATGGCGTGGGCGCTCGGCGATATCGGCGTTGGAAGTATGGCATGGCTCAATATTGTTGCGATTCTTCTTTTATCGAAGACAGCTTTACGAGTGTTTAAAGACTATGAGAATCAGAAAAAAGCTGGGAGGGACCCTGTATTTGATCCAGTCAAATTAGGAATTAAAGACGCGGAGTTTTGGGAAAAAGAGTATCAGTCCTCTGAAAAATCAGCATAAGAAAAGCTGTCCGATCGGACAGCTTTTCTTATGCAATCCAATAATAAGGCTTCTAGCATGAGCGATCCTTTACCTATAAGAGAGAAGTGAGCTCTTAGAAAAGCCGGGTAAAACAATGATGGAATGATATGAGAAAATCATCATGTTTATATACTAGAATCTTTTAATCCAGAGCCTCTTCGCTTATTTTCGTAAGCGGCTGTTGGGCAGGGCCTTCTACGACATCGCCGCAAACCGAAAATCGAGAGCCGTGGCAAGGACAGTCCCATGTGCGATCTCCGCTGTTCCATTCCAGTTCGCAACCCATATGTGTACATGTTGTATCAACGAGAAATAATGAACCGTTCTCATCTTTATACGCCCCTGCCCTCTTCCCGTTTACGAGCACGACAGATCCTTCTCCGTTAGCCAGATCTTGCGGCGTCCGAATGACAGGTTCTATTTTTCCCTCGATAAGGTGTTTTGCGACATCTAAATTTTGTGTAATAAAATGCTTGACGCTTGGATCAGCATAAAAGCGTGACGGTGTGTAAAGGTGATGATAGCGGTTTTCTCGCCCTGTAATGAGATCGGTCAGAAGCAAACCAGCGACCGTTCCATTGGTCATCCCCCATTTTCGGTATCCTGTCGCGACATAAATATTAGGGGTATGGGCTGTCATCGCGCCGATGTATGGAACTTTATCTAATGTCGTTAAGTCTTGGGCAGACCAGCGATAGGGAATCGACGTCACTGGAAACATATCTGAGGCGAAGGATTGAAGAGCCTCATAATGCTGAATGGTAGGGACTCCCTGCCCGGTTTTATGGTTTTCTCCACTCACTAAAAGCAATTTTTCTCCGTTGATTGTGGTGACATAGCGAATCGAACGTTTCGGCTCATCTGCGCTTAAATACATGCCGCCAGGGTAATCTCCCTCTATTTGTACACCGAGAACATAGGAGCGCTCTGCATACATTCGCGAAAAATAAAAGCCACCGTCATAAAAAGGAAAATGGGAACAAACAGCGAGATGCTGGCATGTAATTCGTTTGTTATTGCGTGTAATGACCGTTAATGTATTTCCTTTTTCGACATCTTTTGCAGGAGTCTGCTCATAAATGAGCCCGCCCGACTGTGTGATCTCTTCAATGAGATGCGTTAAATATTTTAAAGGGTGAAATTGTGCTTGCTGTTTCATGACAAGAGCAGCTTTGCTGGGAAGCGGCAGCGGAAGATCTTCCACCAATCCCCCTTTGATTCCAAGCTTTTCATATGCTTTACATTCGTTAATGAGCTTTTGAATAGAGGATGAGGAGTGAGTGTATATGTACGCATCCTCTTCTTTCCAGTCACAGTCAATGTTTTGCTCATGTATGATGGTTTGGATCCATCGCATAGCTTCTGTACAAGCTTCATAATAAAGCTGAGCTTTTTCGGTACCAAGGTGATGAATCAATTCATCGTAAATAAGATCGTGCTGGGCTGTAACTTTTGCGGTTGTATGTCCCGTTGTTCCATTTAGCAATTGGTCGGCCTCAATTAGAGCCACTTTGCTCCCTGCTTTTGTAAGCAAATAAGCAGTCGTAATGCCGGAAATACCGCCTCCGATAATAGCGACATCGACATGGATATCTTCATTTAACGAAGGGAATTCGGGAAGTTTGACAGATGAACGCCAATAAGGCTCAACAGATAATGGAAGAGACTGCACGATTTGTTACCTCCTTCAGTATTTTTGTCCATATACATAAATTTCCTTGAATTTTAAAAATTATCCCTGCCATTTTCTTTTTTTACCATTATCCGCAATACACAAGAAAGGTGATAAAATAAAAAGCATAGGATGCCGGTTTTATTTTTATAAAATAGCATAAGAGGGAGATTGGAAGTGAATAAATATACAAATAATCCGGATGGACATTCACTGGTTATGTCAGACAATTTAATTTTAGAACACTACGGATTGAATGAGTTGAACTTTGAATCAGTGAATCATTATCGCGAAAAATTTGCAGCTGTAAAGCCGCAGCACCCATGGAATGGACTTGAGACAAAAGAATTTTTATACAAAATTGGTGCATGGGGAAAGCTGAGAAACAGCAGTAAAGAAGGCGTCACGGTTGCCGGACTCATCATGTTCAGTGAAGAAAGAATTATTACAGAAGTATTGCCGCAATATTTTCTGGAATATCGCGAAAGCACGGGGGAAATGGAAGCGGCTAACTGGGAAAAACGATTTACTTCTCAAGACGGAACATGGTCTGGCAATGTATACGATTTTTATTTTAAAGTCATGAATCATATGGACAGTAGTCATTCATTTGTACAATCGGCGCTCCATGAAGCGGTTATCAATGCTTTAGTTCATGCTGATTACTCTGGAGAGGGAGGGATTGTCATTGAAAAAGAACGAAATATCGTTCGCCTCTCCAATCCCGGTTTGCTCCGTATTCCAGCTGACTCGGCGTTTTCAAGCGGCATGAGCAATTTACGCAACCCTAATTTATTTAAAATGTTTATTCTAATCGGCCTTTGTAAACGGGCAGGATCTGGATTAAAGCATATTCAATCGATATGGGATGCCCATCAATGGAAGCAGCCTGAATTTATTCAACAGAATCATCCAGAACGCACGTTTTTTACCATGATGTTTTTTCCAGTTGATATTGCAGCAACATATGAAACAGATCACCAAAAAACGATAGAACAGGAACAAGATGAAGGACTAGGCGATTGGATCCATGCAGATATAGATAACTCCATAAATAAAGTTGATAACTTAGTAAATAAGGACTTGAACTTACTAAATAACGACCATAACTCCATAAATAAATCTGGTTACTCTATAGATAAACGCGACTACTCCGTAAATAAACCGGATAACTCTTTAAATAATGTGTTGAACTCCATAAATAAATCTTCGAACTCCGTAAATAAACGGTTAAACTCCGTAAATAAAATGGAGTATATGGATTCGGATATCCATCATGAGGAAATAGATGAACAGCTATGGAAAATAGCTGAACTGGCACGTAAGAAAAAAAGGCTTCATCCAAGCGTCATGGAGCAAATGATTTTACAGCTTTGTGCGCAACGGCCACTGATGTTAAAAGAATTAGCCTATTTATTAGAAAGAACATCTGATGGATTGCGTAATAATTACTTGGCTAAGCTGCTAGAGGAAGGAAAGATTCAATTAAAGTACCCAAATCAGCCCAACCATCCGAGACAAGCCTATATGACGAAACAGCACTCCCGTATAGATGAGATGTAACATCATCCGCCGAGAAATCTCCCACCTCTAACCGAAGTGGAGGTGGGAGAGGTTCATTGTTCTCATCTTTGGATCTTTATTGGAGGTTACTTTTCGTTTCATTCATGTGACCAAGAAGAAACTTTGTTACTTTTCTTTACAAACTCGCTTCGTTTGCTATTCAGCTGTATTATAATCGAAGAAGATCATCGAAATAGTAAAAAAACGAGCCTTTCGCTTCCTTTCAGAAAGGTTCGTTTTTTATTTAGAGGTTAACGTGCTGGCACATTATAAATACAAGATGATTTTCACAGACATCGTTTGCTCAATCTTTCGCTGTGCTTATAAATAAAAAAGAAATCTAGTTGCTCCATGAGTGGAACCTCTCCATAATATTTCATTCTATGTTTATATTGTTGAAAATATTTAGTAAATTTTGTAAGAATAATATTTCGTGATTCGAAATATTGAGTAAAAAAGCCCTAGAAATGAGTATTAGATAGCATTATCCAAAGTATTTTGTGAAAAAAAGTTTTTTCTAGGAAAAAAATAAAGCTTGTTAATTTTGAAAATTCATATTATATTTTTCTTAAAATATAAAAAATTTTTAAAAGTCCAAAAAGGGGGATACGAATGGTCTTCAAGAAAACCTTCTCAATTTTAGCAACAGCGACACTAGCAGTCGGCTTGTTAGCGGGATGTTCTGGAGGGAACAAGGATCAAAACGCTAGCAATGGAGGAAGTGGAGGCAGCAGTGGAAGCAATGTCATTAAGATTGCGACGCAAACGCCGCTTTCCGGTGGAAGTGCGACATTGGGCGAGTCGATTAAATTGGGTGCCCAGCTGGCATTAGAAGAACAGCAAGCAAATTTTGAAAAGCTTGGATTTAAATTGGAGCTTGTTCCTTATGATGACCAAGGTGACCCGAAAAAAGGGGTAGCAAACGCTCAGCTTATTGGAGCCGATAAGCAAATTTTTGGTGTAGTAGGACATCTTAACTCAGGCGTAGCCATTCCTTCGTCAGAAATTTATGAAAAATACAGCATTCCGATGGTTTCCCCAGCAAACACAGCAACTGACGTGACAGACCGCGGCTTAAAAACAGTTAACCGCATTTGTGCCCGCGATGATTTCCAAGGACCTGCAGGAGCGAAATTCGCAATCGAAAAGCTTGGAGCGAAAAAAATCTTCATTATCCAAGACAAAACCGCATATGGTAGCGGCTTGGCAGAAGCATTTAAAAAGGGCGCTGAAGATCTAGGCGCTCAAGTGGTCGGCTTTGAAGGAATTACAGTCGGCGAAAAAGACTTTAACGGCGTGCTAAACCAAGTGCTAGCGAAAAAGCCGGACCTTGTATACTTTGGTGGCTTGTATACGGAAGGTGGCCAGTTGATTAAGCAAGCGCGCGATAAAGGGATTACGGTACCGATCATGGGCGGTGACGGTTTAGACTCATCGACGCTTGTGCAAATCGCTGGAGACGCAGTAAAAAATGTATATATGACATCTGCGGCTGGTCTTACGACAGCGACAGATGCTGGAAAGCAATTTGCCGAAAAGTATAAGCAAAAATTTGGAAAAGATATCGAATCTTATTCTGCTTATGGTTATGACTCCATGGGAGTATTGCTAAAAGGAATTGAAAATGCCATTAAAGAAAACGGAAACAAGCTTCCTTCTCGCCAGCAAGTGGCTGAGGGCGTTCGCAAAGTTCAAGAATATGAAGGAGTGGTTACAAAGGTAAGCTTTGATGAAAAAGGCGACAATAAATATGCGAAAATCTACATTTATAAATTTGACGAAGCAAAATATCCAGCTAAATTGGAGGATGAAGTAAGTAAGCAGTAATCATAGTTGGAAAAGGTGAGGAAGATCATTGCTCCCTTTTCCTTCAATTTAAAGTTTAGAGTGTTACTGGGCGCCTAGCTTAGTTCATTGATGACAAATAAAGAACATTTGTTGTCTGTAGCCATAAAGCTAGGCGCCTTTCTGATGGAAAAGTAAAAGTAGCAAAAACAGGCAGGTGAACAGAATGATTGAACAAGTATTGCACACATTGCCTCAAGTGCTGATTGACGGTTTAGCACTGGGAGCTGTATATGCGATTGTTGCACTAGGATATACGATGGTTTATGGAATTTTAGAATTAATTAACTTTGCTCACGGCGAGATTTTTATGACAGGGGCGTTTGTAGGAACGGCGATTTTATTGACGTTTTCTGGATTGGGTTGGATTACCTCTATGCCAGCCATTATTACTTTAGTGTTGGTGTTAATCGTTACGTCGGTACTTACCGGTTTGCTTGGAATGGGTATTGAGAGGGTTGCTTATCGCCCGTTGCGTAATGCGCCGAAGCTTATTACATTAATCACGGCGATCGGCATTTCGTTTTTGCTTCAAGATCTTGTCCGTTTTATTACAGAATTGAAAAATGGCAATTATATTTTAACAGGACCAAATTTATTCAATAAGCAAATTGGAATTGAAGCCTCTTCAATCTTGTCCGTATTTAATGATGCATCGGTAAAATCCTCGTTTTTCATTGTATTAGGTGTCGCTATCGTGATGATGATCACATTGGACTTTTTCGTGAATAGAACCAAATGGGGAATGGCGATGCGCGCTGTTGCACAAGACCGGGAAACAGCGGCGTTGATGACGGTAAACGTGAATAAAGTCATCGCTCTTACATTTTTTATTGGCTCAGCATTAGGAGGAGCCACGGGAGTATTGTTTGCCGTTCAATACGGAACGATCGATCCGTACATTGGCTTTATTCTAGGGCTAAAGGCTTTTACGGCAGCGGTTTTAGGCGGTATTGGCAATATCCGCGGTGCGATGTTTGGCGGGATTCTCATCGGTTTGCTTGAGATGTTTGCCGCGGCGAATTTGCCGATCGTTTCCCACGGAGTTCTCGGCGCAGAATATAAGGATGTATTTGCTTTTGCTATTTTAATTATCGTATTAATTTTCAAGCCGGAAGGTTTATTCGGAAAAGTGACAGTAGAGAAAGTGTAGGTGATCGACATGAAAAATTGGCTGAGTACGATTCAAGCGAACAAGCGCCTTCAGGCAATCATGATCGGATTGTATATTGTTGTGACATTTCTGAGCTTATATTTGGCTCAAAAATCTGTTATCGCTTTTTTATTGCTCCTTGCTTCCTTATTATTATTGTATTTTACCACATTTTCCAATCGCATCAAATGGCTGGTGGCCGGCTTAGTGATGGTGGTACTGCTCCCCTTTGCCGCTAGCCAAGGGGAAGCGTATCAATCTTATATGGAAGTGGCAACGTTAGTCGGCATTTATATTGCGATGGCACTCGGATTGAATATTGTTGTAGGGATGGCAGGGCTTTTAGACTTAGGATTTGTCGCCTTTTTTGCCATCGGGGCCTACACATATGGCATTTTTGCCACATCGCAGGCAAATAATTTTATGCCGTTTGGACATTATCCTCTTTCTGGAGGGAGCTTTTGGGTATTTATTTTTATCGGATGTCTCGCTGCGGCGTTATTCGGAATATTGCTAGGGATTCCTGTTTTACGGGTTAAAGGAGACTATTTAGCGATTGTTACGTTAGGTTTTGGAGAGATTATCCGCATTATTTTCAATAACTTGGATAAGCCTGTGAATATTACGAATGGAGCCATGGGGCTCGCATCGGTTCAACCGCCTAAATTATTCGGACTGGACTTTATGTATCCAAGCCAATTTTATTACATCGTATTAGTTATTTTACTGGTAGTTATTTTCGCCGTTCGCCGTTTGGAATACTCAAAAATCGGCCGTGCATGGAAAGCGGTGCGGGAAAATGAGATTGCCGCCCAATCGATGGGGATTCATCTTGTGCGGACGAAGCTGATGGCGTTTGCCGTCGGGGCATCGTTTTCTGGAATGATGGGGGTCGTATTTGCTGCCAAGCAAACGTTTGTTGACCCGACAAGCTTTACGCTGCTTGAATCCATTACGATTTTAGTCATGGTGATTTTAGGAGGAATGGGCAGTGTGCCAGGCGTCATCCTTGGTGCCGCTCTTGTGACGATTCTAAATCTCCAAGTGTTAACAGAGCTGACAAACTGGCTCAATCAGCTTAGCTTAAACGGTGTGATCAGTATTCCTGACGCTCTTTCGCCAGCGAAAATGCAACGGTTTATTTTCGGAGCTATTTTGATTTTATTTGCACTTTACCGCCCGCAGGGATTATTGCCGGCGAAAAATCCGGTATTTAAAAAAGAGGATTTAACAGACACATCAGGACATCCGCCAATGAATGCCGGCGTACAAAAGGAGGGGGCACAGCATGTCCATCTTGACAGTTAAAAATTTAACGAAGCAATTCGGCGGACTTGTCGCTAACAGCAACATCGACATGGACGTGGAAAAGGGTTCGATTACAGCTGTGATTGGTCCGAACGGTGCCGGAAAAACGACGTTTTTTAACATGGTGACAGGCGTTTACCAGCCGACAAGCGGTGATATCTTATTAAATGGCGAATCGATTGTAGGGTTAAAGCCGCACCAAGTCACGAGAAAAGGCATTGCTCGTACCTTTCAAAATATTCGGTTGTTTGGGGCGATCACTGTTTTAGAGAATGTGATGGTTGGTATGCATACGCATCTTCATGGCGGACTGTTCAGTACAATTTTTAATTTACCTCATGTAAGAAAAGAAGAGAAGGAAGCAAGAAAAGAGGCTTATCGCTTACTAGAATATGTCGGGCTCGAATCACTATTTAATGAAGAAGCGCAAAATCTGCCATACGGAGCGCAGCGTAAGCTAGAAATCGCCCGCGCATTGGCGACGCAACCGAAAGTGCTGCTGCTGGATGAGCCGGCGGCCGGGATGAACCCGAAGGAGACGAGTGAGCTAACAAAGCTTATTTATAATATGAGAGAAGAGCTTGATTTAACGATTATTTTGATTGAACACGACATGAAGCTTGTCATGGAAATTTCCGAGCATATTGTGGTGTTGGATCATGGGGAAAAAATTGCCGAAGGTACACCTGATGAAATACGTAACAATCAAAAAGTCATCGAAGCTTATTTAGGAAAAGGCGCGGCTGCAACAGCTTCATAAAGGGAGGACCTCGCAGATGAGTTTATTACGTTTAGAGAATATTAATACGTTTTATGGCGGTATTCACGCTTTAAAAGGAGTTACGCTTGAGGTGAATGAAGGGGAAATCGTTACGCTGATCGGCAGCAATGGTGCCGGAAAATCGACGACGCTGAAGACGATCAGCGGGCAAGTCAAACCGAAAAGCGGCACGATTTTGTACAATGGAAAGGATATTACGAATACGCCTCCGCATGTCACAGCTTTTGATGGAATTGCCCATGTGCCGGAAGGACGACGCATTTTCCCGCGTTTAACGGTAAAGGAAAATTTAGAAATGGGGGCATTTTCTGTAAAGGATCGAAAAGTCATTGAGGAGCGTATGGAACGCGTGTTTCACTACTTTCCTAAAATTAAAGAGCGGCTTCATCAAAAAGGCGGCACGATGAGTGGTGGAGAGCAGCAAATGCTAGCCATCGGCAGAGCGCTGATGATGCAGCCAAAGCTCTTAATGCTAGATGAGCCATCGATGGGACTTGCGCCGATTATCGTTGAACAAATTTTTGAAATTATCCATGAGCTCAACGAAGAAGGGATGACAATTTTGCTTGTCGAGCAAAACGCGTTCCAAGCGTTGCAAATTGCTCACCGTGGTTATGTGATTCAGACAGGGGAAATCGTCATGACCGGACCTGGACAAGAACTGCTTGTCAATGAGCAGGTGCGCGAGGCTTATTTAGCGTAGACGGAAAGGGCTCTATATAAAGAGCCCTTTTTCATTTGCTGGATACCTTGAAATTTTGTACAATGAAATTCGTTCTTAGAAATTTTGATAGGAACGAAGGTGAAGCCGATGAACGATCAAGAAGCAAAGGCGTTCATTGAACAATTAAAGCAAGAGGGTTTATTAACAGAAGAAAACCAACCTATTTGGGAAATGATTGTACCTGAGCGATTAAAGCGAATGTATGATGTGTTAAATAAGAGAACTCGCCATATTACGATATTAACGGAAGCGGTAGATGATCCGCATAATCAAGCGGCTGTGCTACGTTCGGCGGAGGCTTTTGGACTACAGGATATATATGTGGTCACAGGACAAGCGCCGTTTCAGCCGAATCCTTTTGTGACAAGAAATGCGGATAAATGGCTGACGGTTCACCAGAAATCGGATATCTCCACTGCTATTCGAGAGTTACAATCTGCCGGATATCAGGTACTCGCGAGCTATTTAAGGGAAGGAACCATTGCGCTTCATGAGATGGATGTGTCGCGTCCCACGGCGCTTCTGTTTGGCAACGAGCATCGCGGTGTATCAGAGGAAGCGCTTCATTTAGCTGATGGAACGTTTATGATTCCGATGCATGGCTTTGTACAAAGCTTTAACATATCAGTAGCAGCTGCTTTGACGCTCTATGACGTGACACAACGGGCGCGGAAGCAGGCGGGGGAAGCGTATTATTTAACGCTTTCTGAGAGAAAAGAACTATATGAAAAATGGATGTGGCAAACCCTTCATCCGCGTACAAGAAAAATGATGAAAATGCGCCTGGGAAAATAAAGCTGATCCTTCCAAAAGGATCAGCTTTATTTTGAATTTGGGGGTTTTTCATATTTTATCCACACAAATGAATATTTCATGAACAGTTTTTGAACACATTGTGACAAATATTTTTCTGATTTATGAACTTTTTTCATAATTAGTTTCAAACATTTTTACTTTTGATATGTTAGAAACGGATTAAAACAATTTCTACGTAACAGTGTTATCTTGTTTGTGAAGGGGGAAGCAAAGCGATGAAGCAGAAGATATGGAAATGGGCTTCGTTGCTTCCGTTATCTTTAGTGCTGTTATTAAGCGGTTGCAGCGAAAATATGCTAGTCATGCGGCCAAAAGGGCCAGTAGCCAAAACGCAATACGATTTAATCCTTTGGTCGATTGGATTTATGCTGCTCATTATTGTCGTCGTATTCGTATTATTTACCGTTGTACTGATTCGCTATCGGGAAAAACCGGGGATGGAAAATTATGAGCCAGAAGAAGAAGGAAACATATTGCTGGAAATCGTCTGGACAGCCATTCCGATTCTTATTGTTACAGCATTGGCCATTCCGACTGTAAAGGCTACCTTTGCTTTGGAAAAGCCAACGAAGGAAAAAGTAGAGCCTATAACGATCCATGTAACAGCAGCGAACTGGAAATGGATTTTTAGCTATCCGGATCAAAATATTGAAACGGTAAACTATGTCAATATTCCTGTAGACGTTCCCGTCAAGTTTAAATTAACGTCCGTTGGCCCGATGAACTCTTTTTGGGTTCCGCAATTAGGTGGACAAAAATATGCAATGGACGGTATGGAAACAGAATTGTTCCTAGAAGCAGATGAACCAGGCTCATACATGGGACGGAGTGCGAACTTCTCAGGAGAAGGCTTTACTCATATGGAGTTTGAAGTAGTGGCCCAAACGCAAAAAGAGTTTAATAAATGGGTCAAAGAGGCACAAAGCACAGCTCCTAAATTGAGTGAAACGAAATATGAAACCATTTTAAAACCAGGGCTCGTTGGCAGAATGACATTCTCCAACACACATCTTGAATGGATCGACCATTCCAAACAGAACAGCCATCATGCGGGAGAGGCCGACGAACAAGCAAGATTGTGCAATCCGCTTGAGGGCAACGGGATAGTAGTAGAGTAGGTTTCGAAGAACATGAAGATAGGGAGCTGTTGTTTGGCGTGCGAGAGATGGTTGGTCAATAGAATGAGGATGTGAGCGATCAACAGCTCCTAAACAATATGTGGCGAAGAGGCTCTTTGTTAGGTAAATGACGTTTTGAACACGTACCTTGCATGGATCGAGCATGCGAAACGATTCGTGAAGAGAGAGAGCGTGTCAGATCGATGAGAGACCGTATCGTCAAGGACAAAGGGACGAAGACGTGCATTCAATGTAAGGAAGGAGGAACAGGTGCATGAAGTGGAGCGAGTTTTTTGTCACAGGGGAACCGCTGATCTATGCAGCCGATGTAGCGATCGTATTAACGGTGATTGGTATTGTTTTCGTTCTTACGTATTTTAAAAAATGGAAATGGCTTTGGGATGAATGGTTGACAACTGTTGACCATAAAAAAATCGGAGTCATGTACATTATTTCAGCGGTGCTGATGTTGTTCCGCGGCGGTGTGGATGCGCTGCTTATGAGGGCGCAATTAACAGCACCAAACATGAAATTTCTCAATTCAGAACATTATAATGAAATTTTCACTACTCACGGTACGATCATGATTTTATTCATGGCGATGCCGTTTATTATCGGGTTGATGAACATTGTCGTACCTTTGCAAATCGGAGCGCGTGATGTCGCGTATCCTTATTTGAATGCGTTAAGCTTTTGGTTATTTTTCGTTGGTGCGATGTTGTTTAATATCTCCTTTGTCATTGGGGGATCGCCGAATGCCGGTTGGACTTCGTATTTCCCGCTTGCTGGCAACGAATTTAGTCCAGGTGTTGGGAATAACTATTATGCGGTTGCTTTGCAAATTTCCGGTATCGGTACGCTGATGACGGGGATTAACTTTCTCGTGACCATTTTAAAAATGCGTGCGCCAGGCATGACATTGATGCGCATGCCAATGTTTACATGGACGATTTTAATCACGTGCGTATTAATTATTTTCGCGTTCCCAGTGTTGACAGTCGCATTGGCGCTTATGACGTTTGACCGTCTATTTGATACACAATTCTTTACGATGGCGAATGGCGGGATGTCAATGCTTTGGGCGAACCTATTCTGGATTTGGGGACATCCGGAAGTATACATTGTCATTTTGCCGTCGTTTGGAATTTTCTCTGAGGTAGTGAGCACGTTTGCTCGCAAACGTCTTTTTGGTTATAAAGCGATGGTCTATTCGATTGTAGGAATTGCCTTTTTAAGCTTTATCGTTTGGGTGCATCACTTCTTTACAATGGGAGCTGGAGCAGCTGTTAACTCGGTTTTCTCGATTACAACGATGGCGATTGCCGTTCCGACGGGTGTGAAAATTTTCAACTGGCTCTTTACGCTTCGTAAAGGGAAAATTCGTTTTACAACAGCGATGCTTTGGTCATTGGCATTCATACCGAACTTTGTCATTGGTGGGGTCACCGGTGTCATGTTAGCCATGGCTGCGGCGGATTATCAATATCATAACAGCTATTTCTTAATTGCCCACTTCCATTACGTGCTAATTGCCGGTACCGTTTTTGCTTGCTTTGCCGGATTGCATTATTGGTATCCAAAAATGTTCGGGCATATTCTAAACGAGCGTTTAGGAAAATGGACATTCTGGCTGTTTATGATCGGATTTAATATTTGCTTCTTCCCAATGTATTTCTTAGGATTAATGGGTATGACGCGACGCATGTATACGTATTCTGAGGGGCTTGGCTGGACGCCGCTTAACGTTGTCGCATCCGTTGGTGCGGTTCTAATGGGAATCGGGTTTATCGTGCTTTGCTATAACATTTATTATAGCGCGCGCTACGGGGAACGCGATATGACGGGAGATCCATGGGATGGCCGTACACTTGAATGGGCGACGTCTTCCCCGGTGGCACATTACAATTTTGCGATCACCCCTGAGGTGAAGGATTTAGATGCATATTGGGAGATGAAGAAATCCGGAAAGGGCTTCGAAATTGATGAGGAAAAATTAAAACCGATTCATATGCCAAGCAATTCCGGTCGTCCGTTCCTTATTTCAATCGCCTTTTTCTTTGCGGGCTTCGGCCTTGTATTTAAATGGTTTTGGTTGGCGATTATCGCAACGATCTTTATTGCTCTTGGATTGATTCTCCGTTCATTTGACGATGATGACGGTTATTATATCAGCGTAGATGAAATTAAACGTACGGAACGTTTGTCGGGAAAGGGGGCATAAGAGATGGCAGAAGCAGCTCATCAGTACGATGAAACGATGCCATTGGAGTATCGAACAGAGGAAAGCCGCCTAAATATTCTAGGGTTTTGGATTTTTCTTGGTGCTGAGGTCGTGTTGTTTGCGACCTTATTCGCCACCTATCTTGTTTTATTCCAACGGACGGGCAGTGGTCCAACGACCAGCGACTTGTTTGAAATTAAAGATGTGATGATTGAGACATTGCTTCTTTTAACAAGTAGCTTTACGTGTGGGCTTGCGGTGTTTGAGATGCGCCGTCGCCGCTTGTCCGGTTTGTTAACATGGCTTTTAGTGACGCTTCTTTTAGGGGCAGGATTTATTACGTTTGAAATTCGTGAGTTTATTCATTATGTGCATGAGGGCGCGACGATCCAGACAAGCGCATTCCTTTCGAGCTTTTTTGTGCTCGTTGGGACGCACGGAGCGCACGTGAGCCTCGGGATTTGCTGGATGATTTTAATTATTATTCAGCTGTTGCAGCGTGGTTTTACTCCAAGAACGGCGCGTAAAGTGTTTATCGTCAGCTTGTACTGGCACTTTCTTGATGTCGTCTGGATTTTCATCTTTACTTTAGTTTATTTGACAGGGATGGTGATGTAAGATGGGAGCAAACCATCACCATGAGACATTTCCTTGGAAACATATTGTTGGGTTTATTTTATCTCTTGTGCTCACATTTATCGCGTTATGGGTGGCTCTGTCGTCAGGCTGGACCATAAAAGCGATTCTTGGCGTGATTGTGACGCTAGCTGTGTTGCAAGCGGCATTGCAGCTGTTTATGTTCATGCACATGACGGAAAGCGACAGCGGCAGAGTTCAAACCATTAATATGCTCTATAGCTTTTTCATCGCTGTTGTTGTTGTCGCTGGTTCGATTTGGGTTATGTGGTTCGTTTTATAATACAAAAGACCGATCTCTGTAACAGAGACCGGTCTTTTTTGTGTATTCGTGTATGACTAAGCTGGATTCGATGGGCTGAGCGGATGCCTCGCATGTCGCGTCATAAAAAATGATCCACTTTGTCCGAAACTCGTCTCTTTTTGAGGTGAGACGTGTTTTCGTTAAAGTGGAGGACAAAGGTTTTTTATAGCACTTTCGATAAAAATGATTTTGTCCGTTCGTGTTGCGGGTTGTCGAAGATGTCGCTTGGCGCTCCTTCTTCGACGATATAGCCGCCGTCCATAAACAGGACGCGGTCGCCAACCTCGCGAGCAAAGCCCATTTCATGTGTGACGACAACCATCGTCATTCCTTCGTTGGCTAACTGCTTCATAACGGATAATACTTCTCCGACCATTTCCGGATCTAATGCCGATGTTGGTTCATCAAACAGCATCACCTTCGGCCCCATGGCTAAGGCGCGGGCGATCGCGACGCGCTGAGCTTGACCGCCAGAGAGAGAGTCAGGATAGACGTTCGCTTTATCTTGAAGGCCGACTTTTTTCAAGAGCTCCAATGCCGTTTCTTTCGCTTTTTCTAGCGTCCATTTGCGGACTTTGACAGGAGCTAGCGTAATGTTATCCAGTACGGTCATATGCGGGAATAAGTTAAAGCGTTGAAACACCATGCCGACTTCTTCACGCACTTTGTTGATGTTCGTGTTTTTGTCTTTTAAATGGAATCCATCGATTATAATATCGCCCTCGTCAAAGTCTTCAAGCAAATTTAAACAACGTAAAAAGGTGGATTTTCCTGAACCGGATGGGCCGATGACGACCACAACCTCGCGTTCTTTAATGTGTGCATTAATTCCTTTTAATACTTCAAGATCGCCAAATGATTTTTTTAAATTTGTCACTTTAATCATTGGTTCGAATACTTCCTTTCCAAATAATTTAGTAATTTACTAAGGGAAAGGGTTAAAATCAAATAAATAAGCGCGACCGTTAAATATGGCTCCCATACGCGATAATATTGTCCCTGTGCGGCTCTCCCCCAATACATGAGCTCCGGGGCCGCAATGACAGCACCAAGAGAGGAGTCTTTTATTAAGACGATAAATTCATTCGCAAATGGTGGAATCATTCGTTTTAACGCCTGCGGTAAAATAATATAACGCATGGCTTGGGTATGGGTCATTCCTAATGAACGGGCGGCTTCCATTTGTCCCTTGTCGATGGATTGAATGCCGGCGCGGAAAATTTCCGCCACATAGGCTGCAGAGTTTAAGGATAAGGATACAGCCAGTGATACGGTAGCGCTTGGCTGTGCAAAGAAAATAGGCATTAACCCAAAATGGACTAACAGCATTTGGACTAATAGCGGTGTACCGCGGAAAAAGTTCACATACCATTCAAATGGGAAGCGAATAAGCCGATTCGTGGACATTTTGCCTAGACCGATGGCAAGTCCGAGGATTGAACCGACAACAATGGAAATAATAGATACAAAAATCGTGATCCCTAGGCCTTTTAGAAAAAAGGGGGCATATTCCTGAATAATATCAAAACGAAAATCCATTCTCCTCACCTTTCTTATAAAAATTGCGTAACTAGCGACGAATAGTTACGCAATTTTTTACCGATTATGATGATTGTTGCTTTAACAAATTATCGAGATTTGGTTCTTTCCCGAACCATTTTTGATAGATTTCAGTATATTTGCCGCTGTCGATGACTTTTTTCAGCGCTTCATCGATTTTTGGCTTCAAATCACTTCCTTTAGGAAACATAAAGCCGTAAAATTCTGATTGGAAGTTTTTTGGATCTTCAATCGTTTTTAGCTTTTTATCAGGATTGTTTTTCACGTATTCGTTGGCGACAGCGTTATCAGTCACAACGGCCTCCACGCCACCGTTTAAAAGGTCCATAATTGCGACGACGGTATTTTCAAATTTTTTAATATTTTTATTTTCAGCCCCGAATAACTTTTCCACGGCTGCTTGTCCCGTCGTTCCATTTTGGACGCCAACCATTTTGCCTTTTAAATCAAGGGCGTTTTTGATTGAACTATTTTCTTTTACGAGAATCATATGCGTTGATTCAAAATATGGCGCTGAGAAATCGTAGGTTTGTTTGCGTTTATCGTTAATCGTAATTCCGGAAACTGCCATATCTGCTTCTTTACCGCTTTGTACCGCTGCGAATAAAGGATCCCAGCCAATGTTTTTCAACTCATATTTGATGCCAGCTTCTTTCATGACAGCATCTAACAAATCAACATCAAACCCTACAATTTCCCCTTTATCCATATACTCAAATGGTGCGAATGAAGCATCTGTTCCGACAATGATTTTTTTGTTGTTATCTCCACTTTCTGAAGATTGATCGGATGATTTGCCGCCACACCCTGCTAAAGCCACAAAGAGAGCAAGTATCACAGCAAATACCGCCATTTTTTTCATTATTTCCTTCCCCCTTTATATTGTAAAAATATAAAAAATAACATTAATTTCTCATTTAGTTTCAGCTGATCGATTTCTTCAAGTGTTTCCTAGGACGATTATCATACTACCAGCATTCGTTTGTTTATGCAATACTTTTTATAAAAACAATTTTTGTAATATTTAGAAACAAAGAGAAGAAGATGAGTTCTTTTAGAATAATATGTAATTGAATTAATTGGTTCTTAAAGCATATTAAAAATGTAAATGTAAAATTATACATTTTCAAAAAATGTTTTATTTCAATAAATATATTATAAATTAAGACGATTGAGAAAACAAAATATATTTTTATAATAGAGGAAGAAATAATGCAATCTAAATACAATTGAATTATTTATTATTTTTTATTTATCTGAATATTTTTTAAATATATGTTGAAAATGCCTAAAAACATTGATTTTTAGCGGCTTTATTGTTGTTATACTACAGATGGAAAAATATGATTACTATTGCATAAATAATATTCTTTCGTTTATGATGTTATTGACTAGAGACAACAAAGGAAGGGGAGAACACCATGGTATTAATTTCGGTCACGATTTATATGATCGGGATGTTACTGATTGGATATTGGGCATATAAGAGAACATCAAATCTCTCTGATTATATGCTTGGCGGACGTACATTAGGTCCTGCGGTTACAGCGCTCAGTGCCGGGGCTTCCGATATGAGCGGATGGCTTTTAATGGGATTGCCTGGAGCGATGTATGTACAAGGCTTAAGCGCTTCTTGGATTGTCATTGGTTTAACGCTTGGAGCTTATGCCAACTGGTTGTACGTGGCACCGCGCTTGCGCGTTTATACAGAAGTCGCTAATGATTCAATTACCATTCCAGAATTTTTGGAAAACCGCTTTGGGGACACATCGAAGCTATTGCGTTTAATTTCCGGTCTTGTCATTATGATTTTTTTCACATTTTACGTATCTTCTGGATTAGTATCCGGAGCGGTCTTGTTCCAAAACTCTTTTGGCACAAGCTATCATACAGGACTATGGATTGTCGCGGGAGTCGTTGTGGCTTATACGCTGTTTGGCGGATTTTTAGCCGTTAGCTGGACAGACTTTGTTCAAGGCTTGATTATGTTTATTGCTTTAATTCTTGTGCCTGTTGTCACCCTTTTTCATACAGGGGGCGTAGGCGATACGATGAACACGATCCGTCACATTAATCCGGATTTGTTAAATTTATTCAAAGGGACCACTTTGCTTGGCGTGATTTCTTTGTTTGCTTGGGGACTTGGATATTTCGGACAACCACATATTATCGTTCGATTTATGGCGATTTCTTCTATTAAGGAAATGAAAAACGCTCGCCGCATTGGAATGGGCTGGATGATTTTTTCTGTCGTTGGGGCTATGTTGACAGGGTTATTTGGAATCGCTTACTATTTTGAGTCAGGAGCAAAGCTAGCGGATCCAGAAACGGTATTTATTAAGCTTGGCGAAGTTTTATTCCATCCGTTAATTACGGGATTTTTGCTCGCTGCGATTTTAGCGGCGATTATGAGCACGATTTCATCGCAATTGCTCGTTACCTCAAGTTCATTAACGGAGGATTTATATAAAGTATGGTTCCGTCGCTCAGCTTCTGATAAAGAGCTTGTTCTTATTGGCCGATTGGCTGTTTTATTCGTGTCATTGGTCGCTGCTGCGCTCGCTTTCAAGCAAAACGATACCATTTTACGCCTTGTCGGTTATGCGTGGGCTGGATTCGGTTCTTCTTTTGGACCTGTTATTTTGCTAAGCTTATGTTGGAAGCGGATGACCAAGTGGGGAGCATTAGCCGGAATGGTTGCAGGAGCTGCAACGGTCATCCTTTGGACGCAGTCGGATTATTTGAAAAACCTGCTATATGAAATGGTTCCTGGCTTTGCGGCAAGCTTGCTCGCGATTATTGTCGTCAGCTTGTTGACGAAACAGCCATCCGATAAAGTTCTTGATCAATTTGACCAATTTAAAAAAGCGTTATAAGGAAACAGCCTTTCCTGAATGGGAAAGGCTGTTTTGCTTTTTGGCTAAGGACCGACTCGGATAGAGTTTCGAGACTCAAGTCGCACGATGTCCTTATCGTTGAACAACTGCTGCAGGTGATGCAAAAGATTTCTAATTCCGTTCCGTTGACATCGGTCGTTGATCTCATGCAAGGAGGATGGACAGGAAAGCTGTTTGTATCAGACTTGTTGTTCGATTTTATTTTTCTAGCGGTTCTCTATGTAGGCAGCATTCTTATTGGAACTAGATATTTTAGATGGCAAGAGCAGAAGAATCCATGATTCCTTAGAGGAGATCGAACGGGTTCCATGTTTCCAGATTTTTGGCCATCCGGCTATATGAAGACGGTTGGATGTTTTTAAAGCGATAATGTAAAGAAGGGTTCGTTAGCCTCCAAACAGAGGCTTTTCTTTCATCAAAAATAAAAAACCGGGTACCGCCATGATCGACGGTACCCAGTTTTGCATTATGCTTGAACGGCAAATTGTTTTTCGAGCGCTTCTTCAACCGATACGTATTCGTAGCCAAGGTCACGGGCAACGGCTTCATATGTGATTTCGCCATTTGCGACATTGACGCCAAGTTTTAATGCGGCATTGTCGGCAATGGCTTGACGTACCCCTTTATTTGCGATTTGTAGCGCATATGGAATGGTTACGTTTGTCAAAGCAATGGTGGATGTTCTTGGTACAGCGCCAGGCATGTTGGCAACCGCATAGTGAACAACCCCGTGTTTTTCATATGTTGGGTTGTCGTGTGTTGTGACATGGTCGCTTGTTTCCACAATGCCGCCTTGGTCGATCGCAACATCGACAATGACAGAACCAGGCTTCATGTTTTTCACCATTTCTTCTGTTACAAGCTTAGGCGCTTTGGCACCTGGAATGAGGACGGCGCCAATCACAAGATCCGATTGTGCGACAGCTTGGGCAATGTTCATCGGATTTGACATAAGCGTTGTAATTTGGTTGCCAAAAATGTCGTCAAGTTCGCGAAGACGGTCAGCGCTCAAGTCGATGATCGTAACATCTGCACCTAGGCCGATCGCCACTTTCGCTGCGTTTGTTCCGACGACACCGCCGCCGATAATCGTGACTTTGCCGCGGCTAACGCCTGGGACACCGCCAAGAAGAATGCCTTTTCCGCCTTTTGGCTTTTCTAAAAATTGTGCGCCGATTTGTGCGGACATGCGTCCAGCGACTTCACTCATTGGTGTTAAAAGCGGAAGCGTGCGGCCAACTTGTACAGTTTCATAAGCGATGGCGATCACGCCTTTTTCTTTTAACGCCCGCGCTAATTCAGGCTCTGCCGCAAGGTGCAAGTATGTGAATAAAATTAATCCTGGGCGGAAATAGTCGTATTCACTTGCAAGCGGCTCTTTCACTTTCATAACCATATCAGCTTGCGCCCAAACGTCTTTCGCGCTATCAATGATTTGCGCACCAGCGCTTGCATAGTCTTCGTTTGTGAAACCGCTTCCAATCCCTGCGTCTTTTTCAATAATCACTGTATGACCAGCTTGAACGAATGACATAACTCCAGCCGGAGTGATTGCCACACGATTTTCGTTATTTTTAATTTCTTTTGGTACACCAATAATCATGGATGAGTTCCTCCCTCATATTGTCCTTACTTGCAGTATACACAGTTTCCATGATTTTTTCTTTGTTTAGAAAAGAAAAAGAAGCAGCATTATTTTGTGGATTTCCACAAAATTAATGCAATGCTTCATATTTGGCCAATTTAATATCGATATATAATTTGACTTTTTGGTTCATATTGTGCAAATCGATTTCACCAATTTCGGCGATGCGCTTGAGCCGATATGAAAGAGTGTTGGGATGGATATTTAACGCCTTTGCGGTTTCATTGACATTGCTGTCGTGATCGAAAAAGGCTTCATACGTTTCGATGAGGTTGGTATGATGCTTCTCATCGTAGGCCTGCAGTTTTGTCAGCGCTGAATTTGCAAATTCTCCTTGCTGTTTTTTTTCTAACAATAAATCAAAAAATTGATAAATACCTAATTGTTGATATCCATAAATGGAAGAAGTTTGCTCAGGAAACTTTTCTTTCATTGATAAAACGGTCAGTGCTTCCTTGTAGCTTTTTTCAATGCATTCAAACGTTTCATAAATGCCGCCAAAGCTGCTTTGAATGCTGTTAATATGGAAGCGTTCCTTCATTTTTGTCGCAAATGAGGAGATAAATTGATTCAATTCATACAATGGCTGATCGGCTGATTTTGGAGCCGCCAATAAAATGAAATCGTTTCGTTCAACGGTATACAGTAGAACTTGAACTTGTTGAGTGGTTTGTAAAATGTAAGAAATTTGTTTTTCTAAATCGCTTGTAATGCCGTTGGCAAAGCGGAAGACAAGAACGGAAAAACGTGGGGCGGCCGGAATTTGCATCGCGCTAAAATTTTCATGAATTTCTTCATTTGTTTTAATATGGCCAGTAAGCAATTTCCAAAAAAATTCTTGCACCCGTTCTTCTCGTTTATTTTTGCGCATGTACAGCTGCAATACTTTATTTTTAGCCGCCTTCGCTGCTTTTTTCAGCAATTCCATATCATCCTTGGAAAGGGTTCTCCCTGTTTCTAGCGCCCAAATAAATCCAATCACCTCGTTATTTTTCCAAATGGATACGGCCACTCGATTCCCGAGACCCACATCAGAGATCGTTTCGACGCGCAAAGGCTCTTCGCTACTTAACAACGCAGGAATGACTCCTGTTTTCCAGAGGCTATTAATGACTTTCTCTGGAACACGGCGGCTAATAATGGTGGCGGTCCGCGCCGGATCTGTATAGTCATCATGGGCGCTGTAGGCGATGAGCCGATGGTTCGCATCTTCAATCGTAATCGGGCATTGCAACAAATCACTGATGCGATCGGCAAACTCTTCAAGACTGTCGAAATTCGCTTTAAATGGATCTTCTTTATGTATCATGTCATCCCCGCTTCCAAACGAAATAATAGTTTCAGCTCATAAGACTGATCTGCCAGTAAAGCATGGTACGGATTATTTTTTGTCTATCGTTAAACATCGGTATGGTTGATCTAGAATCAAACAGAAAAGCCATGTTGATCGTACAAGTCATGGCTGGCAAATTAGGATGTATTTTTATTGTAGCAAAACAGAAAGGAAAATAAGCAATGATTTGTCGCTGTTTTGTAAACAAGCGATAAAGGGGATATTTTCCTAAGATTGGGCGATCGAACAGCGCTGTTTCACAGAACGATGAATAAGTCTGAAAACGGCGTTGTTTGGCTGTGGTCTATAGATAACATTTGTTTAACAATCCCCCAAAAAGTTTCCCGCTCTTAACGGAGTGGGGTGGGAGAGGTTCATGGTTTAAGTTGTATTTATATCGTTTGTTTATCCTCGATATTTGTTAAAATAGTAGCGATAAGGAAACGTGTGGATGGATGAATAAAGATCGAAGCATTCTATGCTTTCTTTATACCATAAGCACAAGCGTACTTTTTCAAAACCACTATCCATCAGCACGAAAGGATGACAAAGAAAAGCGGGGGAAGAGGATGAAATGGCAGACAAAGCAACAGTTAAAGCAGCTGCTCTGTCAGTTAGTGCAGCATGCAAGTGTAAGTCATTCAAAAGCGGAGGTCGAGCTGGCGCATTATATTGCGCAACAGCTTTGTACGCTTGAGTATTTTCAAGCGAACCCATCTCTTGTGCAACTGCATCCGACAGGAGACGGCCGCTATTTTGTCACAGCGCTTGTTAAACAAGAAGAGCAGGTAGAAGATACGATTGTTCTTGTCAGCCACTTTGATGTGGTCGATGTACAAGATTATGGAATTTGGAAGGATTGGGCATTTTCCCCGGAGACTCTGACCCAGTATTTTTATCATCATAAGGAGAAGCTGCCGGCAGCTGTTCAAGCAGACTTAGCACAAGGGGAGTGGCTGTTTGGACGCGGGGTCATGGATATGAAATGCGGACTGGCTTTACATATGTCGCTTATCGAACAGGCATGCCACGGCTATTTCCGCGGAAATGTATTGCTTCTAACCGTGCCGGATGAAGAAGTGAATTCAGTGGGCATGCGGGCGGCTGTGCCGGCGCTGGTTGAAATGGCGAAAAACCATCGCCTGAATTATCGGCTTGTTCTTAATTCAGAACCGATGTTTACGCGTTATCCAGGCGATCAAACGAATTATATTTATACAGGCTCCATCGGCAAAGTGCTGCCAGGGTTTTATTGCTATGGGAAGGAAACGCATGTTGGTGAGCCATTAGCGGGATTAAATGCGAACGGGATGGTTTCGCAAATTGTGAATGAACTAGAGTTGAATGTTGATTTTTGTGAGTTGTTTGGCCAAGAAGTGAGCCCGCCGCCGACAAGTTTGTTCCAGACCGATTTAAAAAAGGATTATTCTGTACAAATTCCGCATCGTGCTGTAGCGCTATTTAATCTATTTTTGCAGCAAAAATCAATGGATGACATTACAGAATCGTTACGGCAATTAACAAAGCGGGCAGCGGAAAAGATTGAACAGCAATATCGTGAGCAAGCTTTCCGTTTTGCGCAAATGGAGCAATCTTCGCCAAGATCGCTATCCATTCATGTGTGGACGTTTGCTGAACTGCGGCAAAAAGCGGTCGAGATGTTTGGAACGGAAAAAGTGGAGAAGCTTGAACAAAGCGTGTTGGCGAATGGAGACGGAAAAGATGAGCGGCAACGGACGATTGAGCTCGTTGATCAGTTAGCCATTCTTTGCAAAGATTTAGGACCGATGATCGTATTATTTTATGCGCCGCCTTACTATCCAGCTGTGAATTCCAGCGATGATCCGCTTGTTCTTTATCTCGTTGATCAGTTGCGGGCGTACGCCAAGGAAAAAGATGATATCTCCCTTGTACAGCAACATTATTTTGGCGGCATTTCCGATTTAAGCTATGTTGGATTGCATCAACCGCTCTCCGCTTTAAGAACGCTCACCGCCAATATGCCGCTATGGGGCCAAGGATATGATCTTCCTATTCAGGCGCTGGCGGAATTTTCTGCGCCTGTGCTAAACGTTGGCCCGATTGGCCGTGATGCCCATCAGTGGACAGAGCGTTTGAATGTGCCATTTGCTTTTGAAACACTTAGGAATTGGTTAACATATGTGATCGAACAAGCTTTTTCATTCAGAACAAAGGAGTAAGCCTCCTTTGTTTTTTTGTTTGAATAACGGGGAATATATCAATATAATGAATGGTATAGATTGACACCTGTCAATAAAGGAGGCTTGTCATGAGTCAATATACAATTTCACAGCGAAAACTTTTAGGAATTGCTGGCTTAGGCTGGATGTTCGATGCCATGGATGTGGGCATGCTGTCATTTATTATTGCGGCGCTGCAAAAAGAATGGGGGTTAACGGCTCAGCAAATGGGCTGGATTGGCAGCATGAACTCGATTGGCATGGCAGTAGGAGCGCTTGTGTTTGGACTTTTAGCAGACAAGATTGGCAGAAAGCAGGTCTTTATTTTGACGCTTTTATTATTTTCGTTAGGAAGTGGATTGTCTGCTTTAACGACGACTTTAGCAGCTTTTCTAGTGCTGCGCTTTATTGTGGGGATGGGCCTTGGCGGAGAGCTGCCAGTCGCCTCAACATTAGTGTCTGAAAGTGTTGCGGCAAGTGAGCGCGGGAAAGTGGTTGTCTTGCTGGAGAGCTTTTGGGCGTTGGGTTGGCTTTTATCAGCATTGATTTCCTATTTCATTATTCCGTCCTATGGGTGGAAGCTCGCCTTGCTTTTGTCAGCGATTCCTGCCCTTTATGCGCTTTATTTACGGTTGAATTTGCCTGATTCTCCGCGATTTACGAAGCCGAAAGCAGAAAGCAATATTCTTGCGAATGTGATCAAGGTATGGTCTTCTGCTTACCGCCGTGAGACGATTATGTTATGGGTGCTTTGGTTTGCTGTTGTATTTTCCTATTACGGCATGTTTTTATGGCTCCCGAGCGTGATGGTCATCAAAGGATTCAGCTTGATTCAAAGCTTTCAATATGTCCTGATTATGACGCTGGCGCAATTGCCGGGATATTTTAGCGCTGCTTGGCTGATTGAGCGGCTCGGGCGAAAATTTGTGCTTATTGTTTATTTAATGGGGACAGCAGTCAGCGCCTACTTTTTTGGCAACGCGGAATCGCACGCCTTTTTAATGCTTTTTGGCATTTTACTTTCATTTTTTAACTTGGGGGCATGGGGTGCTTTGTATGCTTATACTCCAGAGCAGTATCCGACCTCGATTCGCGGAACGGGAGCAGGGATGGCTGCTTCATTCGGTCGGGTTGGCGGCATTTTAGGGCCGCTGTTAGTCGGCTATCTTGTCGCGCAAAAAGTGGGAGTGACCACAATTTTTACGATTTTTTGCATTTCTATTTTTATCGGTGTTTTGGCCGTATGGATATTAGGAAAGGAAACCAAACAGCAGGAGCTAGCATAAGAATTGACAAATAAGAAAAGGAGCGATACTTTTAGTATTATCGCTTCTTTTTATTTTGACAAAAGAGGTAAAATCAGATGACAAAGTGGTCGCTATATATTGGGCTTGTATTCGTGATGATATGCTGGGGAGCCAATGTGGTTGCAATTAAAATATTAGTCAATGCTTTTTCCCCTATTACCATTACAGCTTTGCGCCTGTTGGTTGCCGCGTTGACCGTGCTCGCTATTTTGGCGATAACGCGACAAAGCCAGTCGGTTACGGCGCGGCAGCTGGTGTGGATTGGTCTTGTGGGGCTGTTCAATGTGGTCGGCCATCATTATTTTTTATCAGCGGGTCTGGTGAAAACAACCGCTTCTAATGCAGGCATTATTTTAGGAATGTCGCCGCTAGTCACCGGATTGCTCGCCATCGTGATTTTGCGAGAGCGGCTGGGAGTAAGCAAATTTGTCGGGATCGTTCTTGGTTTTACAGGAGTAATCTTTATTGTGATACATAGCTCTGCAAAGCTCGGTTCCGTTTCCCTTGGCGATGTTTCTATTTTTTGTGCCGTACTCGCCCAAGCACTCAGCTTTATTTTTATTAAAAAGCTGGCGGAGACCATGGATGTAAGAGCATTAACGGCTTGGATGCTGTTGATAGGCTCTGTTATTTTGTTTATCATCGGCCTCGTTACTGAAAAAGACGGTCTGTCCAAATTGTTGGAGGGCCGAGGCTCTGCATGGCTTGTATTTTTGGCTTCTGCGATGGTGGCTAGCGGGTTGGGACAAATGATTTATAATCGGGCGATTCAGCAGCTTGGAGCCGCGGAAGCCGCTATTTTTATTAACCTGTCGCCATTTTTTTCGTTAGTCGCTTCGTCGCTTTTTTTAGGTGAGACGATCCAGATGGTGCAATGGCTCGGCTTTTTGTTGGTCGTTATTGGTGTTTTGTTTGCATCTGGAGCATTAGAGCAAGGGATGCGGCAGTCCCTGCGTAGAAAAATAATGGGGTGAAGGCAGTGACGCGACGATGAAACCATTTGTTTCGATTGTTGTTCCTACTTATAATCGACCGTATCCGCTCGCCGAGCTGTTGGAGTCGTTAAGCAGGCAAATATACCGCCATTTTGAAGTGATCATTGTCAATGATGGCGGTGAACGTGTTGATCATATTATCGCATTGTACCCAGAGATGCGCATTCGTTTGATTCATTGTCAGGCGAATGTCGGTCATGTGGAAGCGCGAAATATCGGAGTAAAAAAGGCGCGAGGCGAGTGGATCATGCTCTGCGACGATGATGATTTATTGCTGCCTTGCCATCTTGAGCGGATGGTGGAAGCGATGGTTGATGCGGATTTTGTATATTCCGATGTGGAAATCTTTCAATATCGAATGGATCGGGGACAGCGCATACCGCTCCGTCGTTTTTTGTTCGCTTATGAATATGATCAAGAAGCCATGCGGAAATTCTCCACCTATGTGCCATCCGGCAGCTTATATCGAAAGGAGATCCATGAGTCGATCGGCTACTTTGATCCTTTTGTACATAATTACTGGGATTGGGATTTCTTTTTGCGTGTGTCTGAGGTATTTCGCGTGAAGCGCGTTGCGGCGGCCAGCGTCTTGTACGCTTTTTCAGACGAAGGGGATCATTTATCGCGACAGATGGACAACAAACGGCAAATGTATTTAGACCGGCTTAGCGCAAAGCATCGCCTTGGGAAGCTGCCAACGAAGAATTTTTGGCTTTTGCTTCAAGAGCCGGAGGTGGCAAAGCGAAAAGCAAACAGTGAGGTTATTTGGGATGGAGCGCCGATCGTGTCGCGCTTAAGAAGAAAAATATAAAAAATAACTCCTGGCATTGACGAACATTTTTTATTTTTGTTATGATAAATAGCAAAATATGATATTGTAACGATGATGGATCAATAGTAGTTGTCCCTCTCTTCCATAGCGAGCCGGGGGCGGTGGAAGCCCGGTGAAGATGGTCAATGAAGCGGCAATCCGGAGTTGCTTTGGTACAAAGTGGATGCGGCATACGCATCAACTAGGGTGGAACCGCGGGAGTCACGCTCTCGTCCCTAGGCGCAAGGCCTAGTGGCGAGGGCGTTTTTGTTTGAAAAAATAAAGGAGGAAAAAAGATGTCAGTGACAATGGATCAAATCGTTGCTCATGCGAAGCATCGCGGATTTGTCTTTCCAGGATCAGAAATTTATGGCGGACTAGCCAACACATGGGACTACGGTCCGCTTGGTACAGAGCTCAAAAATAATATTAAGCGGGCATGGTGGAAAAAGTTTGTTCAAGAATCCCCTTATAATGTCGGCTTAGATGCCGCTATTTTAATGAATCCAAAAACATGGGAAGCATCAGGCCATTTAGGCAACTTCAATGATCCAATGATCGACTGTAAACAATGTAAAGCGCGTCATCGGGCTGATAAGCTCATTGAAACAGCTTTAGAAGCAAAAGGAATCGAAATGATTGTTGACGGGCTGCCATTTTCCAAAATGGAAGAACTGATCAACGAGCATCATATCGTTTGTCCGGATTGCGGCAGTCAAGATTTTACCGGCATTCGTCAATTTAACTTAATGTTTAAAACGTTCCAAGGCGTGACCGAATCAAGCGCCAATGAAATTTATCTTCGCCCAGAAACCGCGCAAGGAATCTTTGTCAACTTTAAAAATGTGCAACGCACGATGCGCAAAAAGCTCCCATTTGGTATTGCGCAAATCGGGAAAAGCTTCCGCAATGAAATTACACCAGGGAACTTTACATTCCGCACGCGCGAATTTGAACAAATGGAGCTGGAGTTCTTCTGCAAACCGGGCGAGGAGTTGAAGTGGTTTGATTACTGGAAGCAGTTTTGCGAGCAATGGCTGTTATCATTGGGAATGAAAGCCGAGAATATCCGTCTTCGCGACCATTCGGAAGAAGAATTGTCGCACTACAGCAATGCGACTACGGATATCGAATATAAATTCCCGTTTGGCTGGGGAGAGCTCTGGGGGGTTGCTTCTCGTACGGATTATGACTTGAAGCAGCATATGGAGCATTCTGGCGAGGATTTTCATTACATTGATCAGGATGCGAATGAACGCTATATTCCATACTGCATTGAACCGTCGCTTGGGGCGGACCGCGTCACACTTGCTTTTCTGATTGACGCGTATGACGAAGAAGCACTTGAAGACGGAACGACGCGCACCGTCATGCGCCTACATCCAGCATTGGCGCCGTATAAGGCGGCGGTGTTTCCGCTATCGAAAAAGCTTTCTGAGGGGGCGCGCCAAGTTTTCGCTGATTTATCCAAATATTTTATGGTCGATTACGATGAGTCTGGATCAATCGGTAAACGTTATCGCCGCCAAGATGAGATTGGCACGCCATTCTGCATTACGTATGATTTTGATTCAGAGCAGGACGGCATGGTAACCGTGCGCGATCGCGATACGATGGAGCAAACGAGAGTGCCGATTACCGAGTTAAAAAGCTTTCTTGAAGAAAAAATTCAATTTTAACATAATCCACCGCACCGAGAAGTCTCCCACCTCTAAACGGAGTGGAGGTGGGGGAGGTTCATCGTCGGGACATTTGCGGTAAGATGCGGTTGAACATTCATGGACTCTCTCCTGAGAGTCCTTTTTGCCGGTCATTTGCTTTTTCACCTTCCTGCGCTTCGTTTGGTGGCTCCGACAAGCGGTGCGAATAAAAGCTCGCAATCCTCGTCGGGGATCACTCCTACACTCTATCCACCAATCTTTCGCTTACACATACATTGTTAAAAAATGGAATAAAGCGATCTCGGCGATGCTGTCGGGGCATTTCTAATGTTTTAAAAAATAGAAATATTAATAAAAATTCTTGAATGTCAAATTTATTTTACGGTAAATTTTACATAAAAGGTAATATTAATGGTATAAAGCAGGGAGAAGGCCATCCTGAGTATTGAAAAAATTCGTATAAAAAACTTTTCCTTTCTTTAATGGGAATATATCCGTTGTAAAATGAAAGGGCTCTTCTATGGGAACTGCTCCTTTTGCTGTTTGGTTGCACTTTCATTTGAAGGAGATCCTCATGCAAGGGCTATTTTTTACGCTTGTCTGATTTTATCCAGCACCACGGGAATAAATAATTCATAATTTAGGGGGAAATGATGAGAAGAAAAATCTATCAAATTTCTATTTTCAAGTCATTGCGGTATAAAAATTTCTTTTTATTATGGTTAGGATTGTTTATTTCCAATATTGGAACTTGGTCACAAATGTTTGTAGAACAATGGTATATTTATAGTTTAAATAAGTCTCCGTTAGATGTAGGACTTTTAACTACTATGCAATTAATTCCTAATACGCTTTTTATGATTATTGGTGGAACTTTAGCAGATCGAATAAACAGAAAGAGATTGTTATTGTTTACCCAAACAAGTATGGCTGTATTGACACTTATTATAGCTACGTTCATATTTTTAGATAAAATGAGTATAGGATTGCTATTAGTCCTGAATTTCCTTTATGGAATATTCGTTGCACTTGATATACCAGCTAGGAGATCTTTAGTTCCTAAGATGGTGCCAAAGGAATTTATAGGTAATGCAAATGCTCTATATGGAGCTACTTTTCAGATTGCATTATTTTTAGGGCCTATAGTTGGGAGTTTTATTACTAGTATGTTGGGATTTAAGTTTACCTTCTTCTTTAATGCCTTTACTTTTATTGTTATTATACTCTGTGTGTGGAAAATGAACGTTCCCAAGGAAAGTACTACTATCCATATTGAAAGTAAATTTTTGGATGATTTAAAAAATTCACGCAGTATATTCATAAGCAATAAAGCAATCTTTATGATGATCATTCTTGGATTTTTGAGTGCATTAATTTCGAAAATTGATTTTTTGCTTCCCGCATATGTAGATACATTAAATTCTAGCAATACAGAAATATTGGGATTATTGAATTCCTCCATAGGTTTAGGTCTTTTGGTTAGCGCCATTATATTTGGAAAGTACGATAGGAGCTTCCAGCAAAAGTCGAAACAACTTCTACTATTTGGGTTTCTTGTAATTTCTATATGTACTACTTTCATTCCATTTATAAAGTTCTATTTAGTTTCTGTCGTCATCATATTTGTTCGTTCACTATTCACACAATTTTGTTCTCTGATTATCATTTCCCAACTCCAATATTACACTAGTGACGAATACCTAGGTCGAGTGATGGGAGTATATAGTTCATTAATTGCTTTTTCTGGACTATTCTCTCTTCCAATATCGTATTTGGTAGACAAATTTTCTGTTGAGTTTGCTTTTATTCTATTGTCCATTATTTCCCTTTTCTCTGTCTTTGTTCTTCTTAATCGTAAAATGAACCAAGCACTTAACCAAACACATAATATGTAATGTCTTGTTCCGGTGTAACGAAACTTAGGCTGACTGTAAGCAATCTGTCAAACTCGGACATGCTGATGCCCGAGCTCGACAGTCACTAGGCAAACGTACTTTTTCGCCTCACGAACTGCTTGCTTGTCGATGCGAAGTGTTCCATCCTTCCATTGACGCAAGCATTTTTCATAGGACGGAGACCCCTGTCTACTTGACAGGGGTCGATTCATTGTGAGGTTACTTTAATACCGCACAACGATAGAACAGTTTATACAAGAGGTCTGATTGTGATACATTAATGGTAAAAGAATGAAGAAAGGGTTGTGACGATGGCCATTTTAAAGAATGATTGGGCTCCTTTGTTAGAAGAAGAATTTCAAAAGCCGTATTATATCAAACTGCGGGAATTTTTGAAAGCGGAATATCAGACGAGAACGATTTATCCGGATATGTACGATATTTTCAATGCCCTTCATTATACGCCTTATAAGCAAGTCAAAGTCGTCATTTTGGGACAAGACCCGTATCATGGCCCCAATCAGGCGCATGGACTCAGTTTTTCAGTGAAGCCGGGCGTTCCGCTGCCGCCTTCTTTATTAAACATCTTTAAGGAATTGCAGGATGATCTTGGCTGCTATATTCCAAACAACGGTTATTTAGTCAAATGGGCTCAGCAAGGGGTTCTTTTATTGAATACGGTATTAACCGTTCGCCGTGGAGAAGCGAATTCTCATAAAGGTAAGGGATGGGAGATCTTTACAGACCGTGTCATTGAGCTCGTGAACAGCAAACAAGAACCGGTGGTTTTTATTTTGTGGGGACGTCATGCCCAAGCGAAAAAAGAGCTGATTACGAACCCTGCCCATTATATGATTGAAGCGCCGCACCCGAGTCCATTTTCTGCCGCACGCGGCTTTTTTGGCAGCCGTCCGTTTTCCAAAACCAATGCCTTTTTGAAAAAAACAGGGAGAGAACCAATTGATTGGCAAATTGAAAATATGGGATAGAGCTGTCCGTTATTTGCCAGACTCAGGATCATCCGTTTTCAAGCCAGTCTGATAGGGGAAAATCCCAAGCTGTAGACAAAATCCAAATGGACTTTGTCTACAACTTGGGATGACGTGCTTTCGCTTTATTCTAATTCGTAAATCCGCGCCTCATGAGGACGCATGTGCAAGGTATTCCCCGTCTCTTGCACGTCCTGATAATTGGTGAGCAAGAGCTGGCGGTTTGTAGCGGTTAAAGCTTTCGGCAGCTCGTAATGGTTGGCGTGGTCACAATGGTTAAGCACGACGAGAAGACGCTGTCCTTCCCATTCGCGCGTGTAAGCATAAATATACGGCTCGTTTTCGGTGTAGTCGCAGAAGGTGCCGTATACCATTTCAAGGCGCTCTTTTCGCAGTTGAATGAGCTTTCGATAATAATGATAGACTGAATTTGGATCGGCAAGGTCTTGTTTGACGTTAATAGTTTTATAGTTAGGATTGATTTTGATCCATGGCGTCCCTGTCGTAAAGCCTGCCTGTTCGCTGTCCTCCCATTGCATAGGTGTCCGCGAATTGTCGCGGCTTAACGGCTGCAAGCTTTCAAGCACCTCCTGCGGGTCGCGTCCTTTCGCGACTTCTTCCGCATATTTATTTTTCATCGCAATGTCGTTATAGTCTTCAATCGATGGGAAGCGGACGCCCGTCATGCCGATTTCTTCTCCTTGATATATGTATGGAATTCCCGGCAGTGTATGGAGCATGGTGGCAAGCAATTTTGCCGATTCCATGCGATACTCCTGATCATTTCCATAGCGCGTCACCTGTCGCGTATGATCATGGTTGTTTAAAAATTGCGAGTTCCAGCCTTTTCCCCATAATGCTTCGTACCAGCGTTTTTGAATTTGTTTAAAGCGGAGCGGATCCCAGCTTGGCATTTCATCGCATACTTCAAAATGGAACAGCGTATGCAATTCTTGCCGATCTTCTGCTACATATTTTAACCCCTCTTCCGGAGTGACAAAGGCGACTTCGCCAACGGTAAAAATGTCGTAATGACGAAACACTTTTTCGTTCATTTCCTTTAGGTAATCGTGCAGCCCCAGATGATTGGTCAAATAACGAATATCATTTGGGTTGGCGGCATCAGGAAATCCATCCGGTTTAGCGAGAAGAGCAATGGCATCTAAGCGAAATCCATCAATGCCTTTATCAAGCCAAAATCGCATCATTTCATAGATGGCTTCACGCACTTCAGGGTTTTTCCAATTTAAATCTGGCTGTTCAATCGCAAAGGAATGAAAATAGTACTGTCCTGTTGTTTCATCAAATTCCCAAGCGGATGGAGTGAAATAAGACCGCCAGTTATTTGGCTTGTCGCGCCAAATGTACCAGTCGCGCTTTGGATTGTCTTTGGATGAACGGGATTCTAAAAACCAAGGGTGTTGGTCGGATGTATGGTTAACGACAAGATCCATAATGAGCTTCATGTCGCGCTTATGTACTTCATGGAGCAAGGTTTCCCATGTCTTCATGTTTCCGGCTTTATCCATGATTTGATAATAGTCGGAAATATCGTAGCCGTTATCTTTATCTGGTGATTGGTAGCATGGGTTAAGCCAAATCACATTAACGCCGAGATGCTGAATATAGTCCAGCTTTTCCATTAAACCTTGCAGATCGCCGTAACCATCGCCGTCGGAATCGTAAAAGCTTCGCCAGTAAACTTGATATACGACCGCTTCTTTCCACCATGTTTTTTTCACAGATTTCACTCCTCTCAAACTATCTTAGCTTGAAATGTTTTTATATATAGAATACCATTGAATCAACATGAGAAGAAAGATGGGAGTGAAAACGTTTTGGATGTTTCAGTAACAACGATTTTAACGAAAATGTCGGAACAGCTTCAAAAAGCTCGGTCGATACAAAATGAACAGCAGCTTCGCGAACATATTGCCGCCCTTCGAGTTCTTTGTGATCTGATTTTAGAAGGAGAGCTTCAAGCGGCGCATGTTGCGGCTTCTTCATTTGAACCGCTAGTATTAGAAACAAAAACAGAGCGGATGGACATCGGGGATGATGCGAATGGGCCATCTTTGCTCGATTTTTAACATCATTCATCCAGGAATCCCCGCCTCTTAACGGAATGTAGGGGGAGGGTTTTTCTTTTGATGGTGAATGCGATATGATAAGAGTGGAACTTATATCAACGAGGGGAAGAAAAAGGATGAAGCTATTTGTCTTGCTGGGAGCTATCAATGGATTTTTAGCTGTCGCTTTGGGAGCATTTGGTGCACATGGACTAGAAGGAAAAATTCCTGAACGTTATTTAGAAATCTGGAAAACGGCTGTGCATTATCAGATGTTCCATGCTGCTGGTCTTTTTGTTGTCGCGCTTTTATTGGCCAAATGGCCCAACGCAGGATCGCTTCAAGCAGCGGGCTGGCTTATGTTCACAGGTATTGTCTTGTTTTCGGGAAGTTTGTATGTGTTAAGTTTAACACAAATCAAACCGCTTGGGGCGATTACGCCATTTGGGGGAGTGGCCTTTTTAATTGCGTGGGCGCTGATCGCTTACGCGGCCGTAAAATATTGAAAAAAACAGGTTGTAGACAAAGTCCTTTTGGATTTTGTCTACAACCATTTTAGGGGCTCTCCACTTATGATGGTTTTAATGAAGGCGTTTGTCAACAATCTGAAAAGGGCTGCGTTTGGCAGCCCTTTTGCCTTATCATCGAGGAGAGTAGGAGCTTAATCCAGCGGCACTGCCTGCGTATGGATATTCATAGGCAATCTCTTCATCAAAAGTCACATAATTAAGGTAAATCATCGGAAGCAAATAGCGCTTTCCATTTTGCGGATCACTTAAAATTAAATGATCTCGTCCAGCTGCTTCGATCGTGCCCCGAAAAACTTTGGCGTTCCATTCCCGATTGTTTTCAAAGGTCATATAAACGGTAGCCATTTTCCCTTTGTTTAAACGTAAAATATTTTCAATATAAGACTCTTCGAGCGGCAGCATCCCGGCTACCGGCTGGCTGGCAGTTGTGGGAGTTTGGGCTGCGAACGAAGGGGTCTGCATTCCAAATCCAGCCATTGGCGCGGCAGCCGGTTGATATGGTACAGCTTGTTGAGAGTATGGATAAGTGGTTGGATAATAGCCTTGCGGATAAGCATATCCATAAGGATATGATGCATAACCTTGGCTTTGTTGCCGATCTTCTTCATACGTCATCTCAAGACCCTCCTATGAAAAGTAGATTAATATACTCGCGGACAATTGCTTCGCGTTGGTGCAAAGAAGCAATGTGATTTATAACGGCCGACGTTTTGCTGATTAAACCATTGCGGTGGGCAGTCGCCTTCCGGTTTGAAAAACCAAAGTGAATTCGTAGCTGGATGATAACGCCAGCCGCGAATCACTTGGCGGGCTAGCTGAATATCGAGATCTCTCGCTGCTTGGTAAAAGTATCCTTTTTGTGTGGCTTCAAAGCCGCCAGGTCTTTGAAAGACCATTTGCCGGATTGTGCGCAACCCTCGAAAATCAAGACAATCGGCGATTACCCGATTGACACCGACGTTGCCAACCATCAACATTCCGAGCCGTCCTTCTCCTTCTGCTTCTGCCCGCATCAGTCTTGCCAGCAGTTTAACATCCTCTGTATTGGTAGCTACAACAGCCAATATTGTCACCTCATTCTGTCTTTGTTCTCGACAATAATAGGCTATTGTAAAAGGAGAAAATGGTGACAATGAAAGGAGACATTTTTATTTTTATAGTTATGGGCAAGGAGGAGATGATATGACAAAAAAATTCGGGATGTCTGTTTATTTTGACATCCCGAATGCATCAAGCCGGAACTTGGCATGCCACGCCCTGTGGCGCGACAAAGGCAAGTCCATGATGGGCCTTAGTTTGTACTATACATGAAAAAAGGAGGAGATTTTATCTTGCGGAAGTTGATTTCCAACAAAGAAGGAGCCGAAATCTCCATAGCGAGCGCTGACCTCATCAAAGCGCATTTCATAGACTAGCTTTTTAAATTGCAATGCATCATCTGAGAACAAGGTAACGCCCCACTCGTAATCATCAAATCCGACAGAGCCTGTAATGATTTGCACGACCTTGCCGGCATACTTGCGCCCTGTCATTCCGTGTGCTCGCATCAGGTTGCGGCGCTCTTCCATCGGAAGCATATACCAGTTGTCGTTTCCTTGGCGGCGCTTGTCCATTGGATAGAAGCAAATATGTTTGGTCTTTGGCAAAATTGGGAACAAACGGCGGCGAACCTCTGGATTTTCGTAAGGATCCCCTCCATTAGAAGGCAAATAATTGCTTAGTTCAACGACGGATACATACGAATAAGCCGGTACAAGATATTCTGCTAGCTTTGTTTTGTTGAATGCTGTTTCAATTTCATTTAGCTCTTCCATTGTCGGACGCAAAATCATGAACATGATATCGGCTTTTTGGCCGACTACTGTATAAATGGCATGGCTGCCTTCGTTATTGTTTTCTGTTTGCTGCCATTTTTCTGCTAATGATAAAAATTCATAGATGGCTTCCTGCCGCTCATCATCTGTGAGCGTTTTCCAAGCGGACCAATCCACTGAACGGAAATCATGGAGACAATACCAGCCCTCAAGCGTTTGTGCTGCTTCACTCATCATTTTCCACTCCTTATGTATAAATGATCTTTTGTTACTACTATACCATAGTTTGTCCCGGAAACGCTCGAAAAACAAATGGTCTTGTCCATGCCTGAATTATTTTAATAAAAAGACTATTGTTTGTAAGGGGTTACCTTGGTTGCTTTTCCATACAATAAGAGTATGCTAGTAGATAAGGAAGTTTATTGAATTGAGGAGGATTATGTGTGAGTGATTTATTTTCTATTTTAAAACAAAAAGTAACAGGAAAAAATATATCGATTGTATTTCCAGAAGGAACAGATGAGCGGATTTTGACCGCTGTCAGCCGCTTAGCACGTGAACAGGTGCTGCGTCCCATATTAATCGGTAACAAGGCGGCCATTCAAAATCAAGCAGCTGAAATCGGAGTTGAGCTTGCACATATAGAGATAATAGACCCGGAAACATATGAAAAAATGGATGAGCTTGTTCAAGCATTTGTTGAGCGCCGAAAAGGCAAAGTGTCTGAAGAAGATGCTCGCCGTATTTTGTTAGATGAAAATTACTTTGGAACGATGCTTGTATATACTAATCAGGCGCACGGCTTAGTTAGTGGTGCGGCGCACTCGACGGCTGATACAGTGAGACCAGCCTTGCAAATTATTAAAACAAAACCAGGCATTCGTAAAACATCAGGCGTGTTTATTATGGTGCGCGATGAGGCAAAGTATGTATTTGCGGATTGTGCGATTAATATTGCTCCAGACAGCCAGGATCTAGCGGAAATTGCGGTTGAGAGCGCTCATACGGCGCGCATGTTTGATATTGAACCGCGTATTGCGATGCTAAGCTTTTCAACAAAAGGATCGGCTCAATCACCAGAAACAGAAAAAGTGGTGGAGGCTGTTCGTCTTGCTAAGGAAATGGCGCCGCAGCTGACTATTGATGGCGAGTTTCAATTTGATGCGGCGTTTGTGCCGTCTGTCGCGAAAAAGAAAGCGCCTGATTCCGTGATTCAAGGCGATGCTAATGTCTTTATTTTCCCAAGCTTAGAAGCAGGAAATATCGGTTATAAAATTGCTCAGCGCCTGGGCCATTTTGAAGCAGTTGGTCCCATTTTACAGGGCTTGAATAAGCCTGTGAATGATTTATCGCGCGGCTGCAACGCGGAAGATGTGTATAAGCTTGCTCTGATTACCGCTGCTCAAGCGCTTCAATAAGAGCAGAGAGGTTTGACGGCGTCGTCAAACCTCTTTTTTATGATATAATGAATGTAAACTATGGCAGCAAGGAGATTGATTCATGGCAAATGAGCTGTTACAGCAGCCGAGATGGCGAATTATTGACCAATCACATTTAGGTCCAATCTTTGATGCAAAGCAATCATTTGCGATTGATGATACGCTCTGTACAATGGTGGGACAAGGGGTATCAGAAGCGGTTGTCCGTACATGGGTGCATCATGATACGATTGTATTGGGCATTCAAGATACGAAACTCCCGTATTTGCGTGAAGGGATTTCTTTTTTGCAGAAGCAAGGCTACCGCGTAATGGTTCGCAATTCAGGAGGGCTTGCCGTTGTGCTAGACGAAGGTGTGCTGAATATTTCGCTGATTTTCTCAGAAACGAAAAAAGCGATTGATATTAATCAAGGCTATGAAGCGATGTGGGCGCTGATTCAGCAAATGTTTACTTCCTATGGAGCGATCATCGAAGCGAAAGAAATCGAAGGCTCTTATTGCCCAGGCAGCTACGATTTAAGCATTAACGGCAAAAAATTTGCCGGTATTTCGCAGCGGCGCGTGCGCGGGGGAGTGGCTGTGCAAATATATATATGCGTTCATGGAAGCGGTTCAGCTCGCGCGGAGCTCATTCGCCAATTTTATGAGCGCAGTTTGCAGGGAGCGCCAACAAAATTTATGTATCCGCGCATTGTTCCGGAAACGATGGCATCATTGTCTGAACTGCTGCATGTGCCGCTGACGATTTCAGATGTGATGCTTCGTTTGCTGCAAACGTTGCGCTCGTTTGGAGCAGAGCTATATTCTTCTGTCTTAACGCAAGAGGAATGGCCGCTATATGAACATCATTTGCAGCGGATGATCGAACGGAATGAAAAAACGCTGTCGCAATAAAAGAGCGGTGCTCTGAGAACGGATTGGACAGCGTCACGATCATCAAAATAGTAGAAACATCAGAGGCATAAAGCCATGGTCATATAGAGATAACGAAAAGATTCCACTTATATCCGATTCAAATATGTATTGTTCTATTTTTTTGGCCGTACCACCATCGAAATTGGCTTATTTGCAAATGAAAAATATGAATGAATCGAGCGGTATCTATATAATTTAACCATTTTTCACTATTTTTTGTCCATTGAAGCCTTTTCACTTTTCATTGATGGCGATTTTCAATCTGAGTATAGTAAATAAAAGGTGACCCTCGAAGGAATGCTTTCTCCTTATTGGGGTCACCTTTGTCATTATTCGGCGATTTTTTCTAAATTGCCGTTTTTGTCCATTTTGAATTTTAGCATTTGCCGCTCCTCTTCTTCTTGCAAAGTAATTTTTCGAGCGCGGTTCATAATGCGTAGCATCGTTTCGTATTCTTCACGAATGGTAGAAGATTCTTCTTCTAGTTTCGCAATTTTCGTTTCTAATTCGTCATTTTTAGCTGCCAGCTCTTCTTTTTCTTGCCGCAGCCGTTCATTTTCACTTTTAAGCGCCTCGGCATTGACGCTAGTCGATTGGAATGATTGCAAAAAGGCAATGACATGATCAAGTGTCATCGTTGTTTGCTCAGGAGAATGGGTGATTTCTGTTATTTCTCCCAATTCTTCAAGAGCAGGAACGGGTGGTGTATACAACAATTTTTTGCGAACAGCTTGATTTTTGCCAAGTAGCCGCTGTCGCTCTTTTCTTTGTTTTTTCGCCAGCTGCAACGCTGTTTCGTAGCGGCTGCGAACGACTGCGTTCCAGCGGAATCCGCAAGCGGCAGATGTGCGGTTAAGTTTGTCTCCTACTTCCTCAAAAGCATTGAGCTGCGTGCTTCCTTCGCGCACATGGCGCAATACGGTTTCCGCAAGCAGCAAATCATCTTCTTCTGTCCATGCATCTTGTCGTTGTTTCATAATTTCTCAACTTCCTTTCTTAATTATGATCGCTTTATGAAAAAAGACAGCTTTGCTTTTAGTAGGAAAGCAAGCTATATGAAGCATCCATGATCCGTATCTGGACGGGCTGCCAGCTGCGGGCAGCTAGATGGATTGGCGTCATGTCAGGCTGGGCTGTTGGTTAGTAGTAGCATAGACAAAAATAAGAAAGTCTATACAATTTTTTGAGTTTTTGTGAATAAAAAATTGCAAGTTTTACAAGAAAGATACAAGCTCAATGCCGCCTGAAGGTGATCTCTATATCGACAGAAGCCCATCGCTCTCCTTATAGAATAGAGGTGATAAGGAAGGTAGGACATATCACCGATTCAAAAGCAGCATTCTATTTTTTTGGAGGAAAGCTGGTTACTCTTTTATGGCGGTTTTTCGAGCCAAGTCGATATCGCCGGTGGAAATAGCTGAACAACAGGATTGTTGTTGTTCATTTTTGGTCGATGGAGTTGATTGGAAAATCAATTTACAGTTATATAGCTTGCATTGTGGACGAAGAAGAGGTAGAATACTCGTTAGCGCAAAAACGTTGGAAAGGATGACGTTCAAAATGGCCAACGAGTTTCGGGTGTGCGATGATTGTCAAGCCACTAATTTAAAAACGTTGCTGCCTCGGCTGAAAAAATTGGATCCAAATGCAACGATTCAAATCGGCTGCCAGTCGTATTGTGGGCCTGGCCGCAAAAAATCGTTCGCTTTTGTCAATAATCGTCCGATCTCTGCCGCAAATGAAGATGAATTAATCGAAAAAATTATGCAAAAGCTCAAAAAAGCTTAAAAAATCGCCTTCATTTTTATGAAAGGTGATTTTTTGTTTCTATTTTTAGGAAATATTAATCATAAAAAATCAAGTATTTTTTTGCATGAGAAAACACCTTATAATAGATTCATGCTATGAATGGAAGAGGGGATTATATGTCATATCCCGGCGGTCAATTAAGTGAAGAGAAAGTCTTCAAAGACCCTGTTCATCGTTACATACATGTTCGCGATAAGATTATATGGGATTTAATAGGAACAAAAGAATTTCAACGATTGCGCCGCATTAAGCAGCTAGGCACCACTTACTTAACGTTTCATGGTGCGGAGCACAGCCGTTTTAACCACTCGCTTGGCGTCTATGAAATTATCCGCCGCATTATTGATGATGTGTTTGTCGGCAGGGAGCATTGGGATCATAGTGAACGGCTGCTTTGTTTATGTGCGGCGTTATTGCATGATTTAGGTCACGGTCCGTTTTCACACTCATTTGAAAAAGTATTCCACCTCGATCACGAAGATTTCACACAGGCGATTATTTTAGGAGACACGGAAGTTCATGCGGTTTTAAAAAGAATGGGGGATGACTTTCCACAGAAAGTGGCAGAGGTCATTGCCAAAACGTATCAAAATAAGCTTGTCGTCAGCTTAATTTCGAGCCAAATTGACGCTGATCGCATGGACTATTTGCTTCGCGATGCCTATTATACAGGCGTCAGCTATGGAAACTTCGATATGGAACGCATTTTGCGCGTCATGCGCCCGCGTGAAGATCAGGTCGTCATTAAGCGAAGCGGTATGCATGCAGTTGAAGACTACATTATGAGCCGCTATCAAATGTATTGGCAGGTCTATTTTCATCCCGTAACACGCAGTGCTGAAGTGATACTGACGAAAATTTTGCATCGGGCGAAAACTTTGCATGAAGAGGGCTATATGTTCCGAACGCATCCGCATCACTTCTATTCTCTTTTTACGGGGCAGGTGATGCTGCATGATTACCTTAAACTGGATGAAGCGGTGATTCTGTACTACTTTCAACAATGGCAGGATGAGAAAGATGAGATTTTGCGGGATTTATGCCGCCGCTTTGTTCATCGCCGTTTATTTAAATATGTGGAATTTAGTCCGACCAATGAGCAAATGAAGAAGCTGATGGAGCTGACCGCTTTATTTAAAAAGGCGGGGATTGATCCAGACTATTATTTGGTGGTTGATTCCTCGTCTGATCTTCCATACGACTTTTACCGTCCCGGGGAAGAAGGGGAACGGTTGCCGATCTATTTGTTAATGCCAAACGGGGAATTTCGTGAGCTGTCAAGGGAATCGGTGCTTGTGGATGCGATTTCTGGCAAGCGCAGAACCGATCATAAATTGTATTTTCCGGACGATTTTCTGCAGGATTTTTCGACAAAACGTACGACAAAGAAAAAGATTCTTGAAATACTTGAGGGTTAGGAGATGACAAGGGGTGTTAACAGAACACGCAAAGATTGTAAAGGCATTTGCGGCGGCTGGGGAAATTGTAGGGCGAAAAAAGCTCCAAAAGATGATTTATATTGCCAAGAAATTAAATTTCCCTTTTTATGAGAAGTTTGACTTTCATTTTTATGGGCCATATTCAGAGGAATTGACATGGCGCATTGAAGAACTTTGCAATCTCGGTTTTTTAAACGAAGTAAAAGAGAAAAAAGGAGGCTATTTCCAATATCGCTATACGCTGACGGAAGCGGGAGCGGATTTTTTAAAGCATTATGATATTCATATGCCGCATTTAACAGAATGCCTCCAAGATATGAATGAACAAAATTCACGATTTCTTGAGCTTGTGTCTACCATCCTTTATTTTGACAATTTCAGCAAGGATGCAGTAAAAGAAAAAGTGTTTTTGGTAAAGAGCAAGCAGCGTTATACAGAAGAAGAGATTGAGCAGGCTTATCGATATATTGAGCAATTGCGTCATAAAACAGAAGCTCCTGTTTGAGGGTTTACAGATGGTGGACAAAGTCAACATGGACTTTGCCTACACCTTTTTACATCAGATTGGCTTGAAAACGCTTGGCAGACAAGGAACGCAGCCGAGTGAGGACGCGAATGGAACAAGAGATGGTCATGAGCGGACGACCGGGGTCCGTGACGCAGGATAAAAGCGTTTGTTAATGGTTTGAGAAGCCCTCTGAGCTGAGGGGCTTCTTTTTAATGGGGCAAAAATGCGAGCTGGTAGAAAAACAGCACGGCGAAAATATAGACGAGCGGATGGACCTCCCGCCACTTCCCGCGTGTTACCTTTAGCAGCGGATACGAGATAAAGCCTAGCGCGATCCCTGTGGCAATACTCGATGTGAGCGGCATACTCAGGATAATGAGAAACGCCGGGAACGCCTCATCTAATTCATCCCACTGAATGCGAGCAATGCTTCCCATCATTAAACTGCCCACGATAATAAGGGAAGGAGCCGTAATGGCTGAAATTCCAGAGACAGCGCTGACTAGGGGTGCAAAAAAGGCGGATAGGACAAATAAAATGGCAACCGTCAAAGCTGTCAATCCCGTGCGTCCGCCTGCTGCTACTCCGGCAGATGATTCAATATAAGCGGATGTTGGGCTGGTACCAAAGATGGCGCCGACAGTTGTCGCGACAGAATCAGCCAACAGGGCTTGACGAGCGCGCGGCATGGTTTTTCCTTTCATTAAACCAGCTTGCTGCGCTACGCCGATCATTGTGCCAGTTGTATCAAAAATCGTCACAAGCAAAAAGGAAAAAACAACCGCATATAAACCATATTGCACAACATCGCCAATGGCAGTGAAAGGGTTGGCGATGATGAGTCCTTTAGGAAGCGAAGGCATCGCAGCAATCCCCTGATCAAATTTGAGCTGTCCCGTAAAATAAGCGACAGCACCCGTGATGATCATGCCAATGAAAAGCGCCCCGTTGACGCGAAGCGACATTAAAATAAGGGTAACAGCTAAACCAATAAGCGTCAGCCAAGCAGAAGGGGCGTGTAAATCACCCAGCGCCACTAAATTTTGTGGGTGCGCCTTAATGATTCCTGTTAAGCGCAAGCCAATAAAAGCAATAAATAGGCCGATTCCAGCCGTAATGCCATGCTTTAAGCTTTCAGGAATCGCTTCAATGAGCTTGTGGCGTAACGGCGTTAGCGATAAGATAACAAACAAGATTCCTGCTACAAAGACAGAGGAAAACGCGACTTCGTAGGAGATGTTCCCATGCGATCCGACAACGGAATATGTAAAATAGGCGTTCAGGCCCATGCCTGGCGCGATCGCGATAGGATAATTAGCGAAAAGCGACATCCATAGCGTTCCGACCACAGTGGCAATGATCGTTGCCATAAATACTTGTTGAAATGGTACGCCGGCATCTGATAAAATGATCGGATTGACAACAACGATATAGACCATCGTTAAAAATGTCGTGAGCCCAGCGATGATTTCTGTTTTTATATTTGTGCGATATTCCGATAGCTTAAACATAGGCACCTCCAAAAATACGAACATTTTATCAAACATATATTATATTATTCGTTTTTTATGGGATGTGCAATAAAAAAATAAGGAAGCCGGTCATAGGGCCTCCTCCAATCGCTATGTACGTTTATTCGTCGCTAAGACGCTTGCCGCCGATAGCGTAATGGTTTTTTGACATTTCTTCAATAAACACAACGATTTTTTCTTTTGGCGCTCCTGTCGTTTCGGCGACCGCTTCTGTCACCTTTTCGACAAGCGCTTTTTTCTGTGCTTCGGTGCGGCCTTCAAGCATTTTTACCGTTACATAAGGCATGATTGCCCGCCTCCTTTTTAAGAAAATCACTTTTATTATAGCATCAGCTAGGGAGTGCATGTGCACTTTTTGTGAGGAATCATGTATACTTAATTTTAGTAAATATTATAGAAAAAAGGAGAAAAGTCAACGTGGACATTTTGCCATACTCGCTCGGTGAAATCCCTTATGTGCTGATGGCGCTGGCCATTGCTTTTTCAGTTCATGAATTTGCCCATGCTTATGTCGCCTATAAATTTGGCGACCCGACGGCAAAAAATCAAGGAAGGATGACGCTGTCGCCGTTAGCTCATTTAGATTTGCTGGGGACGCTACTTATTTTTCTTGCCGGTTTCGGTTGGGCGCGCCCTGTGCCTGTTAATCGGCATCATTTTAAAAATCCGCGTTTAGCCGGCATCCTTGTCTCCATTGCGGGACCGATCAGCAACTTATTGCTGACGGCAATAGGATTTCTTGTTTGGTACAGCATGATTCGCTTTGGAGTCATGACGATGATTCCTGACTGGTTTGCCGCGGGATTCGATTTATTTTTCCAAATCTTCATCAGTTTAAATGCGTTGTTATTCGTGTTTAATTTGTTGCCGTTTCCTCCATTGGATGGATACCGGATTATTGAGGATCTTGCGCCTCGCCATGTGCGGGCGAAAATGACGCAATGGGAAAACTACGGCGCGCTTATCTTTCTGATCCTCGTGTTGACGCCGCTTGATCGATATACGATCCATCCGATTTTTAATATAGCGGTTCCTTTTGTGTTGCAGCAGATGCAATCATGGTTTTCATCCATTATTTTTTAAAGGGGTGTTTACATGGAGCAAAAAAAGAAAAACATCGGTTTTAATATTATTAAAAGTGATCCGACAGCTGGGCATGGCGGATTTGGAGCAGGAGCGCTAAGCCTAGACAACGTATCGCCTGTCATTATCGATGTGGAAGCTGGCGAAGCGTTTGTTGATATTGGGGCGATGCATGCTCGAAGCGTAGTGGAAAAAGGAATTAAATTTACGCCTAACCGCGATGAAGTACCGAATGGAAAACCTTATTGGCTTGTGTGGGTGACGATTGATCGAGCAGCCGAGGGGCCTTATTATGCAGGGGTCACTGCTTGTGAAATGACAGTGGATCGCCAAGCGCGTCGCGGATACAAGGTGCTTCCGGATCATGTCAATAAGCTTGATAAATCGCTGAAGCGGCGCATTCTTGTCGACCATATGGACGAACGATCGAAGCGAGTGCTGGCTCACTTTTTAAAGCAGCATGATCGCGGGATGTGGGATCGCTCTAGCGATGAATTGAAGAATGGATTGGAATTTAAGTAATATTTATCCATATATATGGCTTTTTTGTGAACGTATGTAGGCGAGTACTTGAGCTTTTTTTGGAAAAAGAGTAAACTAAATCTACATGCATAACACAATAAAACTAGGACAGGAAAACCCTCAAGCAAATGTCGCTTGAGGGTTTTCTTTTTGCTTAAAACCATTTGAATAGCTTATCAAACCAGTTCGGTTCATTTTCTTCTTTATGATGAGGTGCCTTTTTCTTTTTCTTATCAAGGTGTTCCGTGCAATATTCAGTCGGTTCTGTTCCAGCCACATAATACGTGAGCCGTTTTATAGGGCATGCTTTTGTGGCTAATTTTCCGTTATCGGGATTGATATATACTCCGACGACTCCTTTTGTTGGTTTAAATGATTGAACCGGTTCATTTTTTAAGCTGTTTTCCATAAATTTGACCCAAATCTTTTTAGCGTATTGTTTTTCTGCCAGCTTCGTAATTTTTTCTCCGCGATCGTATCCTGTCCATACACCAGCTACCAGCTGCGGCGCATAGCCGATCATCCAGCTGTCCGTTTCGGTTGTTCCGGATTTTCCTGCGTATGGACGAGTAATATCATGAAGAACGGCTTGCCCAGTGACGGTCGTGTAATCGTTAAGCTTTGGATCGAACATGCCTGTCATCAGCTGAGTCGTTACATAAGCCGCATCGCGGTTAAGAATTTGCTTTGATTCTGCGTTGTATTCGTAGATCGTTTCTCCTTTATGGTTGACAACTTTCGTTATAAATACAGGCTCGACCTTCTTTCCATTATTATCTAATATACTGTAGGCATTGACCATTTCAATCACTCTTACTGGCGATGTTCCCAGCGCCAGTGACGGCACTTGCTTTAATGAACTGGTAATACCCAGCTTTTTGGCGGTTTGCACAAGCTTGTCTTCGCCAATAAATAGATGGGTTTTTACGGCAAAGACATTATCAGAAAGAGCGATGGCTTGCGCTAGTGTGATGGTATCATTAGCGTAATAATTATTATAATTATGCGGCGTATAAGTGGCCTTGCCATCGTCAAATGTAAAGGTGGTTAATTCGCTGCGCATTTCTGTTGATGGCGTAAAGCCTTGGCGGATCGCTGCATAATAAAGGAACGGCTTAAATGTTGAACCTGGCTGCCGTTCGGCTTGAACCGCTCGGTTATAAGGACTTTTATTGTAATCTCTTCCGCCGACAAGTGCTTTGACCTCGCCAGTATGAGGATCCATCGCTACAAATGCCACTTGAATCGCTGATGCTGGATCGATCGTGTCGCGAATTTGCTGTTCAGCAATGGTCTGCATCTTCGGATCTAAAGAAGTATAGACGCGCAAACCACCCATTTCAATGGTTTGTTCATCAATTCCTAATTTGTTACGCAATACATCCTTTACTACATCTTGAAAATAAGGAGCGATTTGCTTTTTTGTGACTTCGTGATTTCGCGAATAGACAAGCGGCGCTTTATATGCTGCTGCCGCCTCTTTTTTCGTAATATATCCGCTTTCAACCATGGATTGCAGCACAATTTTCTGTCTCGACTTGGCTCGTTGCTCGTTATTGAACGGCGAGTAGTAGGAGGGGCCTTTCGGAATGCCGGCTAACATGCTGGCCTCGCTTAGTGTGAGTTGTTTAGCTGATTTTCCAAAATAATAATTAGCGGCCGCTTCAATTCCATAAACGCCGTGTCCGTAATAGATTGTATTTAAATATCCTTCTAAAATTTCCTGTTTACTATAGTTTACTTCTAAGCGAATGGTATATAATGCCTCTTGCAATTTTCTCATCCATGTTTTATCTAAGGTTAAAAATAAGTTCCGGGCATATTGCTGTGTGATCGTGCTGGCTCCTTGCACTTTACTCATGGCTTTTATATCAGCAATGACGGCAGCGGCGATCCGCTTGGTATCAAAGCCGTGATGCTCAAAAAAACTTCGATCCTCCACGGCGACGGTGGCTTGAATAACAGACGGAGAGATATCGCGCAGGTTCACCCAGTAACGCGTTTGTCCGTTATCGCTTTCCCCGATTTTTGTGCCGTCATCAGCATAAAAAATCGTCGTTTGCGGTACAGCCAAGGGAGGCGCTCCTTCAATTTTCGCCAGCGCAATGACCCCTGCTAGGCAGAGGGTGAATAAGATTGCTAGGATAAGGGTTATAAATATAAATGCACGAATGTATTTGACTGTTCCGCGGAACCGGCTGCTTGGGATGATTTCCAATGTTCATCACCTCATCGATGTTATTGATATTAGTATGAAAAAATTTTTCCCATTTTAAACATTTTTCTAGCAATTTTCACTTGAAATTTTGCTAGATTGCTCTATACTTTTTCATGTTTGGTTTTTTTGTGTGAGGAAATAATCATTGTATATGAATGCTAATCAAGAAAGGGTGTTCAGTATGGAACTATGGTTTACGGAAAAACAGACAGAAAATTTTGGAATTACTGCGAAAATTAAACGCACTTTACATACAGAACAAACGCAATTCCAAAAGCTTGATATGGTGGAAACAGAAGAGTTTGGAAACATGCTGATTCTTGATGGAATGGTCATGACGACGCAAAAGGATGAGTTTGTGTACCATGAAATGGTCGCACACGTTCCTCTGTTCACACATCCAAATCCGGAGAATGTGCTTGTGGTTGGCGGCGGCGATGGTGGAGTCATTCGCGAAGTTCTTAAGCATCCAAGTGTCAAAAAGGCAACACTTGTTGAAATCGATGGCAAAGTCATTGAGTATTCGAAGCAATATCTTCCTGAAATCGCTGGGAAATTAGAGGATTCGCGCGTCGAAGTGAAGGTAGACGATGGGTTTATGCATATTGCGCAAAGTGAAAACGAATACGATGTCATTATGGTAGACTCAACAGAACCGGTTGGTCCTGCAGTCAATTTATTTACAAAAGGCTTTTATGCAGGCATTGCGAAAGCGTTAAAGGAAGATGGCATTTTTGTAGCGCAAACAGACAACCCTTGGTTTAAAGCAGATTTAATTCGCAATGTTCAACGCGATGTACGCGAAATTTTTCCGATTACGCGCCTCTACATTGCCAATATTCCTACGTACCCTAGCGGCATGTGGACATTCACACTAGGTTCGAAAAAATATGATCCGCTTGCAGTAAGTGATGAACGTTTCCATGAAATCGAAACGAAATATTACACGAAAGAGCTTCATAAAGCATGCTTCGTGTTGCCAAAATTTGTGGCGGATTTAACGAAGTAAAGGAGAGGTGCTTATGCGATTCGATGAAGCGTATTCTGGCAATGTCTTTATTAAAAGCCATCCGAACTTTGAAGAAAGTGAAGCCGTGATTTATGGCATGCCGATGGATTGGACGGTCAGTTACCGTCCCGGCTCCCGTTTTGGCCCGGCACGCATTCGCGAGGTATCAATCGGGCTTGAAGAATACAGCCCATACCTAGATCGTGAGCTGGAAGAGGTCAAATTTTTCGATGCTGGGGACATTCCGCTTCCGTTCGGCAATGCCCAACGGAGCTTGGATATGATTGAAGAGTTTGTAGACCGCATTTTGGCAGCCGATAAATTCCCGCTTGGCATGGGCGGTGAACATTTAGTTTCTTGGCCGGTGATGAAAGCTGTATATAAAAAATATCCTGATTTGGCAATTATTCATATGGATGCCCATACAGACCTGCGCGAGCAGTATGAAGGCGAACCGCTTTCTCATTCAACGCCAATCCGTAAAATTGCTGAGCTCATTGGACCGCAAAATGTATACTCGTTCGGTATTCGCTCAGGGATGAAAGAGGAATTTCAATGGGCGAAAGAAAACGGCATGTATATTGCTAAATTCGAGGTGTTAGAGCCGCTTAAGCAAGTGCTTCCGACGCTTGCGGGACGTCCTGTATATGTGACGATTGATATTGATGTGCTAGATCCAGCGCACGCACCAGGAACAGGCACCGTAGATTGCGGAGGCATCACGTCAAAAGAGCTGCTGGCTGCCATTCACGAAATCGCACGGTCAGATGTGCATGTAGTCGGTGCTGATTTAGTGGAAGTAGCACCGGTTTATGATCATTCTGAACAAACAGCTAACACAGCAAGCAAACTAATCCGCGAAATGATTCTCGGATGGGTGCAAAAACGAAAATAAACAAACCCCGTCTTTGTCAAAAGACGGGGTTTTACTTCATACTCACGCCTGCGTCCATTAGAATATATCAATAGTGGACAGTTCAACTGGTCCATTTTTGATAAAATTTTGCTTGAAGTGGCCTTGGAGGCTTGAAAGCATCCGGTTTCAAGCGAGCCGCTTTGTTTTCTTGTCTTCGCACTCTTGAATATCATCACACCATTTCTTATACTTATTAAAGTTATAACATGTTTATAAGGGTGTGTCCAACGATGGAAAAGGCCAACGGAACACCGATCCGTCTGAAGCATGTAACGGATATTCGGGACGGAAGCCGAAAAGAGACAATTGTATTGGAAGCGCATGGTCTATATTACATAAAAGAAAATGCTTCGTATTTAACATTTGAAGAAAGCCAAGACATCGGCAACGTGAAAACCGTTGTAAAAATAACGAAAGATGAGGTCGTCGTGATTCGTTCTGGAGCGGTTCAAATGCGCCATGTGTTTCGAAAAAAGCAAGAAACATCAGGAAACTACCGAACGCCGTTTGGAGTATGGACCATGAAAACGAAAACGGATCATATCGAATATTGGTATGAAGAAAAAACGAAAAAAGGGAAGCTATTTCTATCTTATACATTAGAGATGCAGCATGAGCGAGTGGGTCGCCACGCCGTAACGATCACATTTAGGGAGGAATTATGATGAATATTGTGGAACAGGTGAAGGAGCAGTTAAAGAAAGAAATCAAGCAAGCGGTAATCAAAGCGGGCCTTGCGACAGAACAGGAAGTGCCCAATATTATTTTAGAGGTGCCAAGAGAAAAGGCTCACGGCGATTACTCGACCAACATGGCGATGCAGCTTGCCAGAGTGGCTAAAAAAGCACCGCGTATGATTGCAGAAGAACTGGTCCGCCATTTTGACAAAACGAAGGCATCGATTGAAAAAATTGAAATTGCCGGTCCTGGGTTCATCAACTTCTACATGGATAATAGCTATTTAACCAACTTAATTCCGCTCATTATTGAAGCAGGCGCATCCTACGGGCAAACGAATGTCGGACAAGGACAGCGCGTGCAGGTCGAGTTTGTATCAGCCAATCCGACTGGGAGCTTGCATTTAGGACACGCGCGTGGAGCCGCTGTTGGTGATTCCTTGTGCAATGTTTTAGAAAAAGCGGGATTTGAAGTGACACGCGAATACTATATTAATGATGCAGGCAATCAAATTTTCAATTTGGCGAAGTCGGTGGAAGCTCGTTATTTCCAAGCGCTTGGCCTTGATAAAGACATGCCGGAGGACGGCTACTATGGCGAAGATATCGTTGAGCTAGGAAAACAGCTGGCTAAAGAGCATGGAGACAAGCTTGTAGCTTTGGACGAAGAGGAACGTTTAAAGCTGTTTCGCGAATACGGCCTAAACTACGAAATGAATAAAATAAAAAAAGATTTGGAGGATTTCCGCGTCCACTTTGATGTATGGTATTCGGAAACATCGTTATATCACAACGGTAAAATCGAAAAAGCGCTGCAAGCGTTGCGAGAGAAAGGGCATATTTATGAGCAGGATGGCGCTACATGGTTCCGTTCGACAGCCTTCGGCGATGATAAAGATCGTGTGCTCATCAAACAAGATGGTTCTTATACGTATTTGCTTCCAGATATCGCCTATCATCAGGATAAACTGCAACGCGGTTTTACGAAGCTGATTAACATTTGGGGAGCCGATCATCATGGCTATATTCCGCGCATGAAAGCGGCCATTGAAGCGCTCGGCTATGATCCGGCGGTATTGGAAGTCGAAATTATTCAGCTAGTAAGCTTATATCAAAATGGCGAGAAAGTAAAAATGAGCAAGCGTACTGGCAAGGCGGTGACGATGCGCGATTTAATGGAAGAAGTTGGCTTGGATGCGACTCGTTATTTCTTTGCGATGCGTTCAAGCGATACCCATTTAGATTTTGATATGGACTTAGCGGTTTCGCAATCGAATGAAAACCCGGTATATTATGCACAATATGCTCATGCGCGTGTCTGCAGCATTCTTCGTCAAGGAGCCGAGCAGAATTTGACATATGAAGGGACACAGAAGCTCGAGTATATTCAATCTGAAAAAGAAATCGAACTCTTGAAAAAGCTGGGCGAGTTTCCGTCTGCTGTTTCTGAAGCGGCTTTGAAGCGCACGCTGCATCGAATTACCAACTATGTTTTTGATCTGGCTTCTGCTTTGCACAGCTTTTACAATGCGGAAAAAGTAATTGATCCGGAAAATAAGGAAAAAAGCCAAGCGCGCTTAGCTCTTGTTAAAGCTGTACAAATCACGCTGCAAAACGCTTTAGCTTTAATTGGCGTGTCGGCGCCAGAAAAAATGTAATCGCCTATTTTATTTTTTGAATATCATATTAAGTGAAACAGGAAATGGATATATTTGTATTGAAGGCAACACAAATATATCCATTTTTTTTGACTCCTCATTTTGCAGAGAGTATGTTAAGATGTGTAAGGGCTGTCGATAAAAGTAGATATATGTCGAAAAATGGACAGCGGACATGAACGGAGGAGAATGTCATGAAAGAAGTAATTATATCATTACTGACCGGCATGGTCGTCGGTTTTTTATTTACCCTATTTCGTCTGCCGATTCCAGCTCCGCCGGCGCTGGCGGGAATTTCAGGAATTATTGGCGTTTATCTCGGCATGAAAGTATTTCAGTGGCTGAGTGTATTTTGGAAATAAAAATGTTGGGGAAAAAGCCCCAACATTTTTTATAGCCATTCAGAAAGAAGGAGAGATAGCGATTCTTTGCCGCGGTCCCATATGGTTCGTTTTTTCCAAAAATCGATCGTCAATCGTTCAGAGCGGGAAAGGTCGCGTTTAATCACCTGATGCATGTGCTGCATAAAGGAACGGTCATAAATCAAGCAATTCATTTCGCCATTTAAAAACAAGCTGCGCTTATCGAAATTAGCGGTGCCAATATCGCATACGCGATCATCGATCATGATCGTTTTCGCATGGTAAAATCCTTGATAAAAACGATAAATTTCCGCTCCCGCATTTAATAAGCGGTAGAAATAGGGAAAGGCGGCTTCCTTGACAAATAGATGATCCGCTTTGAGCGGAACGAGAATGGTCACCGCGACTTGGCGTTCTAATGCGTCAAGCAACGCGTTCATTACTTTAGCACTAGGAATAAAATAAGGGGAACCGATGATGATTTGCTGCTGTGCTTGGCGGATCAGCGCAATGAATTCATTTTCAAGTCCTTGCCCATTTGTCGCAATGAACTGATGGGTAATGGGGCCTTTATCTGCTCGTGGAAAGTACAGCTGGCGTGTCGTGAGCTTTTCTTTTGTCGCGGCTTCCCAATCATCAAAAAACTGTGTTTGCAAATCCGCTACCCCTTCTCCGGTTATTTTTAAATGATAATCACGCCAATCTCCAAAATCCGTATCCTGGCCAATGTACTCTTTGCCAATGTTGAAACCGCCAACATAGCCAATCATTCCGTCAATTACGGTTATTTTTCGATGATTTCTGCGATTTAGCTTGTAAAAGAAATAAGGGAATGTAGGTTTTCGGCTATAGACAAACTGGACACCACTTTTTCGTAGAGAACGAATAATTGATTTAGGAAGTCCAAAGCTGCCGATCCAGTCTACAAGCAAACGGACTTCCACTCCTTCTCTTGCCTTTTGCTGTAAAAGAGAAAAAAAATATTGACTAATGTCGTCCGTTTTGACAATATAAAACAAAATATGAATATGATTTTTTGCTTGTTCGATTGTTTGGAAATAATCGAAGAATAAATGTTTTCCATTGGTAAACAGCTCTATGTTGCCTTGGCGCATCGGGTATTCTTTTTTGGCATTTCCGCTTGTCCGTCTGCGCCCTATTTGTACATCTATTATAATCAGTACAACGAAAATGACAATGACCCACAAAATCATCATTGTACGTTCCTCCTGTCTGCATCGATCGTTATTAATGTTCCCTAAATGAAAAAAATTAGCACCTGCCCCAGCAAAACGTTGTTGACTGAATGCTCATTCATTATTAAAATAAAGCCAAGGGGTATAATTCTGAAAATTTCTTTTGTTATTAATATTATTTTTATTATTAATGGAAAAACAAGGGGGAAAGGAGCATTAGAAATATGAATGCGTTATTAGTGATTAACTTCCTTGCGTTTTTGCTTGTAACCGCTTACGCTGTGTATTTATTTGCGTATCTTGTAAAAACGCGCATTGCTTACATTAAGCTAGGAAAGAAAGTGGAATTTGACCAAAAGGTAAAAGAAAGGCTAGATAAAATTTGGGTGAATGTATTCGGGCAGAAAAAGCTTTTGAAGGATAAAAAAAGCGGTTTAATCCATGTCGTTTTTTTCTATGGATTTATTCTTGTTCAATTTGGGGCTATTGATTTTATTATGAAAGGAATTGTACCAGGAGCCCATCTTCCATTAGGGCCGCTTTATCCAGGATTTACGTTTTTCCAAGAAATCGTGACTCTCCTCATTTTAATTGCCGTATTTTGGGCGTTTTATCGCCGATATATTGAAAAGCTTGTGCGCTTAAAACGCGATTTCAAGGCTGGATTAGTGTTAATTTTTATCGGGGGGCTTATGCTTTCTGTGTTGTTTGGAAATGGCATGTCCATGATTTGGCACGCCGAGGAAGCAACATGGAGCGAACCGATCGCCTCTCTTGTCGCTGGTGCGTTTTTCTGGGTAGGAAAAACAGGAGCGACTGTACTTTTCTATGTCGCATGGTGGATTCACTTGCTGATCCTGCTTACCTTCTTAGTATATGTCCCTCAGTCGAAGCATGCACACTTAATTGCAGGTCCAGTGAATGTCTTCTTTAGTCGTTTATCCCGACCAAAGCTTGAGAAAATTAATTTTGAAGATGAGACACAGGAATCATTTGGCGTTGGAAAAATTGAAGACTTTAAGCAAACGCAGCTGATCGATTTATATGCTTGTGTGGAATGCGGCCGATGTACGAACATGTGCCCAGCCACAGGAACGGGCAAAATGCTTTCGCCGATGGACTTAATTTTAAAGCTGCGCGATCATTTAACGGAAACAGGAGCGGCTGTGACCTCCAAAGCTCCATGGGTGCCGGCATTTGCGTTTAAAAATACGCGAGGCAATCAGCTGGCGTTTGCCGCACAAGGCTTGCAGGAGCAAGCAGCTACGCTCGAAATGCCAAGCTTAATTGGCGATGTCATTACTGAAGAAGAAATTTGGGCCTGTACGACATGCCGTAACTGTGAAGATCAGTGCCCAGTCATGAATGAACATGTCGATAAAATTATCGATCTTCGCCGTTATCTTGTATTAACAGAAGGAAAAATGAATCCCGATGCCCAACGTGCCATGACCAATATTGAGCGCCAAGGAAATCCATGGGGGCTCAATCGAAAAGAGAAAGAAAATTGGCGGGAGCTGCGCGAGGATGCTCATATTCCGACGGTGAAGGAAATGCAAAAAGCCGGCGAAGAATTTGAATATTTATTGTGGGTTGGTTCAATGGGCGCATTTGATAATCGAAGCCAAAAAATCGCTTTAGCATTTGCGCGCTTATTAAACGAAGCAGGCGTCAAGTTCGCCATTTTAGGAAATAAAGAGAAAAACTCCGGTGATACCCCACGCCGGCTCGGAAATGAATTTTTATTCCAAGAATTAGTGAATAGCAATATCGCTGAATTTGAAAAAGCAGGTGTCAAAAAGATTGTAACAATTGATCCACATGCTTATAACACATTTAAAAATGAATATCCGGATTTTGGATTCGAAGCAGAGGTTTATCATCATACGGAACTTCTTGCCAAGCTTGTGGAGGAAGGGCGATTAGTACCGAAATATGAAGTGAATGAAACCGTTACGTTCCATGACTCTTGCTATCTTGGGCGCTACAACGAAGTATATGAGCAGCCGCGCAGCGTTTTGCGAGCGATTCCAGGCGTCAAGCTTGTAGAAATGGAACGCAACCGCGAAAAAGGAATGTGCTGTGGCGCCGGTGGCGGTCTCATGTGGATGGAGGAAACGACAGGAACGCGCATTAACGTTGCACGTACGGAACAGGCATTGGCTGTCAATCCAACGGTGATCAGTTCCGGCTGCCCATATTGCTTAACGATGCTGACGGATGGAACAAAAGCGAAGGAAGTAGAGGAAAAAGTGGCGACGTATGATATTGCCGAGCTTTTAGAAAAAGCGGTATTTGGTGACGAAAACCAAAAGGATATGGTATCTTAAAAAAAAATTGAATAAATAATTCGTATTTTTAAAAATAATTAGTATAATAGAAGAGGGAGGTGTGCGAAATGTACACCTTTCTCCTAGTCTATTGTATCGAGCGAGCGTTCAGTCTGTATTTTGTAATCGCTTTCTAAATTCGAACAGTCCATCGTACAGACTGCTGACACTTAAACATGGCTTAAGTGGATAAATATAGTTCAAAGGGGAGAGGAAGATGGGAAAAACGGTTATTTTAAGCGGAGTGCGTACGCCGTTTGGAAAATTTGGCGGAGGACTTAGCTCATTAACGGCTTCACAATTAGGCGGGATCGCTATTAAGGAAGCGCTTCATCGGGCTAATCTTAGCGCTGAGCAAATTGATGAGGTCATTTTAGGAACTGTTCTACAAGGAGGGCAAGGACAGCTCCCTTCACGCCAAGCGGCTCGCTATGCCGGAATTCCGTGGGAAGTGCGCACGGAGACGATTAATAAAGTATGTGCCTCTGGTATGCGGAGCGTAACATTGGCTGACCAAATCATCCGCGCTGGAGATGGCGAAGTGATTGTCGCCGGAGGAATGGAATCCATGAGCAATGCACCGTATGTTTTACCAAAGGCGCGCTGGGGGCTCCGCATGGGCGATTCGACAGTAAAAGATTTAATGGTGTATGACGGTCTCACATGCAGCTTTACAGGTGTCCATATGGGCATATATGGAGGCGAGACGGCCAAAGAATTAGAAATTTCCCGGCAGCATCAAGACGAGTGGGCGTATCGCAGCCATCAGCGCGCGATCGCGGCGATCGAGGCAGGGTTGTTAGCAGAAGAAATTGTACCGGTTGAAATACCGCAACGCAAGGGTGGAACGCTGTTGGTGGAGCATGATGAATCACCGCGTAAAGATACATCGCTTGATAAATTAGCAAAGCTGTCTCCTGTATTTGATCCGTCTGGCACGATTACAGCCGGCAATGCTCCAGGAGTCAATGACGGAGCAGCTGCGCTTGTTTTAATGAACGAAGAACGAGCGCTAAGAGAAGGAAGAAAGCCGTTAGCGACCATTATCGGTCATGCTGCGATAGCTGTTGAGGCAAAGGACTTCCCAAAAACACCAGGGCTTGTCATTAATGAATTGCTCAGAAAAACAGGAAAAAAAGCGGAGGAAGTCGATTTGTTTGAGATTAATGAAGCGTTTTCAGCAGTCGCTTTAGCCAGCATCAAGATTGCTGGATTAGACCCTGAAAAAGTGAATGTGAATGGCGGGGCGGTCGCACTAGGACATCCGATTGGTGCAAGCGGCGCGCGGATTATTATCACGCTAATTCATGAATTGCAACGTCGCGGCGGCGGCATCGGAATTGCGGCTATTTGTAGCGGCGGCGGTCAAGGGGATGCCATTATGGTACAAGTATAAACATTACCAAGGCCCGCAGCTGTACATGGAATGAATAGTGTGGAAAATAAGCCTTGTAGACAGAGCGGGCCATTCTTGACAAGAGGCCAATCGCGATTGATCGACCTATTTCAATGCTGAAGATTTTACAAAAAGTTTGATTGATGGAGGATAGAAAGATGGATGTAAAAAAAGTAATGGTAATTGGTGCCGGTCAAATGGGATCAGGTATTGCGCAAGTATGTGCCATGGCTGGATATGATGTGTTTTTGCATGATTTAAAACAAGAATATGTAGATCGCGGCCTTGCTACGATTTCAAAAAATTTAACGCGACAAGTCGAAAAAGGAAAGCTGACTGAAGACGAAAAAGCAAGTATCTTGCATCGCCTTACCCCTTCTCTAGATCTACAACATGCAAGCGAAGTAGATTTAGTCATTGAAGCGGTTGTGGAAAATATGGAAGTGAAAACAAAGCTGTTTGCGCAGCTTGATGAAATGGCCCCTGCGCATGCCATTTTAGCAACGAACACATCCTCGCTTCCGATTACAGAAATCGCCGCAGCAACAAACCGACCAGAGAAAGTGATTGGCATGCATTTTATGAATCCAGTTCCTGTTATGAAGCTTGTCGAAATTATTCGGGGGCTGGCAACCGCTGAAGAAGTCTATCAAACGATTGAAGATATGACCCACAAGCTCAATAAAGTACCTGTCGAAGTAAACGATTTCCCAGGATTTATTTCAAACCGTATTTTAATGCCGATGATTAATGAAGCGATTTATGCGCTATATGAAGGCGTAGCGACAAAAGAGGCGATTGATGAGGTCATGAAGCTCGGTATGAATCATCCGATGGGACCATTAACCCTAGCAGATTTTATCGGCTTAGATACATGCCTTTATATTATGGAAACGCTTCACGAAGGATTTGGCGATGATAAATATCGTCCGTGCCCGCTGTTGCGCAAGTACGTAAAGGCTGGATGGCTTGGACGCAAAACAGGAAAAGGCTTCTACACATATGAATAACCAACAGATGGTTTGACAGTATCCAACAAAGAGGGTGACAAACATGAATTTACATTTTACAGAAGAACAAGAAATGATGCGCAAGATGGTCAGAGAGTTCGCAGAAAGTGAAATTGCCCCGTTTGTAGAGCAAATGGAGAAAGGAGAATTCCCTCGCCCCATCCTTAGCAAGATGGCGGAGCTCGGTTTAATGGGAATTACGATTCCAGAAGAGTACGGCGGGGCAGGAATGGATTTTGTTTCGTATATTATTGCGATTCATGAAATTTCAAAAGTCAGCGCAACGGTCGGCGTGATTTTATCTGTGCATACATCTGTCGGCACGAATCCTATTCTTTACTTTGGAACGGAGGAGCAAAAAAGAAAATATGTGCCGAAGCTTGCAAGCGGTGAATATTTAGGAGCCTTTTGCTTAACAGAGCCTAGCGCAGGTTCAGATGCGAAAAGCTTAAAGACAAAGGCCGTTCGCCAAGGAGATTATTATATCTTAAACGGTTCAAAAGTGTTTATCACAAACGGCGGGGAAGCAGATACGTATATTGTATTTGCCCGCACAAATCCAGACGAAACAGGAAGCCGAGGCATTTCTGCTTTTATTGTGGAAAAGGATACGCCAGGATTTATCATCGGAAAAGATGAAAAGAAAATGGGGCTTCACGGTTCACGAACCGTACAAATCTCTTTTGAAGATGCGAAAGTGCCAGCGGAAAATTTATTGGGCGAAGAAGGACAAGGCTTTAAAATCGCCATGGCCAACCTTGATGTTGGGCGCATCGGCATTGCTGCCCAATCGCTCGGTATTGCGGAAGCAGCGCTTGAACATGCAACGGCTTATGCAAAGGAAAGAATCCAATTCGGCAAACCGATCGCTGAACAGCAAGGAGTGGGGTTTAAACTTGCTGATATGGCGACAGTGACGGAGGCTGCCAAGCTGCTCGTTTATCGTGCTGCCTTTTTGCGCGCAAATGGAATTCCGTGCGGCAAAGAAGCATCAATGGCTAAGCTGTTTGCATCGCGAGCGGCTATGGAAAATGCCATTGAAGCGGTACAAATTTTCGGGGGGAACGGATACACCGAAGATTATCCGGTAGAGCGCTTATTCCGTGATGCAAAAATTTGTGAAATTTACGAAGGAACAAGTGAAATTCAACGGTTAGTGATTAGTAAACAATTATAAAAACGGGGGAGAGGACATGAATTTCCAATTAACAGAAGAGCATGAAATGATACGAAAAATGGTGCGGGATTTTGCCAAAAATGAAGTCGCGCCAACAGCGGCAGAGCGCGATGAAGAGGAGCGCTTTGACCGCAGTATTTTCGATAAAATGGCCGAGCTTGGCTTAACCGGCATTCCATGGCCGGAAGAATACGGCGGCATTGGCAGTGATTATTTAGCTTATGTGATTGCTGTGGAAGAGCTATCAAGAGTTTGCGCTTCGACAGGCGTAACATTGTCGGCCCACATTTCTTTGGCAAGCTGGCCTATTTATAAATTTGGTACTGAGGAGCAAAAACAAAAGTATTTACGCGCTCTTGCAACTGGCGAAAAACTTGGAGCTTACGGCCTTTCGGAGCCAGGGGCAGGATCGGATGTTTCTTCCATGAAAACGCGGGCGGTGCTTGACGGGGATCACTACGTGCTAAACGGCTCGAAAGTATGGATTACGAACGGCGGAGAAGCGGAAATTTATGTTGTATTCGCGGTGACAGACCCAGAGAAAAAGCATAAAGGCATTAGCGCGTTTATTGTAGAAAAAGGAACGCCAGGATTTTCGATTGGAAAAAAAGAGAAAAAACTTGGTATCCGTTCTTCGCCAACAACTGAGCTTATTTTTGAAGATTGCCGCATTCCGAAGGAAAATCTTCTCGGTCAAGAAGGGGAAGGCTTTAAAATTGCCATGATGACATTAGATGGCGGGCGCAACGGCATCGCTGCACAAGCAGTAGGCATCGCGCAAGGAGCATTGGATGCGGCGGTGGAATATGCAAAAGAACGCGTTCAATTTGGCAAGCCGATCATCGAGCAGCAGGGAGTCGGATTTAAGTTGGCGGATATGGCGACAGCCGTTGAGGCGTCTCGCTTGTTAACCTACCAAGCAGCATGGCTAGAATCCAATGGTCTTCCATATGGCAAAGCGTCAGCGATGGCCAAACTGTTTGCTGGAGACACAGCGATGAAAGTAACGGTAGATGCGGTTCAAGTTTTTGGTGGATATGGATATACAAAAGATTATCCAGTCGAACGTTTTATGCGTGACGCGAAAATTACGCAAATTTATGAAGGAACACAAGAAATTCAACGAATTGTCATTTCAAGAATGCTCACAAAAGAATAAGCGGAGCGATCCACGATGAATATGAAAAAACGAGAAGTCCCAGCATCTGTAAAAGATGAACGCCTTGTGAAAAAAAGGCGCAATGAAATGATTAAAGGGGCCATTTCCCTTTTCAAGCAAAAAGGATTTCATCGTACCACAACAAGAGAAATTGCGAAAGCATCAGGGTTTAGCATCGGAACTTTATATGAATATATCCGCCAAAAAGAAGATGTGCTGTATTTAGTGTGTGACCGCATTTACGATGAAGTACGCGAACGGATGGAAAAGGACATTGATACTCATCATGGAACAATTGAAAGCTTTAAATTGGCGATCGCTCATTACTTTAGGGTGGTCAATGAATTGCAGGACGAAGTCCTTGTCATGTACCAAGAAGCAAAATCATTAACGAAAGATTCGCTCCCATATGTTCTTAATAAAGAATTACAAATGGTCGGAATGTTTGAAAATATTTTGCGGGCTTGTGTGCAAAATGGCGTGTTTGAATTAACAGAACAAGAAATTCAGCTGTTTGCACATAACATTTTTGTGCTAGGACAAATGTGGGCGTTTCGCCGTTGGGCGCTGCACAAAATGTATACATTGGAAGAATATATTGAATTGCAGACGGATTTGCTATTAAGGGGTATTTTGGAAAAACGGTCATAATGACAATAAGGGGGAGAGAGGATGGCTCACATTTACCGTCCGAAACATCATGTTCGTTTTGTGACAGCCTCTAGCTTATTTGATGGCCATGACGCTTCAATTAATATTATGCGCCGCATTTTACAAACAAGCGGCGCCGAAGTCATTCATCTAGGGCATAACCGCTCGGCAGAAGAGATTGTCAATGCGGCCATTCAAGAAGATGTTCAAGGCATTGCTGTTTCTTCTTATCAAGGAGGACACGTCGAATTTTTTAAATATATGTATGATCTGTTGCAGGAAAGAGGCGCTTCCCACATCCGCATTTATGGCGGAGGGGGCGGCGTCATTATTCCTAGGGAAATAAAAGAGTTACATGACTATGGAATTGCCCGCATTTTTTCGCCAGAAGACGGTCGTGTTCTCGGCTTACAGGGAATGATCGATGTCATGTTGGAAGAGTGTGATTTTCCAACGGTTCGAACGATCACGGATGAACTTGAACGCTTGCCAAATGGCGACGTTCAAGCGGTTGCCCGCCTGATTACCTTATGTGAAAATCGGATGGATACGGCAACAGAAGTCGCCGCTGCTGCGGAGACGGTTCTTGATAAAATAAAAGAGCTGACAAAACCTGTTCCGGTTGTAGGGATTACAGGAACGGGGGGAGCAGGAAAAAGCTCGTTAACCGATGAATTAATACGCCGCTTTTTAAATGAAATTCCGGATAAAAAGGTGGCTATTTTATCAGTTGACCCAACGAAGCAAAAAACAGGTGGTGCGCTATTAGGAGACCGCATTCGTATGAATTCCATTCATTCTCCGCGAGTCTATATGCGCAGCCTAGCCACTCGTAGCTCTCGTTCTGAGCTTTCATTGGCGATTCAAGATGCCATTGAAGTCGCAAAAGCGGCCGGTTTTGATTTAATCATTGTTGAAACGAGCGGAATCGGTCAAGGGGATGCTGCGATTACCGAAGTATGTGATATTTCCATGTATGTCATGACGAGCGAATTCGGTGCGCCGACACAGCTTGAAAAAATTGACATGATCGATTATGCAGATTTAATCGTGATCAACAAATTTGAGCGCAAAGGTTCTGAAGATGCAAAGCGCCAGGTGCAAAAGCAATATCAGCGCAGCCATCAATTGTTTGATAAAGATTTATCAGAAATGCCGGTATATGGAACGATTGCAAGCCAATTTAATGATCCGGGCACGAATACATTGTTTGTCGCTTTAATTGATCTGATCAATAAAAAAGCGGGAACGAACTGGACAACAACGCTTGAATCGGTGGCAGATGTTCAAAAACAAAATGTGATTATTCCGAATGATCGCCGCTATTATTTGCGTGAAATCGCTGATACCGTTCGCTCTTATCACAAAAAATCTGAGCAGCAAGCCGATGTGGCTCGGCGGTTGTTCCAATTAGAAGGGGCCATTGAAGCCGTCAAAGAGCGTGAACGAAACGAGGAAGTGCTCGCCTCGCTCGAAGCGTTAAAGCAACATTATGAAAATCAATTAACAGCGGAATCTAAGCAAATTCTTGCCTCATGGGAAGAGCTTAAAGCGAAATATGCAGCCAAGCAATTTGTGACAAAAATTCGCGATAAGGAAATTGTGACAGACTTAACGACGAAAAGCTTGGCCGGCTTAGATATTCCAAAAGTAGCACTGCCGAAATTTAAAGATTATGGGGAAATTTTACGATGGGTATATAAGGAGAATGTACCGGGTTTCTTTCCATATACAGCTGGCGTATTCCCGTTCAAGCGCCAAGGGGAAGATCCGAAGCGGCAATTTGCTGGCGAAGGCACGCCAGAACGGACGAACCGCCGTTTTCACTATCTCTGTAAAGATGATCCGGCGAAGCGCTTAAGTACGGCTTTTGATTCGGTCACCTTGTATGGAGAAGATCCGCAATATCGTCCTGATATTTTTGGGAAAGTAGGCGAAAGTGGTGTAAGCGTTTGTACGCTTGATGATATGAAGAAGTTGTATAAAGGCTTTGATTTATGCCATCCATCAACCTCTGTTTCCATGACCATCAATGGTCCAGCGCCCATTATTTTGGCGATGTTTATGAATACGGCAATTGAACAGCAAGTGGAAAAACGAGAAGAAGAATTAGGCCGTCCATTAACAGAGGCAGAATATGAAGAAGTGAAGGCTTGGACGCTGCAAACCGTGCGCGGCACGGTGCAAGCGGATATTTTAAAAGAGGATCAAGGACAAAACACATGCATCTTCTCGACAGAATTTGCGTTAAAAATGATGGGAGATATTCAAGAATACTTTATTAAAAACAAAGTGCGCAACTACTATTCCGTTTCGATCTCCGGCTATCATATCGCCGAAGCAGGAGCGAATCCGATTACACAGCTCGCGTTTACGTTGGCGAACGGCTTCACGTATGTTGAATATTATTTAAGCCGGGGCATGCATATTGACGATTTTGCACCAAACCTTTCCTTCTTCTTTAGCAACGGATTAGATCCTGAATATACGGTAATCGGGCGTGTGGCTCGCCGTATTTGGTCCGTTGTTATGCGTGAAAAATACGGCGCAAATGAGCGCAGCCAGAAGTTAAAATATCACGTGCAAACATCCGGGCGCTCTCTGCATGCACAGGAAATTGATTTTAATGACATTCGAACAACGCTTCAAGCGCTAATGGCGCTTCATGATAACTGTAACTCGCTTCATACAAACGCGTATGATGAAGCGATCACAACACCAACCGAAGAGTCGGTCCGTCGTGCGATGGCGATTCAGCTCATTATTACAAAAGAGCACGGTTTAACGAAAAACGAAAATCCATTGCAAGGATCATTTATTATTGAAGAATTAACCGATTTGGTTGAAGAATCGGTATTAAAAGAATTTGAGCGCCTCAATGACCGCGGCGGTGTATTAGGCGCGATGGAAATGCAATACCAACGTGGCAAAATTCAAGATGAATCCATGTACTATGAAATGAAAAAGCATAGCGGCGAACTTCCGATTATTGGCGTGAACACCTATTTAAATCCGAATCCGCCATCAGAAGAAGAGCTCAACAGCATCGAATTAGCTCGAGCATCATACGAAGAAAAAGAATTGCAAATTAAGAACTTGCAAGCATTCCAAGAACGCAATCGAGATAAGGCCGAAGAAGCGTTAAATCGCTTGAAGCACGCAGCAGTAAGCGGAGGCAATATTTTTGAAGAGTTGATGGAGACGGTTAAAGTCGCAAGTCTTGGTCAAATTACAAAAGCATTATATGAAGTGGGCGGACAATACCGCCGCAATATGTAATCAAACCATCGCAGGCTGATCCATTGTATTGGATCAGCCCATTTTTCGCTGAAAAAATTTTAGAAACTATTGATTCAGAGCTAGCATAAACAAAGAGAATTTGTTTATAATGAATGGTATGTATTCCAAGTGCATTCATTCATTTTTATCGGTAGGGAAGTTTATTACATAGAAAGGGAGTGCCGGATTTGAGTTTGCAGCAATACTCTCCAGAGGAATTACAAGAAATGTCACTCGTTGAACTCGCTTATCTTGTGATGGCAGAGAGAAAAGAAGCGCTATTATTTCAAGAGCTTGTTCGTGAAATTGCTGCTTTAGCAAATTTGCAAGAAGAAGATATGAAGGGGCGCCTTGCGCAATTTTATACAGATTTGAATATCGACGGCCGTTTTATTTGCATTGGGGAAAATCGCTGGGGATTGCGCTCTTGGTATCCATACGATCAAACAGAAGACGAAAATGTTACAACGATCAAGCCGAAGAAGAAGAAAAAAGTATTGGATGAATATGATGATTATGATGAAGTTCTTGACGATGAAGAACTAGATTATGATGATCTCGATGATTATGAAGACGAAGAAGATGTCGATTTAGACGATGACCTCCTCGATGAGGACGAATTCGATCTCGACGAAGCGGATGAGTTCGATGAAGAACTGCTTGATGAAGATGAGTTTGAACTCGAAGATGAAGAAATGGACGATGAACTGCTAGAGATGGATGAAGCAGAAGAGGAGGAAGAATGACCTTCCTCTTGACTTTACATGGCGGACTATGTAGAATTTTATTTGGGCTCTTTAAAAATTATTAAATATGATAACGCTCCCTTACAAAGGTAAGAGGGGGCGTTTTTTATTTTGGCGCTTTGAGCACACTTTAAAGTGTTACATATATTTTTGGCAAGGGGGAAAAACAAGATGACAAAGTATATTTTTGTAACGGGTGGCGTTGTCTCGTCATTAGGAAAAGGAATCACGGCTGCCTCGCTAGGCCGTTTATTGAAAAATCGCGGATTGAATGTAACGATTCAAAAGTTTGATCCATACATTAATGTCGATCCAGGGACGATGAGTCCGTATCAGCACGGAGAGGTATTTGTAACGGATGACGGTGCAGAGACGGATTTAGATTTAGGACATTATGAACGCTTCATTGACATTAATTTAAATAAATACAGCAACGTCACAACTGGGAAAATTTATTCTGCGGTATTGAAAAAGGAACGCCGCGGTGACTATTTAGGGGGAACTGTACAAGTCATCCCTCATATTACGAATGAGATTAAAGAGCGAGTGTTTCGTGCTGGCCGTGAAACAAATGCCGATGTAGTGATTACGGAAATTGGCGGAACGGTCGGAGACATTGAATCGCTGCCGTTTTTAGAAGCCATTCGTCAAATCAAAAGCGATGTTGGCCGCGACCATGTCATGTATATTCATTGTACGCTTGTCCCGTATATTAAAGCAGCTGGAGAAATGAAAACAAAGCCAACTCAGCATAGTGTAAAAGAATTACGCAGCTTAGGGATTCAGCCAAATGTCATTGTGGTTCGTACCGAAATGCCGATGTCGCAAGAAATGAAAGATAAAATTGCGCTATTTTGCGATATCGACCCGAAAGCTGTAATTGAAGCGCGCGATGCCGATACATTATATGCTGTGCCGTTAATGCTGCAGGAGCAAAAATTAGATCAAATTGTTTGTGAACATCTCAAACTGAACTGCCAAGAAGCAGATATGACCGAATGGAGAGCGCTTGTCGAGAAAGTGCGCCATCTTTCCAATAAAACGAAAATAGCGCTTGTCGGGAAATATGTAGAATTGCAGGATGCTTACATTTCAGTTGTTGAAGCACTTCGCCACGCGGGTTATGCTTTCGATGCAGAAGTAGAAATCCAATGGATCAATTCAGAACATGTGGATCGGGATAATGTTCATGAACTGTTAAAAGATGCTAGAGGGATCCTCGTTCCGGGTGGATTTGGTGATCGCGGCATTGAAGGAAAAATCGAAGCGATTCGCTACGCCCGGGAGCAGCAGATTCCGTTTCTCGGAATTTGTCTCGGCATGCAGTTGGCGTCAGTTGAATTTGCCCGCCACGTAGTTGGATTAGAAAATGCGCACTCATCAGAGATTGATCCAAATACTCCTCATCCTGTCATTGATTTGCTTCCAGAGCAAAAAGATATTGAGGATTTAGGAGGAACGCTGCGCTTGGGATTATATCCATGCAAGCTTGTTGAAGGAACTCTTGCCTATGAAGCCTATCAGGATGAGGTCATTTATGAGCGTCATCGCCATCGTTACGAATTTAATAACCAATATAGACAAATCATGGAACAAAAAGGATTTGTTTTTTCCGGCACAAGCCCAGATGGACGTTTAGTGGAAATTATTGAATTAAAGGATCATCCATGGTTTGTGGCGGCTCAATTCCATCCGGAATTTACTTCTCGTCCAACAAGACCGCAGCCGCTGTTCCGTGAATTTATAAAAGCATCATTGCAGAAATAAAAACAGTAGAAAAAGACGATCTCGCATCAATGGCGAGATCGTCTTATTCGTTGTATTCCTCAAAAATTTCATGAATCGTAAAGAACAAGCAATAGTAGGCAAATAGCGCCATCATGACAACTGGAAATCCAAAGCGCGTACCGTCATCCTTTGGAATAAGAGGCTTTACCAGCTTGCTGTCAATATGCACATCGGCTACATCGGCAAGGGAAGGCTCTTGAGGGACGGCAGCTGAAATGGCGACGACTGGAATGTTTTGCTGAATCAACTGCTCAGTTAATGCAATGGCGCGCTCATCGTTGGAGAAGCGCGTAATGAGTAAAACACGATCGGTTTCATTCATATCTGCACGAATCGTTCCGTGCTTCATGAGCGGCTCAGCTTTGGGCAGCATCTCTGCTCCCTTTATGGCCGTAAGAGCAACGGATTCCATCTCATCAAAGCCATGAATCAAAATGCGCCCGTCCCCGATCAATGCTTGAGCAAGCAGGCGCGCACCATCTTCGATCGCCATTTCTTCTTGCTCTGCGAGCTTTTTGAAGTAACCCGTTAATTGGGTGGAAAAAACTTTAATCATGCTTTTTTTCACCGTCCTTTACATCATTACAGTATACTGAATTGGGGAAAGAACACAACCGTTTCATTTGGCTGCCGATGATCGCGGCTGTATTCGTTTGCGGACAATGATGGAAAAGAGGCAGGAAATCAACAAAGAAATGCGGAATTATACAAATTAGCAAAACAAAGAATAGAGGTGCATAACAGATGGGAAACAAACTTTTAATCGTTGACGATCAATATGGCATTCGTATTTTACTAAATGAAGTTTTTCAAAGAGAAGGATATACAACCTTTCAAGCAGCTAACGGTATACAAGCATTAGAGATCGTCCAAAAGCACCAACCTGACTTAGTATTATTAGATATGAAAATTCCAGGAATGGATGGAATTGAAATATTAAAACGGATTAAGGCAATGAATGAGAACATTAAAGTCATTATTATGACAGCATATGGCGAGCTTGATATGATTCAGGAAACAAAAGATTTAGGCGCCATCATGCATTTTGCTAAACCATTCGATATTGATGAATTGCGGGAAGCTGTGAAAAAATATATTTCGTAATGCGCTTTCAATAAATTTTTGTGGAATTCCTAGGTGCGCATAATGTTGCTGTTTCGTCTCTAAGTTGGTATGCTTATAAAGTAAGGCCGAAGCGCGCCTTTCATACATAATGCAAGTTGTTGCGGCGATGCTGCGGCATAGCCTCCCTTTTGACGAAAGGCGGAGTTTAATGACAAGGAGGGTTTTTTATCATGCCTTTAGTATCGATGAAGGAAATGCTAAACAAAGCGTTAGCAGAAAAATATGCGGTAGGGCAATTTAATATTAACAACTTAGAATGGACCCAAGCCATTTTAGCCGCTGCCGAAGAAGAAAAATCTCCAGTAATCCTCGGTGTATCGGAAGGAGCAGCTCGTTATATGGGCGGCTTTAAAACGGTTGTCAACATGGTGAAAGGATTAATGGAGGATATGAATATTACCGTTCCTGTGGCCATTCATCTTGACCATGGTTCCAGCTTCGAAAAATGTAAAGCAGCGATTGATGCTGGTTTTACATCAGTTATGATCGATGCTTCTCATCATCCGTTTGAAGAAAATGTCCAAATCACTTCACAAGTGGTCGAGTATGCCCATACGCGCGGCGTGTCTGTCGAAGCAGAGCTCGGCACAGTCGGCGGACAAGAGGACGATGTGGTGGCAGACGGCATTATTTATGCAGATCCAAAGGAATGTGAGGAGCTTGTTAAGCGTACAAATATCGATTGCTTGGCTCCAGCGCTTGGTTCTGTGCATGGTCCTTACAAAGGAGAGCCAAAATTAGGATTCAAAGAAATGGAAATTATCCGTGATTTAACGCGTGTTCCGCTTGTATTGCACGGCGGTACAGGCATTCCGACGGAACAAATCCAACGCGCGATTTCACTTGGAACCTCAAAAATCAATGTAAATACTGAAAACCAAATGGCCTTTACAAAAGTTGTGCGTGAAATCTTGGCGCAAGATACAAAAGTATACGATCCACGCAAAATTATCGGTCCTGGCCGTGACGCTATTAAAGAAACCGTCATTGGGAAAATGCGCGAGTTTGGTTCCTCTGGCAAAGCTTTGTAATCAGATAGCCGCATCGTTTCGGTTTGAACCCGAAACGAGCGGTTTTGTTTCATTTCATTAAGGAATATGTTTAGGAGGAGAGAGCGATGAAATTCTTTATTGATACGGCAAATTTGGAAGAAATTAAACAGGCTAATGAGCTGGGGGTTTTAGCGGGAGTGACGACCAACCCGAGCCTTGTAGCCAAAGAAAACGTGTCCTTCCACGATCGCCTTCGCGAGATTACATCGATTGTATCAGGTTCTGTAAGCGCCGAAGTTATTTCAACGGATGCAGAAGGAATGATTCGCGAAGGAGAAGAGCTAGCGAAAATCGCTCCAAATATTACGATTAAAGTACCGATGACGCCAGAAGGTCTTAAAGCCGTTAAGGCATTTAGTGAAAAAGGAATTCAAACCAACGTTACCCTCATCTTTACTGCCAATCAGGCTCTGTTAGCTGCACGTGCTGGTGCAACATATGTTTCACCATTCCTTGGGCGTTTAGACGATATCGGTCATAACGGATTAGAGCTTATTTCAACGATTGCCAACATTTTTGATATTCACGGCATTGAGACAGAAATCATCGCAGCATCCATTCGTCACCCACTTCATGTAACGGAGGCAGCATTAAGAGGAGCTCATATTGCGACGATTCCTTATAAGGTATTAATGCAGCTATTCCAGCATCCACTTACTGATCAAGGAATTGAAAAATTTTTAGCGGATTGGAATCAACAAAAACAGCGATAAAAATCATGAGTTTTGGTCTAAACTGTAAATAAGCGTTTCCGTTGCAATTCGCGCAAAAGCAAGGCATCTTCGCTGGAAGGGAGACTACAATGGAAAAATTAAAGATCATAGGCGGTGACCCTTTGCGCGGAACGGTGCGAGTCAGCGGGGCGAAAAACAGCGCTGTGGCGTTGATTCCAGCAACGATTCTCGCTGAATCGCCGGTAACAATCGAAGGGCTGCCTGATATTTCGGATGTTCGCGTATTAGGAGAGTTAATCGAGGAAATTGGCGGCACGTTCCATTTTGATGGCAAAGAAGCGACAATTGATCCGACGAACATCGTGTCAATGCCTCTTCCAAACGGAAAAGTGAAAATGCTGCGCGCTTCTTATTATTTAATGGGAGCGATGATCGGCCGCTTTAAAAAAGCTGTCATCGGTCTACCGGGCGGTTGTCATTTAGGACCGCGCCCGATCGACCAGCACATTAAAGGGTTTGAAGCGTTAGGAGTTAAAGTCACAAACGAGCAAGGAGCCATTTACTTGCGTGCGGATGAATTGCGCGGTGCCCGTATCTATTTAGATGTAGTAAGTGTTGGGGCAACCATTAACATTATGCTGGCTGCTGTACGCGCGAAAGGACGCACCATCATTGAAAATGCTGCAAAAGAGCCAGAAATCATCGACGTAGCCACACTACTGTCCAACATGGGGGCTAAAATTAAAGGAGCGGGAACGGATATTATCCGCATTGATGGGGTGGAGCGATTGACAGGGTGCCGTCACTCCATTATTCCTGATCGAATTGAGGCAGGAACATTTATGATTGCCGCAGCTGCCATGGGACAAGAAGTGATGATTGACAATGTGATTCCGCAGCATTTGGAGTCATTAACAGCAAAACTGCGTGAAATGGGTGTGCGTGTCGAAGCAAGCGATGATCAAATGTTGGTTGTTAGATCTCCGCAAATGAAAGCGGTCGATGTGAAAACGCTCGTATATCCAGGCTTTCCAACAGATTTGCAGCAGCCATTCACCGCTTTATTAACCAAGGCACATGGGACAAGCGTTGTTACCGATACCATTTACAGTGCGCGTTTTAAACATATTGATGAGTTGCGGAGAATGAACGCCAACATTAAGGTAGAAGGACGCTCGGCCATCGTAACCGGTCCAACGCTGCTGCAGGGAGCGAAAGTGAAAGCGAGCGATTTACGGGCGGGTGCAGCTCTTGTAATCGCTGGTTTAATGGCGGATGGAATGACGGAAATTACTGGGGTCGATCATATCGACCGTGGGTATAGCCATCTTGTCGAAAAATTGACAGGATTAGGCGCAACCATTTGGCGGGAGAAAATGACCGATCAGGAAATTGAGCAAATTCAAAATCTATAGGCAACGAAGGGGAGAGGGAGAAGTCACAATGGAAAGAAGTTTATCAATGGAGCTTGTTCGTGTAACGGAAGCAGCGGCATTAGCCGCAGCGCGCTGGATGGGTCGCGGAAAAAAGGATGAAGCGGACGGTGCGGCGACATCGGCGATGCGTGACGTCTTTGACACGATTCCAATGAAAGGAACAGTCGTTATCGGTGAAGGAGAAATGGATGAGGCGCCGATGCTATATATTGGTGAAAAGCTAGGAAACGGTTATGGGCCGCGTGTTGATGTGGCAGTTGACCCTCTAGAAGGAACCAATATCTTGGCATCTGGGGGCTGGAATGCATTGGCGGTAGTAGCAGTAGCCGACCATGGAAATTTACTTCACGCTCCTGATATGTATATGGATAAGATTGCCGTTGGCCCAGAAGCAGTAGGGATGATTGATATCAATGCGCCAATTATAGACAATTTGAAAGCGGTTGCGAAAGCGAAAAATAAAGATATTGAAGACGTGGTGGCCATCGTGTTAAATCGCCCGCGGCATGAGCATATTATAGCGGAACTGCGAGAGGCCGGCGCCCGCATTAAACTCATTAATGATGGCGATGTGGCCGCAGCGATTAATACGGCGTTCGATCATACCGGTGTTGATATTTTGTTTGGATCAGGAGGAGCGCCAGAAGGTGTATTAGCCGCTGTGGCGTTAAAATGCTTAGGCGGTGAAATTCAAGGGAAGCTTCTGCCGCAAAATGACGCAGAATTGGAACGGTGCCAAAAAATGGGATTAAATGTCGACAAAGTGCTGCGTATGGAAGATTTAGTAAAAGGGGATGACGCTATTTTTGCTGCAACGGGTGTCACTGACGGTGAGCTTTTGCGAGGAGTTCAATTTAAAGGCTCTTATGGAGAAACGCATTCCCTTGTCATGAGGGCGAAATCAGGCACGGTTCGTTTCATTGACGGGCGGCACAGCTTAAAGAAAAAACCTAATTTAGTCATTAAACCATAAGCCATGTGAGCGAGGGGCAGATGCAGCTTCCCTCGCTCCTTTCTATCACGCTGTCACTAGTCAAATGGCTGGAAAGATGAAAAGCCAAGGAATTCATCCCATTTTTGTAGAATGGGAACGTTTCATTGACAGCCTATGGTGTTTTAATTTATCTAGAAACTGGAGTGCATCAGATGAGAAAAGGACAATAACAAGCTTCATATCGCCGCAAATGTTCAGTTACATCTACTCATATAGCACCTCAACCCGCTCATTTTTGTTGTAAGGTCCAAATGGATGATCTATCATCATCATTTTATGGGCGCTTGCCTATGTAGTGTTCCAACCAATCGGCGAATGGATGATATGTAATCGATCTCATCCGCAAATGATCAACATCCGGCTCCGCACGTCGCTTAGCTTTACTTCGGAGGAAACACTCTAACCTGTATTGATCATGATAAAAATAAAAAATGGTTGATTAAAAAACTGTAAAAAGGGTAAAATAGTCATGCCGTGTGTGCATAAAAATAAGCTCTGCGATTTTTTGCTTCTTTAACATATAAACCTTCGTAATCTTCTTTCATCCCATCCATAGCTTATTTCATAAATTCATTTGGTGTATATGGGAGAGAATGAAAAATAGTAAAAGTGTGGTGGCGAAATGGACTTAACAATCTCGGTATTAGAAAATATGAAACTTAAAGAGCTATATGAACTAGCTCGGCAATATAAAATTTCTTATTACAGTAAACTAACAAAAAAAGAGCTTATTTTCGCTATTTTAAAAGCACAGGCTGAACAAGACGGATTATTGTTTATGGAAGGCGTTCTCGAAATCATTCAATCAGAAGGGTTCGGGTTTTTAAGGCCGATCAATTACTCTCCAAGCTCAGAGGATATTTACATTTCCGCTTCGCAAATTCGCCGCTTTGATTTAAGAAATGGCGATAAAGTTTCAGGAAAAGTTCGTCCTCCTAAAGAAAATGAACGATATTATGGGCTTCTTCACGTGGAGGCTGTAAATGGCGAAGACCCTGAAGTAGCGAAAGAACGCGTTCACTTTCCTGCCTTGACGCCGCTTTATCCAAGTCGCCAAATGAAATTAGAAACAACGCCGGATAAGCTGTCGACGCGAATTATGGATTTAATCGCCCCGGTCGGCTTTGGCCAGCGCGGGTTAATTGTCGCTCCCCCAAAAGCAGGGAAAACAATGCTTTTAAAAGAAATCGCTAACAGTATTACGACAAACCATCCGGATGTCGAGCTGATTGTCCTTCTAATTGATGAACGTCCTGAGGAAGTGACCGATATTGAACGCTCGGTAGCGGGCGATGTTGTCAGCTCGACGTTTGATGAAGTGCCGGAAAACCATATCAAGGTTGCTGAGTTAGTGCTTGAACGCGCGATGCGTCTCGTTGAGCATAAGCGCGATGTTGTCATTTTAATGGACAGTATTACTCGTTTGGCAAGAGCCTATAATTTAGTCATTCCGCCAAGTGGACGGACACTTTCCGGAGGGATTGATCCAGCCGCTTTCCACCGTCCGAAACGATTTTTTGGAGCTGCGCGCAACATTGAAGAAGGCGGCAGCTTGACGATTTTAGCGACAGCGCTTGTCGATACCGGCTCGCGCATGGATGATGTGATTTATGAGGAATTTAAAGGAACGGGCAATATGGAGCTGCACTTAGATCGCTCGCTGGCGGAACGTCGGATTTTCCCAGCTATTGATATTCGCCGTTCTGGTACTCGTAAAGAAGAATTGCTGATTCCAAAAGAGCATTTAGACAAGCTTTGGTCGATTCGCAAAACGATGTCGGATACACCAGATTTTATCGAGCGCTTTTTAAATAAGCTTCGCCAAACGAAAACAAATGAAGAATTTTTCTCGATATTAGACGATGAATGGAAAAATATAGGGATTAAAAAATAACCAGTTGCAAAACCATAACACCCTTGCTATAATTTTATCATGTGTGTTTTGTCAAACAATGAGAAATGACTCACAACGGATAGAGAAACTCTGTTTCGAAATGATTCAGGGCGGAAGGAGATGAAAAGAAATGAAAGCAGGCATTCATCCTGAGTACAAAAAAGTGATCGTAAAATGTGCTTGTGGAAACGAGTTTGAGAGCGGCTCTGTGAAAGAGGAAGTGCGCGTAGAGATTTGCTCTGAGTGCCATCCATTCTACACAGGACGTCAAAAATTCGCTTCTGCTGCAGGACGTGTTGATAAATTCAACAAAAAATACGGCCTTAAATAATAGAAAACGGCTCGCTGAGCGATTAGCGTGCCGCTTTATCATTACTTCGATGAGTAAACGTACAGAACAGGCAAGCGAAGTTGATTCACTTGCCTGTTTTTTCATGAAGTTTGGAAAGAAAGGGGAAGCCCCGATGGATGTAATGAAACAATCAGGCTGGCTCGAGGTGATTTGCGGCAGCATGTTCTCTGGAAAATCAGAGGAGCTGATCCGCCGCGTTCGTCGTGCTACATTTGCAAAGCAGGAAGTGAAGGTATTTAAACCTGCGATTGATAACCGCTATAGCGAAGAAGCGGTTGTATCTCATAATGGCGCTTCAGTGATTGCTATTTCCGTCGCGACTGCTGAGGAAATATTAGAATACATATCAGAAAAAACGGATGTCGTTGCCATTGATGAAGTGCAATTTTTTGATGAGCAAATTGTCGAAATTGTGCAAACGTTAGCAGATCGCGGTTATCGCGTCATTGCAGCTGGATTGGATCAGGATTTTCGCGGTGAACCATTTGGTCCTGTGCCGACATTAATGGCGATTGCCGAATCGGTCACAAAGCTTCAAGCAGTATGTACGGTATGCGGTTCCCCAGCAAGCCGTACACAGCGACTCATTAATGGCAAACCTGCTTCTTATTATGATCCGGTGATTTTAGTGGGAGCCAGTGAATCATATGAGCCGCGTTGCCGCCATCATCATGAAGTTCCTGATAAGCCAGAGAAGCGAGACCGTAATGGAAGCGAAACCGAACGTATCATTCGGTAGTGCATGGTACATTCTGCTATCAATATTTCTGTCATAACAGGAAAAGATAACGGCAGGGAGGCGACGAATGATGAAAAAGGTACTGCCGTTACTTTTCGGTGTGCTCCTTTCCGCATGTGCACTGAATCCAACCGATTCACAATATCATGCGCAAAAGGAAGATCAAAACGGAAGAAAACTAATGACAGGGGATCGGGCCAAGCCCAATTATGATCGAATGTATAATCATTTTGATGATCCAGAAAACACCAATCAAAACCCGAATTTTATAAGCTTGACCGATGGCAGCGAAAATAATCGTGCGGATGTGCGAAAAGCGGTTCAAGTAGTGGAAAAATATACAAATTATGAGGCTGGATCGGTGTGGATGAATGGTGCTGACATGTGGATCACCGTTCATGCACGAAACCGTCTGTCGAATGAGCAGAGACAAAAAGATCAAGCGCGTTTGCAGCAATTATTGACAAAGGCAATCCCGACCTATCGTGTTCATGTACGAATCCATGACTGATATGTGCCTGCTCTGCAATAGGGTTTTTGGTGCTGCATAATATTGAGAGATGCAATTGGACAGATGAACATGTGCAGTGATGAAGTTTAACGGTCGGAAGGTAAGCACATATACTTGTCTTCTGACCGTATGTGTTTACAGACATATCCCTTCAATCTCTAAAAGTTTATTTATGATACATAAGTAATGAACGATTTCAGCATGGAATCGACTGTCAAATGATATCAATCCAATGAGAGGATAGAACCTATCGCCCATTCAAAAGCAGAATGTCATTTCTTAGACGGTTGGCGACAAGTCCGTCCATGATCTCGCTCATGCTAAAGCGTAACCACGAATGGAATCATCTCATAAGATTTTTATTTGCTCATCTGAGAGGAATCTATCGGCGCATCCAATGAATGGGGTTGATAGGGTTAACATCAGCTGCGCTGGATGACGCCGCTAAAATGGAAAGGTTGAAAGATGAACTCCGTTCTATATAAAAAAACAGAAGAGTCCTGCCGGGGAACAGCTTATTGGCCACCGGAAATAAAAAGCCGTTATACTGTATCCCGGTTTTTTTGTGGACAAAAAATTGAGAATAATTATAAAATTAGTAAAAGGTTATAATTAGGATGGAGAAAGTATGAACATTCACAAATTCATGATGCCAGAAATCATTTTTGGAAACGGATCCATTCAGCAGGTGGGAGAAAGCTGCTTACGGCTTGGTGCGACAAATGTCTTGATTGTCAGTGATCCAGGTGTGATCGCAGCAGGGTGGCTAGATGTGGTCATTCAAAGCTGTAAGCAAGCGGGCTTAAAGTACACTACTTTTTCTGATATCACGATTAATCCGAAAGATGAAGAAGTAGAAAAGGGATGCCGCGTTTATATGGAGCATGAGTGTGACTCCATTATTGGCGTTGGCGGCGGCAGTTCGATTGATGTAGCGAAAGCGATTGCCATTCTCGCCACCAATGGCGGCCAGATTCAAAGCTATGAGGGAGTGGATAAAATCCACCATCCGCTCCCCCCGCAGGTCATGGTTGCGACTACCGCTGGATCAGGTTCAGAAGTATCGCAATTTTCCGTTATTGTCGATACAAAAAAGCAGAAAAAGATGACCATTATTTCTAGATCTCTTATTCCAGATATCGCGATTATTGACCCAGAAACGCTCGTCACAAAAAGTGCGGAGTTAACCGGAGCGACGGGGATGGATGTGTTAACACACGGCATTGAAGCCTATGTCAGCTTGGCGGCTACACCTCTGACCGACGTTCAAGCGAAGAATGCGATTTCTCTAGTGGCGGAATATTTGCGGCCTTCTGTAGCTTCCAAAATGAATCGGGAGGCTAAGACGAATATGGCAATGGCAAGCTTACAATCCGGGCTTGCCTTTTCCAACGCCATTTTAGGAGCTGTCCATGCGATGTCGCATGCAGTAGGAGGAAAATACAACCTTTTGCATGGCGATGTCAATTCTATTTTGCTTCCTCATGTAATGGAGTACAATCTTTTAGCCAATCCTAAGAAATTTGCTGATATTGCTCTTTTTCTTGGCATGGATATACGCGGAATGTCTCATATGGAAGCAGGGAGAAGAGCCATTGAGTATGTCAAACAATTAACGGCCGATATTGGGGCTCCCCAACGTTTGTCATCTATTGGGGTAGAAGAAGAAGAAATGAAAAAAATGAGCCTCATGGCTTTACATGATGCTTGCATGATTACCAACCCGAGAGATGTAACGGCAGAAGATATTGAAGAAATATTTAGAAGGGCATGGTAGCGATGAATGAGCGGCAGCAAATGATTAATTTGTTAACAGGGGTGCAATCCTCCAAGAAAAGCTATTATACCGAATTGAAGAAAATGGTAGCGGAATTAAAAAAGAAAAATATGCAGCTGGAAATTATCAATGACATTACGAAAAGCTTTAATATTGATATGTCAATGGATGATATGCTGAAAAATACCTTTGATAAGCTGAGAGAAATTTTTCCTATCAAACGAATTAGCCTATCTTTATATGAAAATGATAAGCTCACATTGACGAATGTCTATCCTTTGCATTCGCTATACTTCCCCATTGGTTTTACGTTGCCGAAGGAACGCTCGATTTATTGGAAAGTGATTCAATCGCTGCAGAAATTTTTTTATCAAGTGCAGGAGAAAGAGGAGAGTTATGTAGAAAACGCTGTCTACCGAGAGCTTGGCATGAAAAGCGTATTGCTTGTTCCGTTGATTAGCAAAGGACAGGTAATCGGCGTATTAAGCATCGGAAGCTCTGAAATCGTCCGATATGATGAAGCCGATCTCTCGTTTTTCCAGCAATTTGGCGATCAGTTGGCGGTTTGCATCGAAAATGCAAGGCTTTATCGCGAGGTGCTTGTCAGTAAAAAAGAATGGGAGGAAACATTTCGGGCTGTTTCGGAAATGATTTTAGTCGTTGATTTAGAAGGCCGTATTTTGCGATATAATGATGCAGCGAAAGAATTTTTTCAAATTGGCGGGTCTCCGCATACTAGAAATATATGTGAGCTGTTAGCGATTGAGCAAAATGAAAACCCTATCATGGAAAATGTAGCAACACAAAAACCCGTTTATCGTCGCTTTCATATTCAGCAACGCATATGTGACTTTCATTCGTATCCAGTATTTAACGAAAACCAAAGCATTTACGCTGTGATTATTTATATCAATGATATTACAGAAAAACTTCAGATTGAGGCGCAATTGGTGCAATCAGGGAAATTGGCCGCCATTGGCGAAATGGCGGCGGGTATTGCTCATGAGCTGAACAATCCGCTGACAGCGATTCTTGGCAATGCTCAGCTATTGTTGAGATCTTTCCCGAAAGAAGAGCGTTCTTCCACACTTTTATCCGATATTTATTCATGTGGAAAGCGCTGCAAAGCCATTATTCAAAACCTGCTGACATTTGCCAGGCAGGATGAATATCGGTTTGCGGACTGTTCCATTAATGATGCGGTTGAACAGGTGCTGGGGCTGATCAGGGATCAAATTCAAAAGCAAAATATCGTCATTCAGGTCAATCTGGATCATTCCGTTGAATGGGTGGAAGGGAATCTTCAGCAAATTGGCCAAATTGTATTAAATCTTTTAATCAACGCCAAAGATGCACTGGAAGAGAGGGAGGGCGCTGAAAAAGTAATCGCAATTGAAACAAAAACGATCGTTGAACATGGGAGTAAATGGGTAACCCTTTCTGTCAAAGATAATGGTATTGGGATCGACAAACAGCATCTGCAGGAGATTTTTAACCCGTTTTTTACGACTAAACGGCCAGGAAAAGGAACAGGGCTTGGTCTATCTGTTAGCTTAGGAATTGCACAAGCTCACGGAGGGACAATTGAAGCCATAAGCGAACGAGGAAAAGGAAGTGAGTTTATTTTAAAGCTTCCGGCAAAGCGATAGAATGGAGGCAGAGAACCGATGAGCTATATTTTAGTGATTGATGATGAACGAGAGGTAGGCACCTTTTTTCTGCATTTGCTAGAAGGAAGAGGGTATCGCGTAAAGCTCGGATTCAGCGGCAAAGATTTCTCTAAACTCATTCAGCAATACTCGTTTGATCTCGCATTTATTGATGTCAAACTTCCGGACACAAACGGTTTAGACTTGTTAAAACAGCTGAAGCGCACACAGCCGACGTGTAAAGCTGTGGTAATGACGGGATACAGCACGGTCAAAACCGCGGTGGATGCGATAAAATATGGAGCGAGCGACTATGTAGAAAAACCGTTTGATGATATTGAGCAGCTGGAAGAATTAATTGAAGGACTGTTAAATAACGGTATCGCTTCATCACAAGACGACATGTACAAGCTCGCGGAAACGCTTGGGTTTGTTGTCGGGACGAACAAGGAAATGAATGATCTGTTAAAATTGGCTTATAAAATTGCGAAAAAAAATGTCAATGTGCTCATTGAAGGGGAAACAGGAACAGGAAAAGAAGTGCTTGCCCAGTTTATTCACCACGCGAGCCTTCGCTACGACCAGCCTTTTATTGGAATAAACTGCGGAGCCGTTTCCGAAACATTGTTGGAAAGCGAACTGTTTGGTCATGAGAAAGGGGCTTTTACAGGAGCGATCAAAGAAAAGAAAGGCATCTTTGAGATTGCTCATCGCGGAACATTATTTCTCGATGAAATTGGCGAAGCCTCGCTGGCCATTCAAGTCAAATTGCTGCGAGTGTTAGAGACTGGCGAGTATATGAGGGTAGGCGGTGAGGTCATCCGCAAAACCAATACGAGAATCATTGCGGCTTCACATGTCGATTTGTCTAAAGCAGTAGAAGAAAAAAAGTTTAGAGAAGATCTTTTGTATCGGCTTGACGTAGTCAAAATCGCGATTCCGCCGCTTCGAGAGAGAATAGAAGATTTGCCGCTTTTGCTTACTTATTTTTTAAAAAAGATGAACTCATCATTATCTTTTTCCGAAGAAAGCCTTTTCTATTTGAAGCGTTATCATTGGCCGGGAAATATAAGAGAGCTGATGAATGTGGTCAAGCGGGCGATCACATTAGCGGAAGGAGAAACACAGGTGATTACGCCACAGTATCTTCCGGAAAAAATCAAAGGAGAAACCCATCCTCCATCTGTACGGGTGCATGAAAAGGAGCAAGAAGAAATCGATTTAGAAACCTATTTGCAGCAATGGACGAACCATGTATTGTCATTGTGGAAGAATAATCATCCACAAGTAGATCTTGAATATGTATTGTCATTGGTGAAAGAATTAGAGACGCAAATTGGCCGTTCCTTTGTCATAAAAACATTAAAAGAAACGATCGGAAACCGAAAGGAGACAGCAGAGCGATTAAATATCACCGTTCGTAAATTGCGGTATTTATTAAAAGAAAAGGGAGCAGATTCAAAAGTATAGCTGCTTTTGCATCCGCTCCTTTTTCCTTTTGTAAAAAAGCTTCAGCCTCTAATGGTGTATCATTGGCCAGAAAATGGAGAGGCGGCGGCTCGCCCTCATGGACGAGCCACGTGCCCCTTAGCTGTGAATCGTTTAGAAAAACCCTTGCGCTTTTGGATGATAGCTGACGAGAAGGTTTTTGGTTTGCTGGTAGTGAGCTAACATCATTTTATGAGTTTCGCGGCCGATTCCTGACATTTTATAGCCGCCGAATGCCGCATGAGCCGGATAGGCGTGATAACAATTGGTCCACACTCTTCCTGCTTGAATTCCCCGGCCTAGCCGGTAAGCGGTATGAATATTTCTTGTCCACACACCGGCGCCCAATCCGTATAATGTATCATTGGCAATGGCTAGCGCTTCCTCTTCACTTTTAAACGTTGTGACAGATACGACAGGACCGAAAATTTCCTCTTGGAAGATTCGCATTTTATTATGTCCTTTGAATACGGTCGGCTGAATATAATAGCCGTTTTCAAGGCCCGCGATGTGGTTTCGGTCTCCGCCAATCAGGCATTCCGCTCCCTCTTGCTTGCCGATATCAATATAGGAAAGGATTTTTTCCATCTGTTCGGACGATGCTTGCGCTCCGATCATGGTGCTTGTATCCAATGGATTTCCGGCTTTAATATTTTTGACACGTTCGAGCGCCCTTTCCATAAATGCAGCATAAATGGACTCGTGGATCAAGGCCCGCGACGGGCATGTGCAGACCTCTCCTTGATTCAGGGCAAACATCGTAAAGCCCTCAAGCGCTTTATCTAAGAAATCATCCTCTTCGCTCATTACGTCCGGAAGAAAGATATTCGGCGATTTTCCGCCTAACTCAAGGGTGACCGGGATAATGTTTTGTGAGGCATACTGCATAATTAAACGTCCTGTTGTCGTTTCGCCTGTAAAAGCAATTTTCGCAATGCGCGGACTGGATGCTAAAGGTTTTCCGGCTTCAAGGCCAAAACCATTGACGATATTGAGCACTCCTGGAGGCAAGAGATCCCCGATTAGCTCCATTAAAACCATAATGGATGCCGGTGTTTGCTCTGCAGGCTTTAAGACAATGCAGTTTCCGGCCGCCAGCGCCGGGGCGATTTTCCAAGCTGCCATGAGAAGCGGGAAATTCCACGGAATGATTTGGCCAACGACCCCGAGTGGCTCATGAAAATGATAAGCAACGGTATCATCGTCAATTTGGCTGATGGCTCCTTCTTGAGCGCGGATCACTCCCGCGAAATAACGGAAATGATCGATAGCTAAAGGAAGATCTGCATTTAGCGTTTCTCGAATAGGTTTTCCGTTTTCCCATGTTTCAGCGACCGCCAGCATTTCTAAATTTTCTTCCATGCGGTCTGCAATTTTGTTTAAAATCGTGGCGCGGAATGCAGGAGACGTTTTGCCCCACGCTTCCTTCGCCGCGTGGGCTGCGTCGAGCGCCAGTTCAATATCCTCCGCTTGGGAACGGGCTACTTCGCAAAAAACCTCCCCTGTAACAGGAGTGATGTTTTCAAAATATTGTCCTGAAATAGGCGGTGTCCATTCCCCGTTAATGTAATTGTAATATCTTTTTTTAAATTGAACTTTGGCGCCATTCTCTCCGGGCCGGTTATAAATCATAAGATGACTCCTCCTTGTTTGGCTGGTGCAGGAGCCGCTTGTTCCACTACTCCTGCCAGCTTGAATATCTATTTAGAAAGTGTTATTGCATGGTTAAAACGATGCGGCCGTTGATTTGTCCTTTTTCCATCCGTTCAAACACTTCGTTAATATGCTCCAAAGAAACCGCTTCCACAATAGGACGAACCTTTCCTTGGGCTGCGAAGTTAAGCGCTTCCTGCATGTCCTTTCTTGTTCCTACGATGGATCCCTTAACGGTGATGCCGTTTAAGACGGTATCGAAAATAGGGATCGGCAGCTCGTCATGAGGCAATCCGACGACAACGAGACAACCGCCGCGTTTGATAGATTGATAGGCTTGTTCAAATGCTTTTTTCGTGACAGCCACGCTAATAGCCGCTTGTACGCCGCCGACTTTTTCATGAATGGCTTGTACCGGATCTTCCTTTAAGCCATTGATGGCGATATCCGCTCCTAATTTTGTAGCCAATTCTGCTTTATCATCGCTGATATCGACGGCCACTACATTGAATCCCATTGCTTTCGCGTATTGCAGAGCGATATGTCCTAAGCCGCCGATTCCATAAATGGCTACCCAATCCCCCGGTTTAGCATTGGATACTTTCAGAGCTTTATAGGTTGTGACCCCGGCGCAAAGAATCGGTGCGACCTCCACCGGATCTAGGTTATCTGGAATGCGCGCGACATAATCCGCTGGCGCTTTACAATATTCTGCGTATCCGCCGTCAACAGAATAACCGCCATTCAATTGATGAGGGCAAAGGGTTTCTTGGCCACTTAAGCAATATTCACATTCCCCGCATGCGGAGTAAAGCCAAGGAATTCCTACGCGATCTCCCACTTTAATCGATTTCACCCCCGGTGCCACTTCGACGACGACTCCCACTCCTTCATGCCCTGGAATGAGCGGAAGCTTTGGTTTGACCGGCCAGTCCCCATGAGCGGCATGCAAATCGGTATGGCAAACGCCGCACGCTTCGATTTTCACGAGCACTTCGCCGTACTCAAGCTTTGGTTTTTCTACCTCTTCAATTTGAAGCTTTTGTTTGAACTGATGAACAACAGCTGCTTTCATTCTCCCAATCCCCTTTCCGAAAAATTTTTCGTCATCTACCATTAATGCAAAAAGTATGCCAAGTAAAAAAATCCGCTTCCTGTCCGCAAAGGGAAACGGAATCTTATGGCTCAGCGAAGCATCACGAGCAGATCGTCTGGCATGCAGATAGGCGGATTCCTTCTATATGGACGGAGGGGCAGGCGTGCATTCGCTAGCAAATGATGCCGAAAATTTGTCGATTTTGTCCTAATTCTTGGCACTTTGGTCAAAAAATCGCCTGTTCGATAAGAGGAAGCTGAGACGTAAACATTCGTGTACATGAAGTCGAGCTCATCCGTCGATCGTGTTTCATGACGATCTCCATTTCATTGAATGTGTCGATATTTATTTCCCCGCAATGAGCAGGAACGACAGTCGGGCAGGCTTTTCTGACAATGAATTTGGATACATATCGTTCCCGTCCCAAGTTTGTGTTTATCGATAAGGGGATTGAACAATCGTTATCACACTTCCACTCTGTTAGAAAGGAGAGACGTTTCATTAACCCTCATAGGACTTTATTTAGCTGGACCATGGAAGTACTTTCGTATTTCATTAGATTGTAGTATAATTACAAATTAGACTGTGTATGGACAAAGACAGAGGTGAAGCATGTGTTTGATCGTCTTCAAGCAGTAGAAGAACGTTATGAAAAATTAAACCAGCTGTTGATGGATCCAGAAGTTATTAATGATCCGAAAAAGCTTCGCGACTATTCAAAAGAACAGTCCGATTTAGAAGAAACCGTGCATGTATATCGCGAATATAAGTCTGTTCGCGAGCAGCTGGCAGATGCGAAAGCGATGCTAGAAGAAAAATTGGATCTTGATATGCGCGAAATGGTAAAAGAAGAAATTAACGAATTGGAAGAGCGCGAGGAAGCGCTAGTAGAAAAATTAAGAGTATTATTGTTGCCGAAAGACCCGAACGATGACAAAAACGTCATTATGGAAATTCGCGGCGCGGCTGGCGGAGAAGAGGCGGCGCTGTTTGCGGGCGACTTATACCGTATGTATACTCGCTATGCGGAGTCCCAGGGATGGAAAACGGAAGTCATCGAAGCGAGTCCAACAGGATTAGGCGGTTATAAAGAGATTATTTTTATGATTAACGGAAAAGGGGCGTACTCAAAATTAAAGTTTGAAAATGGCGCTCATCGTGTTCAGCGTGTTCCTGAGACAGAATCGGGCGGACGCATCCATACATCGACAGCAACTGTTGCCTGTTTACCTGAAATGGAAGAGGTTGAAATTGAAATCAATGAAAAAGACATTCGTGTTGATACGTTCGCTTCAAGCGGACCAGGTGGACAAAGCGTCAATACGACGATGTCCGCGGTGCGCTTAACGCATATCCCGACCGGAATCGTCGTTTCATGCCAAGATGAAAAATCGCAAATTAAAAATAAGGAAAAAGCGATGAAAGTATTGCGTGCCCGTATTTATGATAAATATCAGCAAGAAGCGCGTGCAGAATATGATCAAACACGCAAACAGGCGGTCGGCACAGGAGACCGTTCTGAGCGGATTCGCACTTACAATTTTCCGCAAAATCGCGTAACGGATCATCGAATCGGGCTCACGATTCAAAAGCTTGATCAAATTCTAGAAGGGAAGCTGGATGAGATCATCGATGCGCTGATTCTAGACGATCAATCGAAAAAATTGGAGCAGGCGAATCATGAGTTATAAAATTTACGAAGTCCTTCATTGGGCTTCTTCTTTTTTAGAAGAGCATGGAAAAGAAGCGCGTGTAGCAGAATTACTGCTGCTTCATCATTTGCAAATGACTAGGGCGCAGCTGTTTGCTTGTCTGCGAGAGAAAATTAGCGAAAAAGCGTATCAAGGGCTGATTGAAGATCTCCATCAGCATGCAAAGGAACATACCCCTGTACAATACCTGATTGGCGCAGAGGAATTTTATGGTCGTTCGTTCCTCGTCAATCGCGAGGTTCTCATTCCAAGGCCAGAAACGGAAGAGTTAGTGGAAGGGGTGTTAAAGCGCATCCAACGATTTTTTCCTAATCAAACAGCGGTTGATGTTGTCGATGTGGGAACAGGCAGCGGAGCGATCGCTGTAACACTGGCGCTCGAAAACCATACGCTGCGCATGAGTGCGATTGATATTTCGCAAAAATCGCTGCTGGTAGCACAAGAAAATGCCCGCCGCCTTGGAGCGGAAATAGAATTTTGGTTAGGGGATTTACTGCAGCCGCTCATTCAGGCAAAACGTAAAGTGGATGTGGTTGTGTCGAACCCTCCGTATATTCCAGAGCTTGATATCGCTTTGCTTTCTCCAATTGTAAAAGACCATGAACCGCGAAAAGCGCTTGTGGGCGGCAAGGATGGCCTTGATTTTTATCGGCGTTTTATGGCTGAACTGCCTTTGGTGCTGAAAAGCCGTTCCATTGTCGCATTTGAAGTTGGGGCAGGGCAAGGAGAAGCGGTAGCTCAACTGCTGCAGCGAACATTTCCGCAGGCTGCTGTTGACGTTGTTTTTGATATCAATGGAAAAGACCGCAATGTTTATGCGGAAATCGAACCGCCGTTATAAGACAAAGGACATCTCGCACCCGCATTCTCGCTTATGGCCCATCACGGAGAACGGGTGCGATTTTATGATATGATTGGTCGTTGGAATCTGTGGTACATCATGGCTAATCAATGCAGCAGGAAGATGGAGGCGTGCACAAACGGGGGCTTTGTTAGGGGAATTCCCTATAACGAAGGAAAAATCAAAGGTCTTCTTTGATGATTTTGCATGAAAGCTTTCAATCCATTAATTTATTGTTTTATTTTTTAGATTCATAGTTTAAAAATGGATAGCACTGTCCAAAATAGGTTAATGAAAGGACGGTGCAATATAATGAAAAAACTAGCAATTGTATTATATATTTTTTTATTGGCAATCGGTGTGTTTGTGAATGTGTATGGTCAGCAAACAGAGGCTGGTGAAAATGCGCAAGTGATGATTCCAGATCAGGCGATCCGTCTGCGTATCCTGGCCAACAGCGATTCGGATGAGGATCAAGCGTTGAAGCGTAAAGTGCGCGATGCGGTGAATGAACAAATTAACGGCTGGGTCGCTCATTTAACCTCATTCTCTCAGGCTGAGCAAGTCATCCGCTTACATTTGCCTGATATTGAAAAAACGGTGGCTGATGTGCTGAAAAAAGAAAAGAGCGATCAAACCTACCATGTTCAATTTGGCAAGGTGCATTTTCCGACTAAGATTTATGGGAACTATATTTATCCGGCAGGGGAATATCAAGCGATTCTTATTACTCTAGGGGAAGGAAAAGGAGCAAATTGGTGGTGTGTGTTGTTTCCGCCGCTATGTTTCCTCGACTTTTCCAATGGCGAAGCCGTGAAAGCAGAAGAGGGAGCCAAAACAGAAGTGACTCCGGCATCAGAAGAAGCTCATATGAGTGAAGAACATATGAATAAGAAAGTTGTGAACAAGCATCAGCCAGAAAAAGACAATGCCACATTTGTTAAAAAAGAAAAAACAACGAAGGATCATGAGCAAGAAGAAACGGAAAATTCGCCAGCGCTGCAAGCAGCTGGTGCCGGCACGGCTGTGATGTCCTCATCAGACGTTGTCATCAATGATGACGATGATAAAGTAGAGGTAAAATTTTTCATCAAGGAAATGATCGGAAAAATTTGGCCGTAATCATTTTTGTGGATAAATGCAGAAGTTTGGATTCATAAACAAATAGTTACCCACAGATTTACCCACAACAAAAATGGTTTTATCCACAGTTTGTGGATAGAAATAGATGACTGGCATATGATTTTGCTTGATTCTTCGAAACTAGCAATAAAATTGATATAGATAATCAACGATGAATGGTGGTGAAGAGCATGGAGACAAAAGTTTGGATTGTGGATAAATTTGTGGATAAATATGATGTTTGTCCACAAATTTCACAAGCGGCCGAGCTGTTGCGTGCCGGTGAAGTGGTTGCTTTTCCTACTGAAACCGTATATGGATTAGGGGCGAATGCCGCCTCGTCGGCAGCTGTAAAAAAAATTTTTCAAGCGAAAGGACGTCCGAGTGATAATCCATTGATTGTTCACATTGCTGATTATGATCAATTGGGGCAGATCGCTGTGGATATTCCTGATGTGGCGCAAACGTTAATCAAGCGGCTATGGCCGGGGCCGCTGACCATGATTTTGAAAAAGAGAAAAAATGCTGTTTGTGAAGAAGTAACAGCCGGCCTTGCGTCGGTTGCGGTGCGTATGCCGGCCCATCCAGTCGCTCTGGCCTTAATTCGGGAGAGCGGCTTGCCGCTTGCTGCTCCAAGCGCGAACCTGTCAGGAAAACCAAGCCCGACAAGCGCCATGCATGTTTTAGCTGATTTAAATGGAAAAATCGCGGGTATAGTGGATGGCGGACCAACGGGAATCGGAGTCGAATCGACGGTGTTGGATTGCACGACGGACATTCCAATCATTTTGCGTCCGGGAGGCGTTACCAAAGAAGAGCTAGAGCACCTCATCGGACGTGTTCATGTGGATGCGGCGTTATTGAATGAAAAGGAGAAGCCAAAAGCGCCAGGAATGAAATATACACATTATGCACCGCGAGCGCCGTTGACGATTGTGGAAGGCACTTCAGCATTTTTACAGCATCTTGTTGATGAGCAGCGCGCGCTCGGTAAAAAAGTGGGAGTGTTAACGACCGAAGAGCGGCAATCGACTTACAGAGCAGATGCTGTGATCTCCTGTGGAAAGCGGTCAGATTTATATACAGTCGCTCGCTATTTATATGATGCGCTTCGGGCGTTCGATGAAGCTGAGGTGGACATGATTTATAGCGAATGTTTTCCTGATCATGGCATTGGTACAGCTATTATGAATCGGTTAAAAAAGGCGGCGGGATATCGAATTCTTTATGAAAAATAACCAGTCTAAACCTCCTCGGACTTGCATATGTTACCAATAGGCAAGTCCGGGGAGGGTGGGAGATGAAGGAATTAGTCGGTGAACTGGTGACATTGTGCATGATGGCATTTGCATTGGGCATGGACGCATTTTCGATTGGATTGGGAATGGGTTTTTTTCGTTTGCGTGTTAAGCAAATGTTTCATATAGGATTTACCATCGGTCTCTTTCACGTGCTAATGCCGATGCTAGGAATGTTTGTAGGGCGTCTTCTGTCTGAGCAATTTGGAGCGATTGCCACTTATGTCGGCGGCGGACTCCTGCTTATACTAGGCTTGCAAATGATTGTCACTTCCTTAAAGCGAGAAAGTGATCCGCTGATTTCGCCGGTCGGGATAGGTTTAGTTTTTTTTGCCTTGAGCGTCAGCCTCGACAGCTTTTCGGTCGGTCTGAGTCTCGGTATTTACGGAGCCCGCACGCTATTAACGATTCTGCTGTTTGGTTTTTTTAGCATGGTTCTTACATGGCTTGGCTTATTGCTGGGAAGCCGCTTTCAGCGCTGGCTTGGCATTTATGGGGAATTGTTGGGCGGCAGCATTCTGCTAGCATTCGGTTTAAAGCTGATGATTCCCTTTGGATAAGGCCGCTATATGGGGATGTAACTTCATGCCTTAGCATGTACATAATGGAGTTTGGGCCGCTTTTCACGGTCAAATGAGCGAAAAACGCCGCTTTACAGAACCATGGATGGATCTGAAAGCGGCGTTTTTTGGACTTTTGTCATTTGTTTGCGGGGCCGGGATCTGCCAGCAGACTCACCTTCGTCTGCTGATGGTCTGGAGACGATTCGTTCCATTCTCCTACATTTATATACTAGCAATCTTTTTTGCACTATACTTTAGAAAAAGAATTCTATTATAATAATGCTATACAGGCCTTACCAACGAGGAGGGTATTATGTCGATTCATGTACTTTTTGTCTGTACGGGGAATACGTGCCGAAGTCCAATGGCTGAAGCTCTATTAAGGAATAAGCAACTGCCGGATGTCCAAGTGAAATCCGTAGGCTTATTTGCTGTGGAAGGGAGCGACGCCTCTGATTATGCGAAATTGGTATTAACAGAAAAAGGAATTGATATGGCTCATTGTTCTTCATTTCTAAAAAAAGAAGATGTGGACTGGGCTACGTATATTTTTACCATGACAACCGGGCACAAACAGCAGCTGATGGAACGATTTCCGGAGGCAAAGGACAAAATCTTTACAATGAAGGAATTTGTTTTAGGACAAGAAGGGGATGTAGTCGATCCGTTCGGGGGCTCTGTTGAAGTTTATCGCCGGACGAGAGAGGAGTTGGATCAATTGATCGAGCAGCTCATTCAAAAGCTATAATGGGATATTTGAGGGGGATATAGGCCATGAGTGAGAAAAAGAAATACGGGTTTAGCCTGCGATTAAAGCTTGTTGTGTTTACGACCGTTTTGGCCGTTATTACGTATTCTACAAGCGCGTTCTTTATTTATGTGCTTTATGATCTGATGTTTAGTACGTTTGATAAGAGTTTGTTTACGATTGTGATCCTATTGCTCGGTATTTTCTGGTCAGGACTTTTGGCGTATATCGCTTCAGGTTTTATTACGCGTCCGCTGCATCAATTAGAGCAGGCGGCGATTAAAGCGGCAAATGGAAAAATTGATGAAGATGTGCCGCTAGCTAAATCGGATGACGAGATACGGGCATTGGGAGTCGCTTTTAATGAAATGTTAAGAAATTTGCGAATGATGGTCCGCAATATTGAAGAAAACTTTGCCCATACAAACGAAAAGGTAGTCGAAATTACCGATGCCTCAAGCGTGGCAGTCGAGCGCTCAGAAAGCATAGCCCGAACGATTGAGGAAATTTCCAAAGGGGCGACCGACTCGGCTGTTTCGATGCAGACAACCGCCGAATCCGTGGAAGATGTGTTGAAGATCGCCAATGAAGTTCAGCAAAAAGCAAAGCAATCAGAGCAATTGGCCGTTGATATGGTCGACACGCTTCATAAGAGCAAAGAAGTCATTGATTCACTTGTAACAGGCATTCAACATTTAGCCCAAAATAATCAGGCTTCGTTAAATGCGGTACGGCGCCTTGAGCAGCATGCCAAAAAAGTCGAGAATATCATTTTGCTTGTTGGTGATATTGCGGGTCAAACGAATTTATTAGCTTTAAATGCTTCCATTGAGGCGGCGCGTGCTGGCGAACATGGAAAGGGCTTCGCTGTGGTTGCGGAAGAGGTGCGGAAGCTGGCTGATGAAAGCGCGCGGGCCGTGCAGGGCATTTCTGAGCTAATCAAAAATATTCAAAAAGAAGTCGTTCACGTGGTCGCGCAAATTGATGAGCAGGTGACCGCTGCCAATGAAGAAGCTGCAAAAGGAAACGATACAAATGAAGCGATTATGAAGATGACTCATTCGATTCATGAAGTGGCTAATTCCGTTCATCAAATTGCGGAATTGGTGAAGGAACAAATGCGGCATATTCAAAAAACGTCCATCCAATCTCAGGAGGTAGCAGCGATTGCTGAAGAAACATCAGCCGGAGCGCTTGAAGTGACGGCTGCCACACAGGAACAAGCCGCAATGATTAACCATGTGAATGAGCTTGTCAGCCAGTTAGCGGAGCAAGCGCAAAAATTAAAAAATACGATTGATCGTTTTTGTGCAAGATAAGTGAATGGATGAGAAGAATATCAAATGGGTCGTCCGTATGAACGGATCCGTCTGCTTGACAGACGGCGCTTATCGTTCGGGAACAGAAAGAGAAAGGCAGCAAAGCTGATGGAGGGCCCATGCCTTTTAAGCGGCATCCATATAGACTTCTTATGATGCCCTGTGTTTTAGGATGGAAATTTGTTTCGTAAAAGAGCATAATAAGTGTTAAAAGCGGTAGACAAAGTCCACTTTGACTTTGTCTACCGTCATTTTGAGCATCAGCCGGTCTTGAAAACGCCTCACAGACAAGGAGCGAAACCGCCCATCGAACAAAAAACATTCATGGGTGGACGAGCAAGGCTGGCGACATACGATGACAGCGTTTGTCAACAGCCTGAATAAGTTAATGAAAAAGTCGCTTTTTATCGTTACAATGGAAGGAAAGAGAAAAAGGAGGAAAACAACATGAAAGTAGCCATTGCGTCTGACCACGGCGGAGTAGCCATTCGCCAAGAAATTAAAAAGCTTATGGAGGAAATGGAAATCGAATATATCGATTTGGGATGCGAATGCGGCAGTTCTGTCGATTATCCTGATTATGCCATTCCGGTGGCTGAAAAGGTGGCGAGCGGCGAAGTCGATCGCGGTATTTTAATTTGTGGAACAGGAATCGGGATGTCGATTGCCGCCAATAAAGTAAAAGGAGTGCGGTGCGCCCTTGTTCACGACGTATATAGCGCGAAAATGACGCGAGAACATAACGACAGCAACATATTAGCAATGGGAGAACGGGTCATCGGGCCAGGTTTGGCGAGGGAGATTGCGAAAGTATGGCTGACAACAGAATTCGCAGGAGGCCGCCATGCGAATCGCGTGAATAAAATCCATCAATATGAGCAGACACATCTGTAACGAGGAGGAGACGGATCATGCTTTCACAATGGAAGCAGCAATGGCAAGCGATTTTGAGCGAATTTCGCCAGCAGGTTCCTCTCTCTTCTGAGCACCTCCTTGTCATTGGCTGCAGCACGAGTGAAGTAATTGGGCAAAAAATTGGAACAGCAGGCACAAAAGAAGTAGCGGAAATGATTTTTGCTGAATTGCAACAATGGCGCGCTCAATCGGGAATCCAGCTTGCTTTTCAATGCTGTGAGCATTTAAATCGCGCGCTCGTTGTTGAACGAGAAACCGCATTGGCTAAAAATTTGGAAATTGTCTCCGTTGTTCCGGTCGCTTCGGCCGGGGGAGCGATGGCGGAATATGCGTACAATTATATGAAGGATCCAGTCGTTGTCGAATTTATTAAAGCGGATGCCGGCATCGACATTGGCGATACATTCATCGGCATGCATTTAAAGCATGTCGCTGTTCCCGTCCGTACTTCCATTCGTGAAATTGGTCGTGCTCATGTGACATTGGCGAAGACAAGACCGAAATTAATCGGTGGAGATCGGGCGGTCTATTTCAAGGAAAACACGAATGCTTCATACCAATCTTGTTGATTTTGTTCATTTTTTCTTTGAATCCTTTCCTAAAATGCTGTTAAAATAGAGGAGAATATTCCGATATCTCGAAAAAAGGAGGAGCTTGTGATGAACCACTTGCCACAACAAGATCCACAAGTATTTCAAGCGATTCAAGATGAATTAAAAAGACAACAAACAAAAATTGAGCTGATTGCGTCTGAAAATTTTGTCAGTCCCGCTGTAATGGAAGCGCAAGGATCGGTATTAACCAATAAATATGCAGAGGGATATCCGGGCCGCCGTTATTATGGAGGCTGCGAATATGTTGATGTTGTCGAGGATTTAGCGCGTGAACGGGCAAAACAATTATTTGGTGCCGAGCATGCGAACGTTCAGCCTCATTCCGGTGCGCAAGCGAACATGGCGGTATATTTCACCGTATTAAATCACGGAGATACGGTTTTAGGTATGAATTTATCCCATGGGGGACATTTGACGCACGGAAGCCCAGTGAATTTTAGCGGAATTCAATACAACTTTGTTGAATATGGAGTAGACCCGGAAACTCACCGAATCAACTATGACGACGTGTTGGAAAAAGCGCGCTTACATAAGCCAAAGCTCATCGTAGCCGGTGCCAGCGCCTATCCGCGCGAGATTGACTTTGCGCGATTCCGTGAAATTGCTGATGAAGTCGGAGCGTATTTGATGGTCGACATGGCTCATATCGCGGGTCTTGTTGCGGCAGGTCTTCATCCCAATCCTGTTCCTTATGCTCATTTCGTAACAACGACAACGCATAAAACGTTGCGCGGGCCACGCGGCGGTATGATCCTTTGCAAAGAAGAATTTGCTAAGCAAATCGATAAAGCGATTTTCCCTGGCATTCAAGGTGGACCATTAATGCATGTTATTGCTGCAAAGGCTGTCGCATTAGGCGAGGCGTTGAATGATAGCTTTAAGGAATATGCCCAAAACATTATCAACAACGCTTCACGTTTGGCAGAAGCGTTAGTAAAGGAAGGATTCACGCTTGTATCAGGAGGAACGGACAATCATCTTTTACTCGTTGATTTGCGTTCGCTTGGATTAACAGGAAAAGTCGCCGAGAAAGTTCTTGATGAAATCGGCATTACCGTCAATAAAAATACGATTCCATACGATCCGGAGAGCCCATTTGTCACAAGCGGCATCCGCATCGGCACAGCAGCTGTTACAAGCCGCGGCTTTGGCCTTGCTGAAATGGATGAAATTGCAAGCATTATTGCCCTTGCCCTTAAAAATGTGGATAATGAAGAAAAGCAAGCAGAAGCACGCGAGCGTGTAGCGGCATTAACTGAAAAATTCCCGCTTTATGCATAGTCTCATTCATGCCTCGTATCTTTTTCAAAGATACGAGGCAATTTTTTGATCATTCATGACTGTTATTGAACAGATGTCATTTTTTCGGTAAAATATAAAGAAGTGCAACATGAAAAAAAGAGGAGAAGAGACTATGGGCAAAGTATACGTATTTGATCACCCCCTTATTCAACATAAACTTACATATATCCGGGACAAGCAAACAGGTACAAAGGAGTTTCGTGAATTAGTCGAAGAAGTAGCGACATTGATGGCTTTTGAAATTACACGCGATCTTCCGCTGGAGGAAGTGGAAATCGAAACGCCGGTCAGCAGAGCGAAATCCAAAGTTATTTCCGGGAAAAAGTTGGGGATTATCCCAATTTTGCGCGCGGGAATTGGCATGGTGGATGGCATTTTAAAGCTAATCCCAGCTGCAAAGGTCGGCCATATTGGGCTGTATCGTGATCCGGAAACATTAAAGCCGGTCGAGTATTATGTCAAGCTTCCGACAGACGTAGAAGAGCGCGATTTTATTGTCGTGGATCCGATGCTGGCAACAGGCGGCTCAGCCGTTGAAGCCATTCATTCATTAAAAAAGCGCGGAGCGAAACACATTAAGTTCATGTGTTTAATCGCTGCTCCTGAAGGAGTGGAGGCGGTCAAAAAGGCGCATCCGGATGTTGATATTTACATTGCCGCACTTGATGAAAAATTAAATGATCACGGCTATATTGTTCCAGGGCTTGGAGATGCAGGAGACCGACTATTTGGAACGAAATAGTATATTTTGTTAAACGCTGAGCATGCTAACATGGATGCTTGGCGTTTTTTCATATGAAGCAAAAGTGACGCGGGAATTGCTCTACTTTTATAAACGAATTTTCGATTTAGTTGGCTTCAATGCTCGTTTATCTAGGGGAATACAATGAAAAGAGCGGCCGTATAGCCGATTGAAAAGTAGAATCCTCATTTTTTTAAGGTCGGAGGCAAGCGGCCATCCAGATGATTTGTCGCTTTTTCCTATGAGGGGATTCCTTCCATCACCAAGTTTAATATGGAAGAAGGGTCTCATCGCTTTTGCAAGAAATGCATTTTTCGCAATGGTTTTAGAGGAACGACAAACCCTCAGATTCCGCGTGAAAAGGGAGCAGGTTCGCAGAAATGAAGGAAAAATTTGATAGTGAAAAATATAAACATTATATTATACAATAACAATATGAAAAATAAATGAGGAAATGTCACAAAATATTAATAATTTATTTGAATTTATTGGCTAAACACGTTGACATTGGACGATGCCTATTGTATGCTTACAGGGGATATAATGATAAGGTTTTCACGAGGTTTATCTACAAAAACTTTTACCATAAGGATGTATGTGTATGCGTCCAAAACAGCGCCATCCCCTTCAAGCGATCGGTCTCATGTCCGGGATCGTATCCCAGCTAGTTGGTTCGATTTTGATAGGGATTTTTGGCGGGAAATGGATTGACGAAAAGCTTGGCACGGAGCCCATCTTTCTTGTTGTAGGGCTTCTGATTGGTCTTGCGGCAGGCATATATGCGATGTTTCGCTTGATTCGTCAATATTTCCCAGAGGAGTAAAGGCATGCAGCAAATGTTCTTAAGACAGCAAAAATACATATTTTATCTATTGTCTCTTTACACGCTAGGCTGGGGCTTTACAAGCTATAAAACCGTTTTCTTAAGCTTGATTTTAGGAACGGTGATCAGTCTGTTTTTGTTGTGGAGTCTAGTCCGGAAAGTCGAAAAATTCGGACGAGCGGTCGCTCAAGGCAAAAAAGCCCGCTCGCTCGGAACGTTTTCGCGCTTAGCGGCCGCTGTCTTGGCTGCGGCGATTGCCATCGAATATCCGCAATATTTCTCCATCATTCCTGTTACGATAGGATTAATGACATCCTATACTGTCATTATAATAGATTTTCTTTTGCACAAAAATAAATAACATAAATGGAAAGAGAGGTGAAAAAAGTTGGAACATAAAGCACCGATTGTTGAATGGTTGGGACTGACATTTAATTTGTCCAACATCTTAATGACGACCATTACAAGTCTCATTGTGTTTATTATTGCTATTGCTGCAACAAGATCTCTTCAGCTTCGCCCTCGGGGAATGCAAAATTTCTTGGAGTGGGTGTTTGATTTTGTGAGGGGAATCATTAACAGTACTATGGACTGGCAAACGGGCGGCCGCTTCTTAACATTAGGTGTTACGCTCATTATGTACATCTTTGTAGCGAATATGCTCGGTCTGCCGTTTTCTGTCCGTTTCGGAGATACGCTTTGGTGGAAGTCTCCAACTGCCGATCCAACCATTACGTTGACTCTTGCCGTCATGATCGTCGGCCTCACGCATTATTATGGCGTAAAGCTTAAAGGTGTTCAAGAATATGGTCGTGATTACTTGCGGCCGATGGCCTTTCTATTCCCGTTGAAAATTATTGAGGAATTCTCTAATACTTTAACATTGGGCTTGCGTCTTTACGGTAACATTTTTGCCGGAGAGATTTTGCTGGGGCTGTTGGCGGGGCTTGCCACAAACGGCGGCGTGTTTGGCGCGCTTGGCGCTGCCATTCCGATGATGGTTTGGCAAGCATTCAGTATTTTCGTAGGCTGTATTCAAGCATTTATCTTTACTATGTTAACAATGGTTTATATGGCACATAAGGTGAGCCAAGACCATTAATGATAAACTTTTATCCAAAAAAATTATATGACATAAATAGAAGGAGGATATTTAACATGAATTTAATTGCAGCTGCTATTGCAGTAGGTTTGGCAGCACTTGGTGCTGGTATTGGTAACGGTTTAATCGTAGGTCGTACAGTGGAAGGAATCGCTCGTCAGCCGGAATTGCGTCCTGTACTTCAAACAACGATGTTCATCGGGGTAGCGTTAGTCGAGGCGTTACCGATTATCGGCGTAGTTATCTCATTCATCGTTATGAACAGATAATCAATATTTCCTTATGTGATGGCGAAGTTCGTGCAGACGATCACCTTCGCCATTCCTTTATGTACATTACATGTAAACCCTGCCATTTTATGAAAAAGTTTAGCGGCTGAAGGGAGTGAAAAGCGGTGTTAATAAGCATGAACATGTTTTTATTGGGTGCTGCTGAGCATCATACAGGACTCAACACAGGTGATATCATTTTCCAATTGCTTATCTTTGTCATCTTATTAGCATTGCTCCGGAAATTTGCGTTTGGTCCATTAATGGGCATTATGAAACAACGCGAAGAGCATATTGCTAATGAAATTGAACAAGCAGAAAAACACCATCAAGAGGCGAAAAAGCTTGCGGAAGAGCAGCGGGCATTTATGAAGCAATCGCGTCAGGAAGCGCAAGCATTAATTGAAAATGCTCGCAAGCTTGGCGAAGAGCAAAAAGAGCAAATTATCGCAGCGGCTCGTGAGGAAGCCGAGCGTTTAAAAGAAGCGGCAAAAAAAGAAATCGAGCGCGAAAAAGAGCAGGCGGTTGCTGCGTTGCGTGAGCAAGTGGCATCTTTATCTGTATTGATTGCATCAAAAGTCATTGAAAAAGAATTAAGCGAGCAAGATCAAGCGAAGTTGATCAATGAATATATCCAAGAGGTAGGAGAAGGGCGATGAGCAAAGAAGTCGTAGCAAAGCGTTATGCGTTAGCTCTTTTTCAAATCGCCAATGAACAGCAGCTCCTTGATCAGTTTGAAGAAGAAATCCGTGTGATTCAGCAAGTGTTTGCTGCACAGCCGGAATTTCTGTCCGTATTGACTCATCCGAAGCTCTCGATAGACAAGAAAAAGGCGTTAATCAAAGAAGTGTTTGCTACACTGTCAACGCCTTTGCAAAATACGCTTCAGTTGCTGCTTGATCGCCATCGTATCGACATTGTCGAGTCACTGGCGGATGAATTTATTGCACTTGCAAATGAAGCGCGCGGCGCGGAAGAAGCAACGGTATATTCTGTCCGGCCGCTAACGGAAGATGAGAAACAGGCGCTTTCGCAAGTATTTGCAGCGAAGGTGGGCAAAGCAACCCTTCACATTCAAAACATCATTGATCCAAGCTTAATTGGCGGTGTGAAGCTGCGTATCGGCAATCGCATTTATGACGGAAGCGTCAGCGGAAAATTAGAACGACTTCAACGTCAGCTTATTGGCTAAAGATTTATAGATAGGGGTGAAATGCATGAGCATCAGAGCTGAAGAAATTAGCGCGCTGATAAAAAAGCAAATTGAAAGCTATCAGTCTGAAATCAAAGTGAGCGATGTAGGTACAGTAATCCAAGTTGGTGACGGTATCGCGCGCGCACATGGCCTTGACAATGTCATGTCAGGGGAGCTCGTTGAATTTGCAAATGGTGTCATGGGAATGGCACTGAACCTTGAAGAAAACAATGTTGGTATCGTTATCTTAGGTCCGTATACAGATATTAAAGAAGGCGATGAAGTTCGTCGGACAGGCCGTATTATGGAGGTTCCTGTTGGTGAAGCATTGATCGGCCGTGTCGTCAACCCATTAGGACAGCCGGTAGACGGATTAGGACCGATTGCAACAACGGAGACTCGTCCAATCGAAAGCCCGGCACCTGGGGTTATGGATCGTAAATCAGTACATGAGCCATTACAAACAGGTATTAAAGCGATTGACGCACTTGTTCCAATCGGCCGCGGTCAGCGCGAGTTAATTATCGGAGACCGTCAAACAGGTAAAACATCGGTTGCGATCGATACGATTCTGAACCAAAAAGACCAAAACATGATTTGTATCTATGTAGCAATTGGACAAAAAGAATCAACGGTTCGTAACGTTGTTGAAACATTGCGCAAGCATGGCGCGTTAGAGTACACAATCGTTGTCACTGCTTCTGCTTCGCAACCGGCTCCATTGCTATTCCTAGCTCCATACGCTGGGGTATCAATGGGAGAATACTTCATGTATAAAGGAAAGCATGTGCTTGTCGTATATGATGATTTATCGAAGCAAGCGGCCGCTTACCGTGAGCTTTCCCTATTATTGCGCCGTCCTCCAGGCCGTGAAGCGTATCCAGGGGACGTATTCTACTTGCATTCTCGCCTTTTAGAGCGTGCGGCGAAATTAAGCGATGCAAAAGGAGCAGGATCTTTGACTGCATTGCCGTTCGTTGAAACACAAGCAGGGGACATTTCTGCCTATATTCCGACGAACGTTATCTCAATCACAGACGGACAAATTTTCTTGCAATCTGACTTATTCTTCTCTGGTGTGCGTCCGGCAATCAACGCGGGTCTTTCCGTTTCTCGCGTAGGTGGTTCTGCGCAAATTAAAGCGATGAAAAAAGTAGCGGGTACGCTTCGTCTTGACTTAGCTGCGTATCGTGAGCTTGAAGCATTCGCGCAATTCGGTTCAGACCTCGACAAAGCGACACAAGCAAAGCTTGCTCGTGGTGCGCGCACAGTTGAAGTGTTAAAGCAAGGGTTGCACGAACCGCTTCCAGTAGAAAAACAAGTGGCTATCATTTACGCATTAACACGCGGATTCTTAGATGATATTCCGGTTGAAGATATTCGTCGTTTTGAGAAAGAATTCTTTACATGGCTTGATCAAAACGGCCAGCACATTCTTGATCATATTCGCACGACAAAAGATCTTCCAAGCGAAGAAGATCTCAACAAAGCGATCGAAGATTTCAAGAAAACATTTGTTGTTTCTGAATAAAAGGCGGCAGGAGCAGAAGGGGCGTGAAGCCTTCTGTTCCTTGTCTCTATCAATAGATTCAGCGCAAAAAAGGTGGTGAAAACCTTTGGCATCATTACGCGATATTAAAACGCGAATCAACTCGACGAAGAAAACAAGCCAAATTACAAAGGCGATGGAGATGGTTTCCGCTTCAAAACTGCATCGCGCTGAAACCAATGCGAAATCGTTTGTTCCTTATATGGAAAAAATTCAAGAGGTTGTAGCAAACATTTCATTAGGCAGTTCAGTCAATCACCCGATGCTAGTGAAACGTCCTGTCAAAAAGACGGGCTATTTGGTTATTACATCTGATCGCGGATTAGCTGGTGCATACAATAGCAACATTCTTCGAACGGTTTATCAAACCATTCAGGAGCGTCATAAATCGACAGATGAATATGCGATCATTGCCATTGGCCGTATGGGCTTGAACTTTTTCCAAAAGCGCAATATCCCGGTTGTTTTAAACATTACCGGATTGCCAGATCAGCCATCATTTGCTGATATAAAGCGAATTGCCAGCCAAACAGTAGGCATGTTTGCTGACGGTACGTTTGACGAGCTATATATGTATTACAACCATTTCGTAAGCGCGATTCAACAAGATGTAACGGAAAGAAAGCTTTTGCCGCTTACGGATTTAGTGGCTGAGAAAAAACGAACATCTTATGAATTTGAGCCGTCACAAGAAGAAATTTTGGAAGTGCTTTTGCCGCAATATGCCGAAAGTTTGATCTATGGGGCATTGTTAGATGCCAAAGCAAGTGAGCATGCGGCGCGCATGACGGCAATGAAAAATGCGACTGATAATGCAAAAGAACTTATTCGTACGCTTACACTTTCATATAACCGTGCCCGTCAGGCAGCGATTACGCAAGAAATTACGGAAATCGTGGCAGGAGCTAATGCGCTGCAATAACCAGCTGCGTCGGTGCATGCGTCAGAGAGACGTTCAAGTAGCAAGTTAGGAGGGAAAACGGATGACAAAAGGACGCGTTCTTCAAATTATGGGTCCAGTTGTAGACGTAAAGTTCGAAAGCGGACATCTTCCTGCGATTTACAACGCCCTTAAAATCCAACATAAAGCGCGCAACGAAAATGAAGTCGATATTGACTTAACATTAGAAGTGGCCCTTCACCTTGGCGACGATACTGTTCGTACGATTGCGATGGCTTCTACGGACGGTCTCATTCGTGGCATGGAAGTCATTGACACAGGGGCGCCAATTTCCGTGCCTGTCGGTGATGTGACACTTGGCCGCGTATTCAACGTATTGGGAGAGCCAATTGATTTAGATGGAGAAATTCCGGCGGATGCACGCCGCGATTCCATTCATAAACAAGCACCAAAATTTGAACAGCTTTCCACTCAAGTAGAAATCCTTGAAACAGGAATTAAAGTTGTCGACCTTCTTGCACCATACATCAAAGGTGGAAAAATCGGTCTGTTCGGTGGTGCCGGTGTAGGTAAAACGGTATTAATCCAAGAGCTTATCAACAACATCGCTCAAGAGCACGGTGGTATCTCGGTATTCGCGGGCGTCGGTGAGCGCACTCGTGAAGGTAACGACCTTTATCATGAAATGAAGGATTCCGGCGTTATTAACAAAACGGCGATGGTGTTCGGACAAATGAACGAGCCGCCTGGTGCGCGTATGCGCGTAGCATTGACAGGTTTGACAATGGCGGAATATTTCCGTGACGAGCAAGGGCAAGACGTGTTGTTCTTCATTGATAACATTTTCCGTTTCACGCAAGCGGGTTCCGAGGTTTCGGCGCTATTAGGACGCATGCCGTCTGCGGTAGGCTATCAGCCAACGCTTGCGACAGAGATGGGCCAATTACAAGAGCGGATTACATCAACTGCTGTTGGTTCAGTAACATCGATTCAAGCGATTTACGTACCAGCGGACGACTATACAGACCCAGCTCCAGCAACCACGTTCGCACACTTAGATGCGACAACGAACTTGGAGCGTAAATTGTCTGAGATGGGGATTTATCCTGCGGTAGACCCGCTTGCTTCGACATCTCGCGCGCTTTCGCCAGAAATCGTTGGTGAAGAGCACTACCAAGTGGCGCGTAAAGTGCAACAAACATTGCAGCGCTACAAAGAATTGCAAGATATTATCGCCATTCTTGGTATGGACGAGCTTTCTGACGAGGATAAACTTGTGGTTCAGCGCGCTCGCCGTATTCAATTCTTCTTATCGCAAAACTTCCACGTTGCGGAGCAATTTACAGGTCAGCCAGGTTCTTACGTGCCTGTAAAAGAAACCGTTCGCGGTTTCAAAGAAATTTTGGAAGGAAAATACGACCATCTTCCAGAAGATGCGTTCCGTCTTGTAGGCCGCATTGAGGAAGTAGTGGAAAAAGCGAAACAAATGGGCGTAGAAGTCTAATTTAGGGACATAGGAGGCTTTTGTGATGAAGACGATTAAAGTCAATGTAGTTACTCCTGATGGCCCGGTGTATGAAGCGGACGTTGAAATGGTCAGCACGAAGGCAAAAAGCGGAGAGCTCGGCATTCTGCCGGGGCACATTCCGCTTGTTGCTCCGCTTGAGATCGGTTCAATACGCTTAAAAAAAGACGGAAAAACAGAACTTATCGCAGTCAGCGGCGGCTTTCTAGAAGTTCGTCCCGACAAAGTAACCGTGCTCGCGCAAGCAGCAGAAAAAGCGGAAGACATTGATGTAGTTCGCGCACAAGCAGCAAAAGAACGGGCAGAAAGACGTTTGGAGGCCAAACAGGATCATATTGACTTCAAACGCGCCGAGCTTGCTTTAAGACGAGCGATCAATCGGTTAGAGATAGCTGGAAAACGTTAAAGGCAGGGGAGTTCCCTGCCTTTAGGCTGTAGACAAAGCCAACGTTGGCTTTGTCTACAAACATTTTATCCATCATTCATTCAAGGTTGAAAACGCTTGGCAGGCAAAGAATGAAACCAAGTGAAGATGCAAAGTCGAACAAAAACATTCATGAGCGGATGAGCGAGTTCAGTAACGCGAAATGAAAGCGTTTGCGAAAGTTTGGACAGGAGATTTTCTCCTGTTTTTATTTATTTGAAAAATAAAAATATTTATTATTGGCAAGACTGGGCGGTCTGTCGACACTTCTGGATATAAATGTTATAATGATAACGATTACAAATTTTCATTTTTTTATATTTTTGTTCAATTGTTATTTATCAGAAAAAAGGAGGCGAATGAAGCATTGCTCAATGTCTATTTGAATAATTATTTAATCGTCTTTGTGTTTTTATGTCTTGGAATTTTGCTCCCAATGGTTGCTTTGACCGCAGGGCGAATTTTGCGTCCCCATGCTCCTAACAATGCAAAACAGACTACTTATGAGAGTGGAATTGAACCCTTTCACGATTCGCATATTCAATTTAATGTACGCTACTACATTTTTGCTCTGTTGTTTGTCATTTTTGATGTAGAAACGGTATTTTTGTATCCTTGGGCTGTTGCTTACAATCGCCTTGGTTTATTTGCGCTGATTGAAATGCTTATTTTTGTAGCCATGCTTGTGATTGGACTTGCATATGCTTGGAAGAAGAAGGTGTTAAAATGGACATAAAATTGTTAAATGTTCCAGAAGAGGAAATGGAAGAATTAAGACGAAATGTTTTTTTAACAACCCTTGAGCAATTGAAGGCTTGGGCGCGCAGCAATTCGCTATGGCCTCTAACCTTTGGGCTCGCTTGCTGTGCCATCGAGATGATGGGAGTAGGATCCTCCCATTACGATTTGGATCGATTTGGCTCCTTTTTCCGTACGTCTCCCCGCCAATCTGACGTCATGATTGTATCGGGAACCGTAACGAAAAAGATGGCGCCGATCGTTCGCCGCTTATATGACCAAATGCCGGAACCGAAATGGGTGATCGCCATGGGGTCCTGTGCGACGGCGGGCGGTCCTTATGTCAAATCCTACTGTGTAGTGAAAGGCGTGGATCAGATTGTTCCGGTAGATGTGTATATCCCGGGCTGTCCACCAAATCCGGCCGCATTAATTTACGGAATTAATAAATTAAAAGAAAAGATTCGCTACGAAGCAAAGACGGGGAAGAAGGTGCTGTAATAGATGAGCGATGAGAAAGATTTACAGCAGCTTAAAAAGGAAGCAGCGGAACGGGCCAAACGATTGGCGCGTGAACGGATGGCAGCAAAGGAGCAAGCGGAGAAAACATCTAAAGAAGATACAGCAGACCTTCCCTTAGAAAAGCTTCCATCACATGAGGAAGAAGGCAAGCCTATATCTGAAGAAAGAGACGCCTTAGAGCTAGCGAAGCAAAAGGCGGCGGCAGCGGCGAAGGCGAAAGCGGCGGCGTTGGCGAAACAAAAGGCACAAGAGCCGTCATCGGAAGTGCCAGAGGGAGACGCCCTAGAGCTAGCGAAGCAAAAGGCGGCGGCAGCGGCGAAGGCAAAAGCGGCGGCGTTGGCGAAACAGCAAGGCGATGGCAGTGATCATGAACAGGATCTTGCCAAAGAAAAGGCAAAAGCGATTGCTGCAGCGAAAGCAAAAGCAGCGGCAGCAGCGAAGGCAAAAGCGGCAGCAGGAGCAGCCGAAACCGCCAAGCCGGAGGAAACTCCATCGCCGAATCAACCGCTTCTTGATAAGTATATAAAGGTAATTCATGAGCATCTTGGGGAAGATGTCTTAGAAGCTGCCTATATTAACCGACTTTCCAAGGATGTGCCGACGCTTGTTGCCAAGAGAACGACCTATTACAAAGTCGCCCAGTTTTTAAAATATAATGAGCAACTAGGCTTCGATTATTTGTCGGAGCTCCATGGAACGGACTTTGGAACACATATGGAGGTGTATGTACATCTTTATTCTTATAAAAACGATCAGCCAGTCGCATTAAAAGTGAAGCTGGATCGCGATCATCCTGAAATTGAGTCGCTTGTTCCGCTTTGGCCAGGCGCGAATTGGCCGGAATGCGAGGCGTATGATTTGTTAGGTATTCGCTTCCAAGGACATCCTAATTTAATTCGCATTTTTTTAGGGGAAAATTGGGTCGGACATCCGCTTCGAAAAGATTATGAGCCATATGATGTGGAGGTGTAGCCGATGCTTCGAACAGAGGAAATGCTTCTTAATGTAGGCCCGCAGCATCCAAGCACACACGGCGTATTTCGTCTCGTACTTAAAATCGATGGAGAAATTATTCAAGAAGCTACACCCGTTATCGGTTATCTTCATCGAGGAACGGAAAAGTTAGCTGAGAATTTACAATATACACAAATTATCCCATATACCGATCGAATGGATTACTTATCGGCGATGACCAACAATTATGTCATTTGTCATGCTGTGGAGACGATGATGGGAATGAAAGTGCCAGATCGCGCGGAATATTTGCGGGTATTGGCTATGGAGCTCGGCAGAATTGCCAGCCATTTAGTGTGGTGGGGAACGTATTTATTAGACATTGGCGCCATTAGCCCGTTTTTATATGCATTTCGTGAGCGGGAGATGATTATTAATCTATTAAATGAATTATCAGGCGCGCGTCTCACGTTTAATTATATGCGTGTCGGCGGTGTAAAGTGGGATGCTCCAGATGGATGGATCGAGAAAGTAAAAGAGTTTGTGCCATATATGCGGAAGCAGCTGGCAGGATATCATGAACTGGTCACTGGAAATGAAATTTTTCGTCATCGCGTAATTGGCGTAGGGCGATATACAAAAGAAGAAGCGCTAAGCTATTCATTAAGCGGTGCGAATCTTCGATGTACAGGGGTAAAATGGGATTTGCGCAAAAACGAGCCTTACTCTATCTATGACCGATTTGATTTTGACATTCCAGTCCGTGAAGATGGCGACTGCTTTGCTCGCTATGAATGCCGCCTTGCCGAAATTGAAGAATCATTGAAAATCATTGAACAAGCATGTGAACAGTTTCCGGAAAAAGGGGAGATTATGGCGAAAGTGCCGCGCATTATTAAAACACCGCCAGGAGAAGCATTTGTCCGCATTGAATCCCCACGAGGAGAAATAGGCTGCTATATTGCTAGTGATGGAAAAAAAGAACCGTATCGTCTTAAGTTCCGTCGGCCATCGTTTTATAACCTGCAAATCCTTCCAAAGCTCTTAAAGGGAGAAAACATTGCGAATTTAATTGCGATTCTTGGCGCGATTGATATTGTACTTGGGGAGGTGGATGGCTGATGGAGCAGTTGCTGCGTTCTGTGCCTAGCTGGACGAATCTTGCTATCTTTTTCGGACTTGGTGTTCTTTTGCTCCTCGTTGTATTAGGGTTTGTTACATATGGTATTTTAGCGGAGCGAAAAGTCATGGGGTTTATGCAAGGGAGAATTGGTCCGAATCAAGTGGGGGGAAGATGGGGGCTTTTACAGACGGTAGCGGATGTTTTAAAGCTTCTCATCAAGGAAGATACCATTCCGAAAGCAGCTGATAGGCCACTATTCATTTTAGCTCCCGTTATTGCGTTTGCTCCAGCCTTTATGGTATTAGCTACACTACCTTTTACCGATTCACTTCAATTTGCTGATATTGGTGTTGGACTTCTCTACTACATTGCTGTGTCTGGATTATCAACGATTGGCGTTTTGACGGGAGCTTGGGCGTCCAATAATAAGTATGCGCTCCTTGGAGGCATGCGGGCAGCCGCACAAATGATTTCCTACGAAATTCCACTTGTGATGTCAGTGATTGGGATTATTTTATTAACGGGAAGCTTAAATCTAAACGATATTGTGGAAGCGCAGAAGCATGTATGGTACATTTTTATTCAGCCAATTGGGTTTCTCGTTTTTCTTATTGCTTCCGTCGCCGAGTTGAATCGAACGCCGTTTGACCTACCAGAAGCCGAATCCGAGCTTGTTGCCGGCTTCCATGTTGAATACTCTGGTTTTCGTTGGGCGTTCTTTATGCTCGCAGAATATGTATACCTTTTTGCCATGGCATCCTTGACCACTATTTTATTTTTGGGCGGTTGGCAGCCTGTGATGTTCCTTGGTTTTATTCCTGGAGCTATTTGGTTTTCACTGAAATTTAGCATCGTTGTTTTTGTGCTTATTTGGTTCCGCTCGACATTTCCGCGACTGCGAGCCGATCAGCTGATGGAATTTGGATGGAAGGTATTGCTTCCTGTTGCATTAGCCAACATTTTTATAACGGCGCTGATAAAAACGATTTTCTTCTCGTAACGAAAATAACCGGAAAAAGGGGTGTCCGTTGTGCTAGGATTAGCGAAAGGTTTAAAGTATACCCTCTCCAATTTAACGAAACAAAAGGTAACGTATGATTATCCGAATGAGCCATTGGCGCTTCCGGATCGATTTCGCGGCATTCAAAAATTTTATCCAGAAAAATGCATCGTCTGTAATCAATGTGCGGCTATTTGTCCGACGGACTGTATTCAGCTGACCGGAAAGAAGCATCCGGATCCCACTAAAAAAGGGAAAATTATTGATACGTACGATATTAATTTTGAGATCTGTATTTTGTGTGATCTCTGTACGGAAGTTTGTCCAACCGAAGCCATTGTCATGACCAATCATTTCGAGCTGGCGGAATATAGTCGTGACGCCTTGTTTAAAAACTTGGAATGGCTTGATGAAAATGATGAAAATGTGCGAAAGGGGAATAAACCGTGAGCGGTGAATATTTCGCATTTTTGGTCCTTGCGCTTGTTGCCATTTCTGGTGGTGTGCTCATGCTAAATGTGACAAAAGTGATGCATATGTTTGTTTCCTTGATTTTTACTTTTGTCAGCATCGCCGGAATATACATTCTTTTATCTGCGGAATTTGTGGCTGCTGTTCAAGTGCTGATTTATTCAGGGGCCATTACGATTATTATGCTGTTTGGCATTATGCTGACGCGCCATCAGGATGAAGGGAAAACGACAACGGGAGGATTTTGGCGAAAGGCGTTAACGGCGCTTGCTGTCTTTGCTTTTGGCGCAGCGGTATATGCTGGTATTTATCGTTTAGATTTCGGCGAGCAAGCGACGCATCTTCATGAAAAAAATGCAGAGCAAATCGGGATCGCGCTTTATTCAAAATATGTGATACCATTTGAAATTACCTCTGTGATTTTACTAGTGGCACTTGTGGGAGCGATTGTATTAGCGAAAAAAGAAGACGAGGAGGCGAAATCATGAGTACCGTTCCTTTGTCTGCCTACCTTGTGCTCGCATTAATTTTGTTTTGTATTGGGTTATATGGGGCATTAACAAAGCGCAATACGGTCATTGTGCTAATCTGTATTGAGTTAATGCTGAATGCGGTGAATATTAATTTAGTTGCTTTTAGTAAATATGGCGTGAATCCGAGCATCACAGGACAAGTTTTCGCTTTATTTACGATCACGGTTGCGGCAGCCGAGGCGGCTGTTGGATTAGCGATTTTAATGGCGCTTTACCGCAATCGGAAGACGGTCCATATAGATGAAATGGATTCGATGAAGCATTAGTGAAACAAGGGAAGTGTTCCGATACCATCAGTGGATGGCATGTTGAAAATGAAAAAAGGGCTATGGGCCCTTTTGATAAAGGGGATTGTGATACAATGATGGAAAACGCTTGGATCATACCGCTTTTCCCGCTTTTTTCATTCCTGATTTTGCTCGTGGCCGGAAAGAGCATGAAGGAAAGGAGCGCTTATATCGGAATAGCTGCCACGCTTCTTTCCTTTATCAGCGCAGCAATGGTGCTGATCGAACGATTTCATGAACCAACCTATCAGCTGCACCGGGAATGGCTTGCAATCGGTAAGGTCAGCATAGCCATGGGCTTTGAGATTAATGCATTGAACGCGCTTATGCTTGTTGTTGTTTCGCTTGTAAGCTTTCTTGTTCATGTTTATTCCAAAGGCTATATGCATGGAGACGACCGCTTTTCGGTGTTTTATGCTTATCTTGGATTGTTTACGTTTGCCATGCTCGGCTTAGTCATTTCTGACAATTTGTTGCAAACGTATATTTTTTGGGAGCTGGTTGGTCTTGGTTCCTTTTTGCTTATCGGCTTTTATTTTTACAAGGAAGAAGCAAAAGCAGCTGCCAAAAAAGCGTTTATTATGACGCGTATTGGCGATGTAGGTTTGCTGATTGGCATGATTTTATTGTTTTGGCAAACGGGAAGCTTTCAATATGATGATATCTTTGCTGCCGTTCAAGCAGGCAACGTTTCAGCAACGATGATAACGTTATGTGCCATTCTGATTTTTATTGGGGCGATCGGTAAATCTGGCCAGTTTCCGCTTCATACATGGCTGCCGGATGCCATGGAAGGTCCGACGCCTGTATCGGCGCTCATCCATGCCGCTACGATGGTGGCAGCTGGTGTGTATCTCGTAGCATCGCTATTCCCGCTTTATGAAGCAAGTGAAACAGCGATGCTTACCGTGGCGGTTGTTGGCGGTTTTACCGCTATTTTTGCCGCGTCTATTGGCCTTGTACAAACAGATATCAAACGAGTGCTCGCATATTCAACCGTGAGCCAGCTCGGTTATATGATGCTGGCGCTTGGCTCTGGGGGATATGTGGCGGGAGTTTTTCATTTAACGACACATGCGTTTTTTAAAGCCTTGTTGTTTCTTGCTGCTGGTAGTGTCATTCATGCTGTGCACACGCAAGATATTGAGAAGATGGGCGGCCTTTGGCGCAAGCTGCCGTTGACCGCGCCATTGTTTTTGATTGGAACGCTAGCCATTAGCGGAGTTCCGCTATTGTCCGGGTTTTTTAGTAAGGATGAGATTTTAGCGGCTGCATGGATGCATGGGCATGTCGTATTATTTTGGATTGCTGTAGTCGCCGCCTTTTTCACCGCCTTTTATATGTTCCGCCTCTTTTTCCTTGTGTTTAGCGGTGACGGGCGCAGTGAAGCGGGCGATGTTCATGAATCTCCGGCAACGATGACATGGCCTATGATCGTTCTCGGCATCCTGTCCATTGCCGCTGGATATGTAAATACACCGTGGTTTGGCCCATTCCTTGGCGACTTTTTAACAGGTGAATCCGCTCCTTCGCATGAAGAAGCTCCTTTATGGATCATGATCGTTGCCACAGCTGTATCGCTCGCCGGCATTTATCTCGCATGGCTGATGTACGGAAAGCGTTCGCTGGCACGGGATTGGCTTAGCTCCAAAAATTCGCTTACATATAACGTGCTGCTGAATAAGTATTATGTCGACGAGTTTTATCGTATGACCGTTGGTTATATGGTGAAAGTATTGAGCCTGTTTTTGCAGTATCTCGACCGCTTTATTGTTGAAGGCTTCGCCAATGTGCTGGCTGCTTTCATACGGGCGATCGGCACAGCGGGATCGAAATGGCAAAATGGACAGGTTCAATGGTATGGGGCGGTTACGTTTATCGGCTTGACGGTTCTGATCGTCATTCTCGCGTTTACGGGGGGGTATCTATAATGAACGAGACGTACTTCCTGTCATTGCTTATTTTTTCCCCATTGCTTGGCATGATTTTACTAGCCTTTGTACCAAAGGAGCAGGAGCAAACGATCAAATGGCTTGGTGTGTTGGGGACATTGCCATCGCTTATTTTAGCACTGTTTGCTTTTAGTCAATACTTAGGTGGATATGACTTGAACCGTTTAGCGGAAAAGCATGCCTGGATTCAGTTCGGGAAGTTTGCTTTTCTGTCCAGCTCAACGTTTACCGTGGATTACGAGCTGACGGTTGATGGTTTAGGACTTGTCATGATGGTGCTGACCGCGCTGTTAGCAACGCTGGCGGCCATTGCCTCCATTCATATAAAAAAAGAATGGAAAGGCTATTTTATGCTGTTTCTATTGCTTGAGATCGGCATGCTAGGTGTATTTGCTGCCGGAAATTTAATCTTGTTCTTTATTTTCTTCGAACTGACGCTTGTTCCGATGTTCTTTTTAATCGGGAAATGGGGCTATTTCGAAAAAGAAAGAGCCGCATACAGCTATTTGATCTATAACGGAATCGGCTCGGCCATTTTGTTGCTTGTCATTTTAATTTTATTTGCGCGCACAGGGACATCCAACATTGCGCTACTAAAAGAAATGCTTCACAATCCGCAGGCAGCAGCCCAGATGATTGCGCCGATCTCGACGGATTTGCGATACGGCTTATTGATTGCCTTGCTCGTCGCTTTTGGCGTTAAATTGCCGATTGTGCCGCTTCATAGCTGGATGTTGCGAGTCCATGTGCAGGCGCCTCCAGCGATTGTCATGCTGCATTCAGGTGTGCTACTGAAAATTGGCGCGTTCGGTTTGATTCGTTTTGGCATGGGATTATTTCCTGAGCAATTTTATCGGCTGGCGGCCGTGATTGCGTTATTGGGGGTTATTAATCTACTATATGGGGCCTTTTTAGCCTTTGTCCAAGAAGATTTTAAAATGGTGCTGGCTTATTCTAGTATTTCGCATATGGGAATTGTTTTGATTGGGCTGGGCGCTTTGAATGAAGCAGGGATACAAGGCGCTATCTTTCAAGTCGTTTCTCATGGCCTGATCTCAGCGCTTCTCTTCTTGTTAATTAGTATTTTATATGAACGTGTTCAGACGACAAAGCTTGGCCATTTAGGGGGGACAGCCAAAATAATGCCACTGGCCTCTGGCTTTTTACTGGCAGGGGCGATGGCTTCGCTCGGCTTACCTGGCATGTCTGGATTTATTAGTGAATTTATGGCGTTTTTGGGCTTATTTAAGTCAACGCCCATTCTGGCTGCCATCGGTACGCTCGGAATAATTATGACCGCTGTCTATTTATTGCGAGCCGTTCTGAATATCACTTACGGAAAAGCACAGTCCAGGGTGGCGGAGGCAAACGTGTCGGATATTCATGCGATAGAGCTTATTCCTGTCCTTATATTGCTTGGTTGCATTATTTTAATAGGCATTTACCCCCATATTTTAGCGCAGCCGCTTAAAGCGCCGATTCAACTGATGATGAATGGGTTAGGAGGGTGAGAGACATGAGTTGGGACACACTTATGCAATACAAATGGGGAATCATGACGCCGGAATGGATCATTCTTGGCGTGGGAATTGCTCTCTCGCTCATCGACCTATTTCTGCCGAATGATAAAAGCCGTCGGCCCCTTGGCTGGTTTGCGTTTGTTGGGGTGATCGTAGCGATCGTGTCGCTTGTGGCTCTCCTTCCTGTTCATACAACCACTATTTTGAATGATTCGTTTCGTCTTGATTCGTTCGGCAAGGCTTTTAAGTTGCTTTTATTGTTTGGCGCGGCGTTCGTGCTTCTGTTATCCATTGATTATCAGCCGCGCGAGGGCATGAAATACTATGGCGAATTCTATTATTTATTCTTAACCGCTTTGCTCGGTGCGATGGTGATGACATCAAGCGGCGATTTGATCACATTGTTTGTCGGCTTGGAGCTTTTATCGATTTCCTCCTATATTTTGGCCGGATTGCGAAAGACGCATTCTTTGTCCAACGAGTCAGCGCTCAAATATGTGATTAATGGCGGGATTTCTACTGCCATTACTCTGTTTGGGATGAGCTATGTATTTGGTCTAACAGGCTCCACGAATTTGAAGAAAATCGGAATGCAGCTCAGTACACTGCAAGATAGCGGCCATCAATATATATTGGCTCTTGCGTTTTTGTTGCTGTTGGTCGGTCTTTCATTCAAATTGTCATCCGTGCCATTTCATATGTGGGCTCCTGATGTCTATCAAGGGGCGCCAACGCCAGTCACTGCTTTTTTAAGCGTTGTCTCGAAGACGGCAGGGTTTGTCATCGTCTTGCGTTTGTTTATTACCATATTTGCTGCTGCTCCTGCACAAGGAAAAGATCCATCCTCTATGCTGTTGTCGATGCAGGATTATATCGCTTTTTTGGCGGGAGCGACCATGGTGATTGGCAATGTGATCGCTTTAAAACAGCGTAATATCAAGCGGTTATTTGCTTATTCAAGCATCGCCCATGCGGGTTATATATTAGTGGGGTTTGCTTCCATGTCTTGGGTGATGATTGACTCGATTTGGTTTTATTTAGCTGCTTATTTGCTGATGAATTTAGGGGCGTTTGCCGTTTTGCAGATCATTACAGATCAATCGGGGTCGGAAGATATTAGCCAGTTTGCGGGCTTATATCGGCGTCATCCTCTTTTGGCGGTATTGATGGGAATTTTTATTCTATCTCTGGCTGGAATCCCTGGAACGGCAGGCTTCATTGGAAAAGTGCATATCTTTTTAGGAGCATTTGCGACGGATCCTGCTCACTATGTTTTAGCATCCGTGATGGTGGCGGCCACGGTTGTTTCCTACGTGTATTATTTCGGTTTATTTACACAAATCTTCTTTCGCCCGGTTGCTGCTCACGAGCCGATCAAGCTGCCGATTGGCGCTGCTCTTGTCGTCCTTATTTGCGCGGTTGGCACGCTCGTTTTTGGCGTGCTGCCGGGGATGGTCTATCACTTTTTAGACCAGTTTCAACATTTTGATGATTTTTTGCATTAATATTACAATAAAGGAGGATGTACTCCCTGAGATTGTAGACAAAGTCAACATCGACTTTGTCTACAATCATTTTAATCTTCTTCATGGATGGAACGTTTGACAGGAAAGGAACGCAGCTGAGTGAAGAAGGGGCGTTCATGAGCGGACGATCGAGGCCTGTGACGCAGATAAAAGCGTTTGTCAACAAGTCTGGAGGGGGTAGAAGTAAGGAGCTGTCAAGCTTTATACGCACAGGCGGGCGCTTTTCTATATGAGAAAGGAGTAACTGGAGATGATGGTAGGAGTAGGACAACAAGCTTTGTTAAGCATTATTTCCCATCTTGTGTTTATGGCTATTACATGGTGGGTACTGCAAGGAGTACATATTGAAAAGCTCTTGAAGCCGAATCGCATCATTCAAGCTCGCTTATTTTACATACTATTGACCATTGCGATCGGTTCGACTGTCAGCAATTTTTTCCTTGATTATTTTCTTTGGTCGAAGCAACTGCCATTCCTTTTTCAATAAAGAAGAGGCGTTGCGTTTTTTGTCAAAAAGGAAAAAATCTCTTTGTGATTTTGTCGACCGTTTTTGTGTATGTTCACTTCCAATCTGGCAACAATAAAAGCTAAGGAGAGGAAGTGAAACGGGATGATAAAGAGAAAAAATATGATCATGCTGGCAATGGCATTTGCCGTACTCATGATCATGTATCAATATTCTATCGGTGAAGCAAAGGGGAATGAGCCGCTACAAGAAATAAGAACAATGGCTCATGTTTTACAAGAAAATGGTGCGTCGATCCAACAGTGGACCATTTACACAAGGGAGTATGCCCAAGTTATTGAAAATGATTCAGCGTTTTTAAAAAAAGCCAATGAATTAAAGCGAAAATTCCCAGCGTTTCGCTGGGTGATGGAATCAGATCAGCATGTTCAGAAAGTGACAGGCACGTATGAACATTCCTCTATGCCAGAAAAAATTCAACTCGTTACTACCGTTGCAAATGAAAAGCCCCAAACGTATATCCTCTATGAGCTAAAAGGATTTGGTTGGAGCGAACAAGTATGGGAAAAAATCAGTAGCAGCATCAGACAAAAGTCATCTAAACTCTTTATGAAACAGCCGGTATTTTTCTCTTGTGTAAAAGGGGAATTCAATGATAAGATGGAAGGTGTTTTGTTAAAACAAGCTTACCATCTTTTACATGAATTCAACGCAACGCCTGTTGAGGCGCTTAAGGAAGGGACGTTTGTTTCCGTATCTGCATATACTGGGCAGTGGGAGAACGTTCTTCCAACCAAAACACATCCAATGAATATTCAGCTAGCTCTCAGACAGACAGGATTGGGCGGTCAGACGACTGTTGTCGTTGGAACCCCAATTATTACAATTGAATATTAATATAGAGAAATTGGACGCGGAGGGGAATACCTTGGAAAAAATCATCGTCCGTGGCGGGAACCGGTTGAGCGGCACTGTGCGAGTAGAAGGAGCAAAAAATGCCGTTTTGCCTGTTATCGCTGCAACTTTATTAGCAAGTGAAGGCAAAAGTGTAATTCATGATGTTCCTGCTCTCTCCGATGTATATACAATCAATGAGGTGCTGCGTTACTTAAACGCAGAAGTCAGCATGGAAGGAAATCAAGTGACTGTAGATGCATCCCGAGAGCTCAAGTTAGAAGCCCCGTTTGAATATGTGCGTAAAATGCGAGCCTCTGTTCTTGTGATGGGACCGCTGCTTGCGCGAAACGGCCGGGCTCGCGTCGCGTTGCCGGGCGGCTGTGCGATTGGTTCGCGCCCGATTGATCAGCATCTAAAAGGATTTGAAGCGATGGGCGCTTCTGTCAAGGTTGGCAATGGCTTTATTGATGCAGAGGTAACCGGGCGGCTGCGCGGAGCGAAAATTTACTTGGATTTTCCGAGCGTTGGAGCGACGGAAAACATCATGATGGCCGCCGTATTGGCTGAAGGAACCACAGTGATTGAAAACTGTGCGAAGGAACCGGAAATCGTCGATTTAGCTAACTTTTTGAATGCGATGGGCGCAAAGGTAAGAGGAGCCGGTACCGGAACGATTCGAATTGAAGGAGTTTCTGAATTGCAAGGGGCTGTGCATACAGTGATTCCGGATCGGATTGAAGCAGGTACGTTTATGGTTGCTGCTGCGATTACAGGTGGAAATGTTTTGGTGCAAGGAGCTGTTCCAGAGCATTTAAGCTCATTAATAGCGAAAATGGAAGAAATGGGTGTGACCATTATCGAAGAAGAAAATGGCCTTCGTGTGATCGGTCCCGAAAAGCTGAAAGCAGTTGATATTAAAACCATGCCGCACCCAGGTTTCCCGACCGATATGCAATCGCAAATGATGGCCTTATTATTGAAAGCCGAAGGCACAAGCATGATTACCGAAACGGTATTCGAAAATCGTTTTATGCATGTAGAAGAATTTCGCCGGATGAATGCGGACATCAAAATTGAAGGACGCTCGGTCATTATGAATGGCCCTTGCCGCTTGCAAGGGGCAGAAGTAGCGGCGACTGATTTGCGCGCTGCCGCTGCGTTGATTTTGGCAGGACTTGCGGCTGAAGGGTATACGCGTGTGACGGAATTAAAGCATTTAGACCGCGGCTATGTCCGTTTCCATGAAAAGCTGGCGGCTCTTGGCGCAGACATCGAGCGTGTTCGTGAACAGGAGTCCACAGTGAATGAAGAGAAGCTAACGGACTTGAATATTTGAAGCAAAAAACGACCGTCAGCTACAGCTTACGTAGTGAAAGGTCGTTTTTATTTTTGACGGAAATCGACATCGGACTGTTGTCAACTTCGTTCAAACAATTTGTCATATATACTTGTCCGAGCCCATACATTATGTAATAACGAGCACGCAAGCAGCTGCTTGCGCTTGAAAATTGGATATTGGAGGGCTCGGGAAAATGAAACGTGTAAAACTACTAATCGTACTAGCTTCTCTATTATTGATTGTGGTTCTGCTGATCCCGACACTGCTCGTCATTCCATTTACCGACAAGGTAGACGGAACGTTGGCGGAGGAGCTTCGAAAGCAGTCCATTTCTACAGAGCAAGAAAAGCCGAAAGGTACAACAGGTCCTCATGTGGAGGTAGCGGTATATCGAAGCAAGGAGAAACAAATCGAGCATATTCCGCTTGAACAGTATGTCATCGGTGTTGTCGCAGCTGAAATGCCTGCTGATTTTGAATTAGAAGCACTCAAGGCGCAGGCGTTGGCAGCAAGAACGTATATTGTCAAGCAGATGTTGAACGATCAGCCGATTAGCCTGCCAAAGGGAGCAAATGTGACGGACACGGTGATGCACCAAGTTTATTACAGCGACGATGAACTTAAACGGCTATGGGGAGCCGATTATAATTGGAAAATCAAGAAAATCACAGAAGCTGTTCAAGCGACAGAAGGACAGATTGTCACGTACAATAACGTTCCTATCGAGGCGTCTTTTTTTTCCACAAGTAACGGGTATACAGAAAACTCAGAAGCCTATTGGGGGAATGCTTTTCCGTACTTAAAGAGCGTAGCGAGTCCCTGGGATAAAGATTCTCCAAAATTTTATAATCAAACAGCGATGTCCGTTTCCGAATTTGAACAAAAGCTAGGTGTGACGCTTCCGAAAGACGGTTCAGTCGGTAATTTGCTAGGACGTACACCAGGAAAGCGAGTTGAGGCTGTTCAAATCAATGGAAAAAAACTGACAGGAAGAGAAGTGCGAGAGAGATTAGGATTAAAATCAACCGACTTTACGTGGATGCGCAAAGGAAACGAGATTATCATTACCACGAAAGGATATGGACATGGAGTAGGCATGAGCCAATATGGGGCTAATTTTATGGCGAAAACAGGGAAAACATATGATGAAATTATCAAATATTACTACCGCGGGGTAAGCATTTCTTCTGCGACTGCCTTTTTAAACAAATTAACCGCGAAAAAATAAACCATCGATTCGCATTCAAAGCCTAAAAAGATCCATTCATTTGCGACTCATTCATGGGTGAATGGGTCTTTTCTTTTTGGGGTTGATCGCATAGCCGAAACGGTTTCGGCTTCAGGTTTACAGAGCTTCTTTTTTTTATGTATAAAAAGCGATTCTTTTCAAAAAATAAACGAAAAAAATGTTTTTTGATGTATAGATTTTCCTCTTTCTGTTCAAAATGGTTGCTGAGGTGATGAACAATGAGAGAGGAAGAAAAGAAACAACCTTCTCCAATGAAACCAAGTTTAAAACGCGTGTTGCGCAAGCGTTGGGTATTTCCTGCTGTATATTTAACGAGTGCCGCAGTGATTCTAGCCGGAGTGCTTTGGTTCCAAAGCAATCATGATGAGCAGTCACAAAAAGATGAATATGAATACAGCCAAGATGCTCCAGGAACTTCTTATAACGAGAACGACTCCATTCCGGTCAACGAATCTGTCGAACACATCTCAATGCCAGTCCTTGATCCGAACGCTGTCGAAGTCAAAACGCCTTTTTATGATTATGCCGCATCGAAAGAAGAACAAGAAGCAGCTCTCGTCTTTTATAATAATACGTATTATCCAAACCACGGCATTGACCTTGTAATGAAAGACGGAAAAGAGTTTGAAGTGACCGCTTCTTTAAGCGGTACAGTGACAACAGCGAAAAAGGATCCGATTTTAGGCTATGTGGTAGAAATCGATCATGATAATGGCGTGGTAACGGTTTATCAATCATTAGCCGATCTACAAGTAAAAGAAGGCGACACCGTGAAGCAAGGTGAAGTGATTGGGAAGGCCGGACAAAGCCAGTTTAACCAAGAAGCGGGCACTCACGTTCATTTCGAAATTCGGAAAGATGGAAAAACGGTCAATCCGCTTGACTATGTAGACAAGCCTGTGACATCCTTAACGGAATCCAACGCAGCGGAACAAAATGACAAACAGCAAACAGAAAATCAATCGGAAAACAATCAACTAAATAACCAATCTCAAAGCGACCAGCAAAATAATCAGGCACCAAGTGAACAAAACCAAAGCGAACAATCACAATCTAATGACCAATCAACAACAGATGAGAATAGCACGAATCAAGATTCTTCTTACAAAACGCCTGATTCCTCAATCGGAATGGCGCGAACATAAGGGAAAGGCCGTCTGAACCGCTCTCTTTTGATTCGATGAAACCACGATCATGGGCGTCGAAGAGGAAGCGAGCAGATGGCACGAAATAAGCGGTACGAGCGATGAAATCGCCGTACCGCTTTTTAGTTGACAGAAAAAGACATGGTCGCTTTCGCCTCAGGCCATTGCGGGTCAGTCAACCACCACGTAATGGTATACTGTCCTTTTGGAAGCGGAGGCAATAGGTTGCGAAATGATAGTTCTTCCCCTTGCTTGAGAATGCGTTCCTCATATACGGGAGTAAACATTTTCCTATCACTGAATTGGAAAAATTTTTTTCCGTTGCGATACAAGATATAATCATATGTTTGGCTGCTTGTAAATGTCACCTTTTGTTCACGCTCTGTTTGATTTTTGACGCTAAATATGAAAAGATAACGCCCGTTTTGTTTTTGATAAGTCAACGATGGCTCAAGTGTGCCGGCGACGATGCGATGCTGTGGACCTTCCTCTCGCTGTTTGGCGATAGAGGGGATTGTCTCATTCCAAGGCGTCCATGCGATGCTTAGGATCAGGATGGACAGCAGCACACCAACGGCTTTTTTCTGCAGATTCATCTTTTCACCGCCTTTTTAGTTGATTTAATTATGTTATTCCCCATCTTATTGCAAAAAAATAGCATATCTGTACCATTTCCTTAATAAAATGTTACAAACTTATCAACTAACGGGAGTGTTTGAGGTGGGGATCGTCCATAACAGCAGGAATAAAGCCTAGGATGCTTTCGAATTGAACAAGAAGAAGTGCTTTTGATCAACCACGAAGCGAGTCTCATTTCACACTTCTCACATCCAATTTAGGGAGGGCGAGTGGTGTGCACGATTACATCAAAGAGCGTACTATCAAGATTGGAAAGTATATCGTGGAGACGAGAAAAACCGTTCGCGTCATCGCGAAAGAATTTGGCGTTTCCAAAAGTACTGTTCATAAAGACTTAACGGAGCGGCTTCCAGAAATTAATCCGGAGCTTGCCAATGAAGTCAAAGAAATTCTCGATTATCATAAATCGATTCGTCATTTGCGTGGGGGGGAAGCAACGAAGAAAAAATATAAGAAAGAAACGATTCAATAAACCTGGGTCTTCCTTGCTTTCAAATTTCGTAAAAATAGTATCAGTTTCCTATCTTCCTATGATAAAATAATCAATTAGGAGCAATTCGATGGATTGAAGCAAGGAGGAACCTAATGATGTTTGCGAGAGATATCGGTATTGATCTCGGTACAGCGAACGTATTAATTTACGTAAAGGGCAAAGGGATCGTGCTGAACGAGCCGTCCGTTGTGGCAATTGATACGAATACGAACAAGGTATTGGCGGTTGGGGAGGAAGCACGACGAATGGTAGGGCGTACCCCTGGGAATATCGTTGCCATTCGGCCGCTCAAAGACGGTGTCATTGCCGATTTTGACATTACCGAGGCGATGCTAAAACATTTCTTAAACAAGCTTGATTTAAAAGGATTTTTTTCGAAGCCGCGCATTTTAATTTGCTGCCCGACGAATATTACTTCTGTCGAACGAAAGGCCATTAAAGAAGCGGCAGAAAAAAGCGGCGGCAAAAAAGTGTATTTGGAAGAGGAACCAAAAGTCGCGGCGATTGGCGCCGGCATGGATATTTTCCAGCCGTACGGCAATATGGTCGTCGATATTGGCGGTGGCACAACCGATATCGCCGTTCTTTCGATGGGAGATATCGTCACCGCCTCTTCGATTAAGATGGCGGGGGACAAGTTTGATATCGAAATTTTAAACTATATCAAACGGACGTACAAGCTATTAATCGGAGAGCGCACGGCTGAAGAAATTAAAATGAAAGTGGCAACTGTATTCCCAGGTGCACGCGCAGAAGAAATCGATATTCGCGGCCGTGATCTTGTTACAGGATTGCCGCGTACGATTACGGTTCGTTCAGCTGAAATTGAAAAGGCGCTGCATGAGCCGGTTGCTGTCATTGTCCAAGCGGCCAAAAGTGTTTTAGAGCGTACGCCGCCTGAATTGTCGGCAGACATTATCGACCGCGGAGTGATTTTAACGGGCGGAGGCGCGCTTTTACACGGAATCGATCAGCTGTTATCCGAAGAATTAAAGATACCGGTATTAGTGGCCGAAAATCCAATGGATTGTGTAGCCATCGGAACCGGTATTATGCTCGACAATATCGATCGCGTGCCGAAGCGAAACTTTGTATAACGGCATGCTATACGCGAATAGGTAGTGTTTTTCTTCACGGTACCTATTCGCTTTTTCATTGGTTTGGCGTATAATAGGAGGTAAGTATGGACATTGAACAAATGAGGTGACAATCGTTGTTGCGCGGATTTTATACAGCTGCTGCCGGTATGCTAGCTGAGCAGCGCCGAGTGGAGATGCTAACAAACAATATCGCCAATGCCAATACGCCGGGGTATAAGGAAGACGAGGCCGCATTGCGCGCTTTTCCAGAGCTGTTGCTTTCACGGGTGCAGGAAACGACGACGCCAACAAGCGATCCCGCTTCACGGCTTCATCGTTCTCCGGTCGGCTCTATTCATACAGGCGTCTATATGCAGGAACTCATTCCGAATTTTTTGCAAGGGGATGTGAAAGAAACGGGGCAGCCTACCGATATCGCGTTAGTGGATGGGACGGTTCCGATCGATGCGCAAACGGGGATGAAGGGTTCGCTCTTTTTCGTTGTCCAAAACGCCAATGGCGACATCCGTTATACAAGAAACGGCAATTTTACGCTTGATGCCGAAGGCTATTTAACGACAAATGAAGGCTATTATGTTCTTGATGAAAATAATCAGCGCATTCGTTTAAACGGAACGGATTTTGCAGTCGCTCCCGATGGGACGATTACGGAAAATAATGCTCGTGTCGCTCGCTTGAATGTGGCCTTTGCTGCTAACCCGAATACGGTTGTGAAAGAAGGAAACGGATTATTCCGCAACGATAATGGACCGCTGCCAAGCGCTGTCGACAATCCCAATGTTACATATGAACTGAAGCAACGTTTCCTCGAACGGTCAAATGTTGATGTCACTCGTGCGATGACCGATATGCTCTCAGCTTATCGTTCATTTGAAGCCAATCAAAAAATCTTGCAAGCATATGACCGAAGCATGGATAAGGCGGTAAATGAAATTGGCCGCCTCAAATAACGAGAGAGAAGAGAGGTAGGGCTTATGCTGCGTTCGATGATCACAGCCGCTAACACGATGAATCAGCTTCAACAGCAGCTGGATGTCATCAGCCATAATATCACCAATAGCAATACACCGGGATTTAAGCGCCGTGAAACGAATTTTTCTGAGCTGCTCGTTCAGCAATTTACCAATTTGCCAAATGATCAAGCGAACCGCTTGACTCCTGCTGGTGTCCGCCGCGGTGTCGGCGCCAAGCTGGGTGAAACGAATCTTGTGCTAAAGCAAGGTGCCTTGATGCAAACGGGCCGTCCGCTAGATGTCGCCTTTGCTAAAGAAGGGCAGTTTTTTCGCGTTCTCATCAATCATCAAGATGGGACAAGCACGATTGGCTATACACGGGATGGGGCGTTTTACTTGAGTCCATCAGAAGCGGATCCAAATGAGCTTATGCTTGTGACAAGCGACGGGTATCCGGTTCTTGATCGAAACAATGAACCGATTCTTGTTCGCGACGGCTTTCAAAAGATAACGATTACGAATACAGGCACAATCCAAGTCACAGACGCGAACGGAAATGTGTCGCAAACTGTAGAGCTAGGCGTAACGAACATTTTGCGTCCGCAGCTATTGCAGTCTATTGGCGATAATTTATTGGCATTCCCGGATTTGGCGCAACTGGGGGTAGGAGAAGCTGATGTGGCACAGGATATGATCGGGAACATGCGTTCACAAATTCATCTTCAACAAGGAGCGCTTGAGCAATCCAATGTCGACTTAGGAACGGAAATGACCGATTTGATGCTGACTCAACGCTCCTATCAAATGAATGCGAAGTCCATCTCCATTTCGGACCAAATGCTTGGATTGATTAACGGAGTCCGCTCATAATGAGGGAGATGAAGCGATGGATGAACAACAACGTCAGGAAGAAAAGCAACCGAAGCGGCGCTGGAGACGGTCCCGCACTCGCCTGTTTCCGATTTGGCTCCGTCTTTTGCTTGTGCTCGTGTTGGTGGTGATCAGCACGGCTGCTGGCGCCATGATTGGCTATAGCGTTCTTGGCGATGGCAAGCCGCTTGATGCGTTAAAGCCGGCGACATGGCAGCACATCGTCGAGATTGTGACAAAGGATGTGAACAGCAAATAGCCGTTACGCTAAACGGCTAAACGGCGTTTGCTTATGGATATCCGGCTCTTGCACGGCTTGTGCTGCGTTTTTATAGATGTCGAGGAGCAGAGAAAACCAAAGGAGGCATATAGATGTTTGATATCCACCAAATTCAAGAAATCATCCCGCACCGTTACCCATTTTTATTAATTGATCGAATTTTAGAGGTTGAAGAAGGAAAGCGGGCCATCGGTCTGAAAAATGTCAGTGCGAATGAGCCCTTTTTTGTCGGCCATTTTCCTGAATATCCGGTGATGCCGGGCGTTCTTATTGTCGAAGCGCTGGCGCAGGTTGGAGCCGTTGCGCTACTGATGAAAGAAGAAAATCGCGGCCGTCTCGCTTTTTTTGCCGGCATCGACAGCTGCCGATTTAAAAAGCAGGTCAAGCCGGGCGATCAGCTTCGCCTAGAAGTCGAGATTATCCGCAGCAAAGGGGCCATCGGCAAAGGACGCGGCATTGCAACAGTGGATGGAGAAATCGTCTGCGAGACAGAAATCACCTTTGCCCTTGGCGAAAAGAAGGACGCGTAAATCGACCATTCATGCATGAAATTCTCCTTTCTGGATAAGATAAGCAAAGATGGGTCTGAAACACTTATCAATGATCGACAGAAAGGAGAAAAGAATGATGAAGAGACAAGCTTTGCTTATTCGGCTGTTTAGCGTATTGGTCGCCATGGCGCTCGCAACAGGATGTAATGCCAACCGCGACAACGATACGCAAAATCCTCCGCCACCGGCCAACAATGAGACAAACGATATCCAAGATCGAGATGTGAATCCGGCAGACGACATCAACCAAAACGATGATGTCGATCATGATAACAACGTGCCGAACCATGATACCAACCCATTGCCTCCTGGCGATGATACAAACAATGGACCTGGCGATGACGAGAACGATACCGTTCCGGATCCAGAAGATGCTGTTGAAGACCCTCAGGATACCAACGACAGAGACAATCGAGATGAATAATCGAAAAACCGCCTCCTCAGGGCGGTTTTTTTTGTTGAAAGAGATGGAGCAGCCGAGCAGCTGACGTAACTTAACATGTGAGAATATGAACTCAATGGATCAGATAGACAAACAACACGCTTCACAGAACCGCAAGCGGGTTTGGAAAACGGCGTTGTTCAGAGCTTTTGTGTTGGCGTGTGGAAGGCCCATCGCCACCTGCTTTTGACCGCAAGTATTGGCGAGTGTCATTGGCTCTATAGCTGGATTTAGATCGTTTCTTCTTTCTGTTCCGCTTCCCAGCGGTCAATTTCCTCACGAACGATAGGCGCTACTTCTTTTCCAAGCAATTCAATCGCTTTCATGACATCTTCATGCGGCATGGAGCCAACCGGTACGTGGAGCATAAAACGCGTAATCCCCACATTTTTGCGGAGAAAAATAATTTTTTCCGCTACGGTTTTCGGATCTCCCACATATAAGGCCCCCTCCAGTCTACGGGCCGCATCAAATGTTTCCCGAGTGTATGGAGCCCATCCGCGTTCTCTTCCGATGACATTCATGGCATATTGGGTGGACGGGAAAAATTTTTCCGCAGCGATATCCGTATTCTCCGCGATAAACCCATGAGAGTGCGAAGCGACCGTTAATTTTGCTGGATCGTGGCCATGTTGTTTCGCCGCTCGCTTATACAGCTTCACAAGTGGCGCAAAATGCAGCGGGCTGCCGCCGATAATGGCCAAAACGAGCGGCAAACCGAGCATGCCGGCGCGAGCGACCGATTCCGGCGTTCCGCCGCTGGCAATCCAGACAGGCAGCGGATTTTGGACAGGGCGCGGATAAACGCCTCGATGTTGAATGGCTGGCCGAAATTTTCCGCTCCAAGAGACTATTTCTGATTCGCGAATGTTTAACAGCAACTCCAGCTTTTCGTTGAAAAGCTCGTTGTAATCTTCCAAGTCATAACCAAACAGAGGGAAGGATTCAATAAAAGACCCCCGACCTGCCATGATTTCCGCCCGTCCGTTTGAAATCGCATCGACGGTTGAAAACTGTTGGAAGACTCGAACGGGATCATCAGAAGACAAGACGGTTACGGCGCTTGTCAGGCGAATGCGCTTGGTCAATGCGGCCGCTGCGGCTAAAATAGTAGCTGGACTCGAACTGGCGTAGTCTTTCCGATGATGCTCTCCCACTCCGAAAACATCAAGCCCGACTTGATCAGCCAATGTAATTTCCTCAATTACTTCCCGGATCCGTTCGGCATGGCTGATCGTCTTGCCCGTATGGACATCCGGGGTTGTTTCGACAAATGTAGTGACACCTATCTCCATTTTTTATCCCTCGCTTATGTTCTATATAGTCTGACATTATCATAGCAAGCGTCTCAGCTCAAATAAATCACCTTGTTTGCTCTTCCCTCCTTGTCTGCCAAGTGTTTTTCAGACAACCGAACTCGTTCGTACGTGGCGGGATGTATAAATTGGCAAGAGGATGATTTGAGAGCGTTTTTGATGCCGCCGTTTCTTTTGTCTTGGTGTCATTTTTTTCGCCGTTCATTCCATCGCTGGACGGACCGCTTTTCATGGCTTGGTTTGAGGTATTCATGGGCTTGCGGGAGCCTCATGATTGGCACGATTGAGCCAAACGCGATAAAATGAGAGCATCACCATAAGCTGTAGGTAGCCAACCATGAGTATCGTGAAGCATGGCTGATGGTTTGATAGGATTGGATTTCTGCTTTTGCCTAAGCAAGGCTCGGCATTCTTATATGAGATCATGAATGACATCTGTTGGTGAGATTGGATGAACGAAAAGATAGGAAAGGCGTGGAAAATAAACGATGAAATTAATAGCGATTGATATGGATGGAACGCTGTTAAACAGCGCAGGAAGGGTAACCGCTGAAAATGCGGCAGCGATCAAGCAGGCACAAGCTCAAGGGATCGAGGTGGTTATTGCGACGGGGCGCACGTATTATACAGCCAGCGGTCCGTTAAGAGAAGCGGATCTTCGCGTTCCCATCATTTGTTTGAATGGGGCTGATGTCCGCGATCAGGATGGACGGCAGCTCACGCGTATCCCGCTTGACGCTTCGTTGTTTCTTGAAGTCGATCAAGCATGCCAAGAGCACGGCGTCCACTTGGAAGTATGCACGAATGAAGGCATTTATTCCAAAAGCAAGGAGAAATCGTTGCAGATCCGGCTGGATATCGCTCAGAGCGCGAACGAACAGGCTGATGAGGAGCGTGTAAGGCGGCAGTTTGCCGATTATATCGCTTCCGGGTATCTGCGTTGGACGGATCACTTTCAGCCATTGTTGGACCGCGGGATTGACATCTATAAGCTTCTCCTTTTTTCCTTAGATCAAGAAGCGCTCGCCCATGTTAAGAACACATTTATAGCATGTGAAGCGCTTTGTGTTACATCGTCTGCCCATCACAATCTTGAAATCAATCATCGCGATGCGCAAAAAGGGATCGCGCTCGAAAGATGGGCGGCAAAACGAGGAATCGATATGAGCGAGGTCGTGGCGATTGGCGACAATTTAAACGATCTTTCGATGCTGCAAAAAGCGGGGAGAAGCGTCGCGATGGGCAATGCGGAAGAAGAAGTGAAGCGCATCTGCCATTGGGTTACTAAAACAAACAACGAACACGGCGTTGCTTATGCGATACGTGAAATGCTCCAAAATATCTAAGGGCGTTGGGAAGGGCTGCAGCGATCGAAGCTGAGCGGCCTGGTTTGTTTTTTTTTCTCAGGAAGCCCTATTTTTAGCGGCATTTGCGAAAGTGGGAGATGCATGGCGGTCACAGAACGTGAATGTCTGTGACCGCAAACCTTTTATCTACATACCGTTTCAAGGCAGAGATTTTTTGAAAGATTAACTGCTTTTATTCACGATTTGTTTTGGAGCCGGAGCGGTCGATTCCCGTTTAATCAGCTTGGAAGAAAGCAGCATCTCCTGGAATGGCTCGTGGGGATGCTCCATTCTCCAGAAAAGCTGTTCGACTGCCCGTTTCCCGTAAAGCTCTAGGTCAATATCGACCGTTGTTGTTTTCGGAGTTGAAATTTTTGATAATTGTCCATTATCGTAGCTGCATATGGATGCTTGCTCTGGAACGAGAATCCCTTGCTGTCTCAAGCCGGAATTGACTAAAAACCCGAGTCCGTCGTTGACGCAAAACCATGCGGTCGGCTGCTGCTTCAATTGGCGGATATAGCCGAGGATCGTCTCTTCCTTTTCTTCGGCATCTGTAAAAAGAAACGCGGGATTCGGTTCCATCCCATAATCTCTGAGCGCGAGCAAATATCCTTCGTACCGTTCTTCATAGCTCGGCGAATAATCAATATCGCCGACAAACGCAATATCGCGATGGTTTAATTCAATCAGATGCTGAACGGCGACATAGGCGCCAAAACGATTGTTCGTGAGTACCGCATCGGCATGAATATTGGGATGATGGTGATCGACGAGAACGGTCGGAATGCCCGTCGAAATCACTTTGTTGATATAGTCTGTGCTGATGTGGGAAAGAATTAAAACGCCATCGACTGTTTTGTTTTCAATAAACGCCGGCAGGATGAGCCGGTTTTTTTGTTCTTGATGAATCGATTGGATATGCAAATGCATGCCGCGTTTTAACACTTCTTTTTCAATGCTTAAATAAATTTCGCCAAAAAAATTTTTAAATGAAAAGGCGCGGTCAGAGGCAATCAGCCCGATGTTTCCCGTCCTTTTTTGGCTGGTTTGCTTTCGGGAGTCAGGATATTGATACCCCATTTCTTTCGCTACGCGCATCACAAGCTCGCGCGTTTCTTCACTGACCCCATCTTTCCCTCGAAGCGCCTGCGAAACAGAATTTTTCGATATGTTTAACCGATCTGCGATATCTTGCATCGTAACTTTCTTTTTCATTTTTCACACCTACTATCTTTCTGCAGTTTAGCGATACACACGCGGGCCATTCACCTTGCTGAGATGGGAGGGCATCAATCATGACCTGTTCACTTAAACCAAGCGCCGAGTGTAGGAGCCTATTAATGATTCCATTCAAGTCGCTTGATTTTTAGCTGTTCCATCCGCTGGACATGTTGATCCATCATGCTCTTCTCGAACAATGAATGCTTTGCGGACAGATGGTTTGGCCCCCTCGCTCTTGTTCGAGGGAAGAGGCGGAAAAGCTGGTGTTCCCTCAGGTCATTCTACGTTTTTCATCAAATAATCGCTCACCAACATGTATTGAAAACGGCTGGGATGGTTGTCATTCATTATTATAAGCCGGAAAGCGGCTGACAGCTATCCTGCAATTTGTCATCGTCCTCTAGTAAGGAAAGGAGTCGTTTGTAAATAAAAAAATAACATAAATGACCTAACATTACAATAATTATTAATAACGTTACAATATTATTTGTAATGGTAAGAAAGTCTATTATATAAAATAAAAGTTCATTCGTAAAATTCATAAAAAAGTATTGACGAGCAAAATAAAAGGTGAAATAATTTATTGAAAGATTACAAAAATAAAGTAATTAATTACAAATCATTTTGTAACGTTACAAATAATTTCTTTACCGTTTGTTAAGCGCTTTCATTTTCTTGGGTTATGAATGTGTTTCCTGGTCGCCTTTGGTAGAGGAAAAAGCTGTTATGACCGTGTATCAAAGATCATCAGTTTGGAGGAATGGATGTATGAATGTTTATCGCTTTCCGGAAAACCCGCTTATCACCCCAAAAGGTGTGAAACCTTTTCACGATCATCATGAGGTGATAGGGGTATTTAATGCAGGAGTCGCTAAATACAATGGGGAATTTTTGCTGCTGCTTCGGGTGGCCGAACGACCAATCAGCCAAGACACTCAGCTTGTCAAAGCACCCGTCATTGATTTTTCAAACGGCGAAGGGAAGTTAAAGGTGATTGAACTGCATAAGCAGGATGCCCGATTTGATTTTTCTGATCCTCGTGTCATTGCCTATAAAGATTCTGCGCGCGGAGTCGCTTATTTAACATCGATATCGTATATTCGCATTGCCCGCAGCAAAGATGGGCGTCATTTTACGATTGATGACAAGCCGTTTATTTATCCGGAAACAAAACGGGAAGCATGGGGAGTAGAAGACCCGCGCGTCACGCAAATTGGCGATACGTATTACATTCAATATAGCGCGGTATCGGCAGAAGGAATTGGCGTCGGGCTCGTCTCCACAAAGGACTTTGTCACTTATGAACGATTAGGATTGATGCTTCATCCAGAAAATAAAGATGTCGCGATTTTTCCTGAAAAAATTAACGGAAAGTATTACGCCTTGCATCGTCCAGTACCAAAAGGGATTGGCAGGCCGGAAATTTGGATTGCGGAATCGGATAATTTGCTGTACTGGGGAAACCATCAGTATTTGTTGGGGTTGAGCGAGAACGGCTGGGATAATGGCCGGATTGGCGGAGGGGCCGTTCCGTTTAAGACGGATAAGGGATGGTTGGAAATCTATCATGCTGCGGATCGGCATGACCGCTATTGTTTGGGGGCATTGCTTCTTGATCTGAATGATCCGACTAAAATTCTTGCAAAAACAGAGGAGCCGATTTTAGAACCGCAAGCCGATTACGAAAAAAACGGGTTTTTTGGCAATGTGGTCTTCACTTGCGGGGCATTGTTGGAAGGAGATAAAGTGATCATTTATTATGGCGCGGCTGATGAAGCGATTGCGGGGGCCGAGCTCAGCTTGAACGAAATGATGGAAAAGTTAGTTTACATGTAATCAAGTCTCTCATTCTCGCGAATGGATCCATGGTGAAAAAGGCAACTCTTTTTGTTGTCTTTTCCATTATAAAATTTTAGTTTTGAAGGGGGAATACGCATGAAAAAGAAAGGTTTTGTCCAAATGGCAGCGGCATTGCTTACGGTCGCTCTGATCAGCGCCGGATGCCAAAATGCCGACAAAGACACGGGTGCGAAAGAAGGGAAATCGAGCCAAACCGTGACATTTGATTTTTGGGCTGCCCCTAATCCGACACAGCAGGCTTTTTGGAAAAGTATGGCGGATGAATATATGAAGGATCATCCGAATGTGAAAATCAAAGTGTCGCCGATGCCGGAAAGCCCTTCATCTGAAGCGGGAATTCAATCAGCGATCGCCTCTGGGCATGCTCCGGCGGTTTCTGAAAATATTTCAAGGGGATTTGCCGCCCAGCTGGCCGCGAGCCGGGCCATTGTGCCGCTGGATGAATTAAAGGGATTTGATGAGCTGATTGAACAACGGAATATGAAAACGACGATTTCGAGCTGGGAGTTCGCCGATCAGCATCAATATGTGTTGCCGATTTACTCGAACGCCATGCTATTTGGCTGGAGAATGGATATTTTAAAGGAGCTTGGGTATCAAGAGCCGCCGAAAACGTATAGTGAGGTAATGGAGGTTGGCCAAAAACTTAAAGAGAAATATCCTGATAAATTTTTGTGGGCGCGGGCCGATTTAGTGAAGCCAACATGGTGGGCGAGATGGTTTGACTTCTTTATGTTATATAATGCCGCTTCTGATGGCAATAACTTCATGAAGGGAAATCAACTCGTTGTAGACGATCAGGCAGGAGTGAAAACGCTGCAATTTTTTAAGGAGCTTCAGAAAAATGATTTACTGTTAACGCGGGAAGCAACCGATCCATTTGAAAATGCGACATCCATTATGGTAGACCTTGGGCCGTGGACATTCCCGTACTGGGCAGAAAAGTTTCCAGAGATGAAATTCCAGCAAAATTATGCCTTGTCCTTACCTCCGGTGCCTGATGATGTTGATCCAAACAACGCGAAAACATTTGCCGATACAAAAGGTCTTGTGATTTATGCTTCGGCTACGAAAGAACAGCAGCAAGCGGCGTTCGATTTTATTCGCTGGGTTTATTCCGATGTGAAGCATGATTTGGATTGGTTCAAGCAAACGAATTTACCGCCTGCGCGCGACGATTTGTCCACAAATGAGGCCTTTGTCTCTTATTTGGAGGAAAATCCGCAATTAAAGCAATATGCAGAAAACATTCCGAACGCGATTCCGCCAGTTGATAATGAGAAAACGGTCGAAATCCAAGAACTTATTGGAAAAGAAGCGTTAACACCTGTGATCAAAGGACAAAAAACTCCTGAGAAAGCATGGGAGGATATGAAAAAGGCAATTGATGGGGTGTTAAAATAAATGAACAAAACGACAGCAAGGCTGGGTTGGCTTTTAGCCAGCCCCTACCTTATCTATTCATTCATTTTCTTTTTGTTTCCGTTGATATGGGCGCTTTATTTAGCTTTTACAAATTGGAACTTAATTGCTCCAGATTATGAAACGGTGGGGTTTCAAAATTTTATCGAAGCTTTTTTTAGCCAAAGCGTCAGAGCCGCTTTTTGGACGACATATAAATTTATGCTCATGTTTGTTCCTATTGTAGTTGCCGGCGCGCTTTTTTTGGCTTTGATTATCCACTCGTTGCCTCGATTGAAGGGGCTGTTTTCGGTGGGATATTTCCTTCCTTATTTAGCGTCGGGGGTAGCTTCAGCGATTGTAGTAAAAGGGGTTCTTTCTTATAACAGCCCATTGAATATTTTTTTCCGAAATCATTTAGGGATGGATATTAATTGGCTCGACTCCCCCATTTTAGCTCCGCTTATGATTGCGCTCATGATGGCTTGGAAATTCGTCGGCTATTATGCGTTATTATTTTTATCTGGATTAGAGAGCATACCAAAAGAAATTTATGAAGCAGCCGAAATGGATGGGGCGGTTGGCTGGAAGCGGTTCTGGTATGTTACGATCCCGATGCTGTATCCTTCCTTCTATACAGTGACGATTTTAGCGGTAGGTCTTATGTTTGGCATTTTTACAGAACCGTATGTATTAACGGGCGGAGGCCCTGATTATTCAACACATACGTGGCAGCTAGAAATTTATAATCAGGCATTTGAAAAATTAAATGCCGGATATGGAACAGCGGTAGCCATTATCAACTCCATTGTGACCTTTGCTTCTATTCTTGTCTTTCGCAAAATCTTAGAGAAGTGGGGTGCCAAGCATGGTTGGGAATAAGCGATTCAAGACAGCGCTGCTTTATACATTGGCGTTCATAGTGCTTATCATCATGGTCTTTCCCTACTTGTATATGATATTGAGCTCGCTAGCCCCTTGGGAACAGGTGGATCGTAAAATCATTCCAACGAAGCTGACGCTGCGTTCGTATGAATGGTTGTTGACGGGAGGAGAGAACGTCATACCGCGGCCATGGCTGCGTGCGTTCTTTAATAGTTTGCTTGTGACGGTGTCCTCTACGTTGCTTATGCTGACCACAGCCATTTTGGTTGGGTATTCTCTAGCCAAACTGAAATTTAAAGGCAACCGTTTGATTAATAATATGATTCTGTTTCAAATGTTTTATCCTGCGATTATTCTATTAATTCCTCTGTTTTTAATTATTCGTTATTTTGGATTGTACGATACGTATTGGGCGATGATTTTACCGAAGGCTGTCAATTTGTGGGCGATTTTTATGTATACAAACTTTTTCCGCAGCATACCAGATGAGCTGATAGAAGCGGCTAAAATGGATGGGGCGGGACAGCTGAAGATCATCACCAGGATTATTTTGCCGATGTCCAAGTCGATTACGACGATTATTTTTCTGTTTCTCTTTATGGAAAGATGGGTTGAACTATTATGGGATATGTTAGTGGTGAACAGTGAAAAAATGCTGACGCTCAATGTGCTGTTGGCGCAAATGTTCGGCCCGTATGGAGGATATCCTGGCCCAATGTATGCGGCCTCTGTGCTGCTGACGCTGCCAATTTTAATTTTGTTTATCATCTTTAGCAGGAATTTCAAAGAGGGAATGCAGTTTGTGCTGAAATAAAAGCAGCTACCGATATGAAGGAACGTCACAAGGGAAAACGGCGGCTGTTGCAGAAATGAATCCAGAGTTTGAGCTGTTTTCTTCATCGGTCGGGTGGCCGAACGACGCCGCTTTATCGAACCGTCCATGGGGCGGGATGCGGCGTGGCTTCAACCTTTGATACGTGGATGCGTGACGAAAAGGAAAGCCGCAGGGTTCTTCCCGTTGCAGGCTTTTCCTATTGGATATGGATAGTAAAAGTGTAGGAGGATTTTTATGCAATTAAAAAAAACAGCGGTCAAAACTTGCGCGATGCTATTGGAGGAATTTCAATATCGCCCGCAGCCCGTTCATCCTGAAAAATTAATATTTAAAGGTGTCGGCGATCGCGACGTGTACAATATTTCCGCGCCATTTGAAGAGGATGGCGAGCAAGTCATTGCCGGACGGGTGGAGCCTCGTGACAGCGAGCGCTCGGAAGTGTATTTTTTTGTGAATCGCCATGGGGAGTGGGTGCCGCGGGAAGGAGCCCCGATTTTCCAGCTGCAAGATCCTTTCTTTACGAAAATTGGCGGTGAATTGATTTTTGGCGGAGTGCAAACTTTCTCGCATCCGGTCATCGAAGGAGCGCTAGGATGGAGAACGGTATTTTACAGGGGAAAGACGATTCGCGAGCTTCGGGAGTTTGCGAAAGGTCCAGATGGAATGAAGGATTTGCGATTAATCGAACTGCAAGACGGATCCATTGGTGTAATTACGCGGCCGCAAGGAGCAAAGGGAGGCCGCGGCAAGATTGGATTTACCCGCATTTCATCGCTTGATGATTTTACCATCGACGTCATCCATGAAGCTCCGCTTTTAGAGGGACAGTTTGCAGAAGAAGAATGGGGCGGAGCGAACGAGCCGCATTTGCTGGAGAATGGGCTGGTGGGTATTTTAGGCCATATCGCTTGTTTTGATGAAGAAGGAAACCGCCATTATTATCCGATGGTATTTGCTCTTGATCCTGAGACAGGGGAATATTCAGATATCGAATTGATTGCGGCAAGATCGCACTTTTTGGCCGGAGCTGCTAAGCGGCCTGATCTGGAGGACGTCGTGTTCAGCGGCGGCTTGATCCGTAAAGGGGATGGCACCGCTGATTTATACGCGGGCATCAGCGACGCGGAGGCGCAAAAGATTACGATCCCCGATCCATTTATCAAATATGAAACGATCAAGTAAAAAGGGCTTGTGCATACAGGGGGCTGAGAAGAGTAGATTCATATTGACAAAAAATAATAGAGGTCATGAACCATGAAGGGTTTTCTGCGTGATGTATCGCCAGAGGCAACGTATTATTTAGCGATGACTGGATTATTTTCATTCGGTAATGCGCTGTCAGGGATGTTCCTGCAAATTTTTATATGGCGGCTGGACCGCACCTTTACGCTGCTGGCCCAATATAGCTTCTATACGTCGCTCTTTATTTTATGCAGCTTTTATTTCTGTGCATGGCTGGCGCGGAAAACAAGCCCGATGGCAACGATGCGCTGGGGCATTGCCGGTTATTTTCTTTCTTACTTGCTGGCGCTCGTCCTTCGCGATGCGCTGATTCATCACCTTCTTTTATTGGGGTTGCTGCAGGGATTGGCGATCAGTCTATTCTCTGTTGGCATGCATATGGCCAACTTGGATATGGCGACAAATCGCGGAAGAGACCGATTTTTATACATGCAAGGCTTGGTGGCGGCGATTGGCGGAGTGGCCGGCCCTCTCGTTTCAGGTGCGGTGATTAGTTGGTTTGATCAGATGCTCGGTTACTATCTTGTCTTTTTTATGGCTTGTGTCTTTTTTGGTTTGGCGGCCATCGTCTCGCTGCGTATTCCAGAGCGGCCTGTCGAGCTGCAGAGCCGTTTGCTGGCTGTGCTGCTCCATGCCCCAAAGGAATGGAAGCGCATGTATCTCGTGATGCTGGGAGACGGGATTGCTTCTGGAGTATATGTCACATTTTTGATTTCCATGATGATGTATCAGGTGGCTGGTGGAGAGTGGAAGCTTGGGGTTTTTCAAATGATGTCAGAGCTTGTTTCGATTGTTTCTTTGGTGATCCTCGCACGCCGATCGCGTCCAGATCAACGGATGCTTGTGTACACAATCGGAACGCTGGGCATTTGGCTCAGTTCGCTCTTTTTGGCCTATCAGCCAACGATGCTAAGTCTGATGTTGTTCGTGCTTATGAAACCGATCGCCTTGAACATGATGAATACAACGATGAACGCGCTGATTTATGCAGCGGTTGAAAAAGATCCTTGCTATAAGCAGATGCAGCTCGACTATATTTACTGTCAGGGAAATTCCGCTCGGTCTCGGAAGAATGGCGGGAGTCTTTATTTTTTTCATGATGCGGAATTACCTCGATTTCGACCAGCTGCTGCCGGTATCCTTTAGCTTGTTTCCATTGATTTATGTGGCGATGATCCCTGTGCTGTACTTGATTTGGCATAAAAATCAAAAAGAGGCGGGCAGGACATTAACTTAAAATAAAGGGAGGATGCAGGAATGAAACAGCCGATCTTTTTCCGCCCGGTTTTCCAAGAAAGAATTTGGGGCGGAACCAAATTGCGCGATGTATACGGATATGATATTCCTTCTGAACGAACAGGCGAGTGTTGGGCCATTTCGGCTCATCCAAACGGGCAAAGCGTGGTACGTTCTGGTGAATGGGCAGGAATGCTGCTCGGGCAGCTATGGCAGGAGCATCGCGAATTATTCGGCTACTATGACAGTGACCGTTTCCCTTTACTAACCAAAATCATTGATGCCAATGACGATTTATCTGTGCAAGTGCATCCTGATGATGAATATGCATCCAACTATGAAAAGGGCGAATGGGGAAAAACGGAATGCTGGTATGTCATCGATTGCGAAGAAGGTGCCGAGATTGTTTTCGGACATCGAGCGAAAACAAAGGAAGAGCTGGCCGATATGATGAAAAGGGAACAGTGGGATCAGCTGTTGCAGCGTGTACAGGTAAAGGCGGGGGACTTTTTTTATGTTCCAAGCGGCACGGTTCACGCTCTATGCTCCGGTTTGCTTATTTTAGAGACGCAGCAAAACTCGGATACAACCTACCGCGTGTATGATTATGGACGTCGTGATCGCGATGGCAAGCCGCGCGAGCTACATGTTGAAAAAGCGCTTGATGTGATCACGGTGCCCCATGTACAGCAGTCAATCGAGCCAACCGTGGTCAAAATGGCGGGGGCGACGGTGACGACATGGGTGCGGAGCGACTACTTTACGGTTTCAAAATGGGAGGTGCATCCACGGCTTGAAATGGAACGAATTCAACCGTTTCTGCTGCTGAGCGTAATGGCCGGGACGGGAGCGATAGCCACGGAAGAAGGAGAATGGCCGTTGCAAAAGGGCGACCACTTGCTGTTACCGTATCAATTTGGCCCATTTCGAATCACGGGACATGTCCAACTCATTGCGTCGCAACCGTAATATATAGATGCTTAAATAGGTGAATAGGGAAGGTGGACTTTCCTTCCGTCTTCGGTGAGCGGTTACGTTTTGGTATGACCGCTCATCGAATGTGAGCTTTGACATGACAGATACCGTTCAGTACAGGAATCATAAGTGAATCGATTGGAGCTGGCGACACGAGTAATATTTATATAAAAAATCTCTTGCCTCTTTTAATCGAATTCTGTTATAGTGTATGTAACCGGTTACAGAGATAAAGGTGGAGAGAATCAGGATGGCAACGATTCGTGATGTTGCTAAATTAGCAGGTGTATCGGTGGCGACCGTTTCGCGTGTGCTGAATCAAAACGGTTACGTCAACGAAGATACTGAAAAACGAGTGAAAAAAGCGATTGAACAACTGAATTATAAACCGAACGAAGTAGCACGAACCTTATTTAAAAAAACATCGAAAACGATTGGGCTCATCGTTCCCGATATTTCTAACCCGTTTTTTCCAGAGCTTGTTCGGGCCGTTGAAGATGTCATGAATATTTATGATTACACGGTGATTTTGTGCAACTCTGATGAAAAAAGCGAAAAAGAAAAGCAATACATCGGGATTTTAAAGCAAAAATATGTGGACGGCATTATTTTGACGACCAATCAGCTAGAAAGCGATGAGGTGCTGGAGCTGGGGGTTCCGGTTGTTGTCCTCGACCGGCCATCGATGCATTCATTTCCGTCTGTTATCGCTGACAATTACGGTGGCGCGCGTTTAGCAACAAGGCATTTGTACGACATCGGCTGCCGGAAAATCGCCCACATTCAAGGGCCGACCCACGTGGTGAATGCGATGGAGCGCTTTCGCGGATACCGTGATGAAATGCAGGAGCTGGGTCTTTGGAATGAACAGTTGATTATTCAAGGAAACTATCAATTAAAACAAGCAAAAGAGGCGACGCTGCGAGCGCTGCAAGAACATAAAATGGACGGCATTTTTGCTGGAAACGACGCGATGGCAGTGGGAGCACTGAAGGCGGTGCAACAGCTCGGTTTGCGGGTGCCGGAGGATGTGGCCATTATCGGGTATGACGGCATTCCGCTGACGGAAATGACGACTCCCGAATTATCGACGATCTCACAGCCTATTTATGAGATGGGAGCGATCGCTGCTCGGATTTTAGTGAAAAAAATTGAAGCTAAACCGCTTGAACAGCTTCATTATGTGCTGCCTGTGAAGCTGGTGGAAAGGCAATCGACGCAAAGGAGAGGAACGAGATGAAAAAACCAGTGATTACCGTCATTGGGAGCTTAAATATGGATTTGGTCACGGTGACAAAACGTGTTCCGGAGCAAGGTGAAACCGTATTAGGAGAAAAGTTTCACCTCATCCCCGGCGGCAAAGGCGCCAATCAAGCGGTGGCGGCTGCTCGTCTTGGAGCGGAGGTCCATATGATTGGCGCGGTAGGCAGCGACACGTTTGGCGAGGTGCTAAAGCGCCAGCTTGACAATGAGGGGATTTTTATCGACGGTGTGAAACCGGTTACAGATGTGGAAACAGGCACGGCGATGATTACGGTGTCGGATGGCGACAATCGCATCATTGTCGTTCCCGGGGCGAATTATGCGCTGCAGCCCGAAGACTTGGAGCAGCATGAAGCTGTCATTGCCAAGAGCGATATTTGTTTATTGCAGCTGGAGATTCCGCTTGCTGTCGTGGAGCGGGCCGTTGCCTTGGCCAAAAAGCATGGCGTTTTTGTTATCTTAAATCCGGCGCCGGCACAGCTCCTGCCGCCGGCGCTGTTGGAGCAAATAGATCTAGTGACACCGAATGAACATGAATGCGGCATCATTTTTCCTGAACAGGACCGCGAGAAATGGGCCGCTAAGCTTGTCGTCACAGAAGGCGCGCGCGGTGTTTCCATCACTAAAAACGGAAAGCAAATGATCGTTCCGGGCTTCCGGGTACCAGTCGTCGATACAACGGGCGCTGGCGATACGTTTAATGGCGCGCTCGCAGTCGCCTTGAGCAAAGGAATGGAACTAGAGGAGGCGTGCCGCTTTGGCAATGCTGCCGCTGCTTTATCCGTCACCAAGCTTGGGGCGCAGGGCGGAATGCCGACAGAGAAAGAAGTCATCCAATTGCTTGAGGCTGCGAAAGGAGAAGGATCATGAAAAAGGACGGTATTTTAAATAAAGAACTGAGCACGGTTTTAGCTTCACTTGGCCATACGGATACAATTGTCATAGCCGATTGCGGTCTGCCGATTCCGGATGAAGTGATTCGCATTGATTTATCCATTGTCAAGGGAGTTCCATCCTTTTTAGCTGTATTGGATCCGCTCTTAGCGGAATTGGAAATTGAAGCAATCACCGTAGCGGAAGAAATGAAAACGCATAATCCGAATATGTATGAGGCGATTCAGCAGCGCTTTTCAGGAGTTGAGCAGCATTTTGTTTCCCATGAACAATTCAAAGAAATGCTTCATGCGGCCAAGGCGGTCATCCGTACGGGAGAAGCGACTCCTTATGCCAATATGATTCTTCATTCAGGAGTGAATTTTTAAAGGCGGTTTGGGAAAGGGGGAGAGGAACCGTGACAGCACCGTTGATTCAAATGAAAGGAATTAGGAAATCGTTTCATCATCATCTTGTTTTAGACGGAATCGATTTGGAGATTCGCTCTGGAGAAGTGCATGCCTTGATGGGGGAGAACGGAGCGGGGAAATCGACGTTAATGAAAATTTTAACAGGGATGTATGAAAAGGATGGTGGGACCATTGCCGTCAATGGAACAGACGTGCATTATCGCCATCCGAAAGAGGCCGAACGCGACGGGATTGTGTTTATTCATCAAGAATTGAGCGTCATTCCTACGTTAACGGTAGCGGAAAATATTTTTTTAGGACGGGAGCATACGGTTGGCCGGACAGGCATTATTCGGCGCAAGGAAATGGAAAACCAGGCCTCTGTTTATTTGCAGAAGCTCGGCGTTGACATCGCTCCGAATGAAATCGCTGGAAAGCTGTCGGTGGGGAAACAACAAATTATTGAGATTGCTCGAGCGCTGTCGACCGATGCCAAATGTCTGATTATGGACGAACCGACCGCCGCCCTGACAGATCGGGAAATTCAAACCTTGTTTACTGTGATTCGAACGCTGAAACAGCAAGGTGTGGCCATTATTTATATTTCTCACCGGATGGAGGAAATTTTCACCATTTGCGAACGAATTTCCGTGTTGCGGGATGGAAGAATGATCGGAACGAAATCCATCGCTGAAACCAACTTCGATGACATCGTCCATATGATGGTCGGCAGGCAAATAGGAGAGCGTTTTCCAAAGCGAACAGCGCCAATCGGCGACGAAGTGCTTCGGGTGGAAAATCTGACGCAAAAAGGCGTGTTTCATAACGTTTCCTTCTCTGTGAGATCGGGAGAAATTTTAGGTGTCGCCGGTTTAATGGGAGCCGGCCGCACGGAAATAATGGAGGCGCTTTTTGGCATCCGCAAAGTCGATGAAGGAGCCGTTTATATTGATCGCCAGCCCGTCAAGCTTGGCTCGCCGCGGCAGGCGATTGAACACGGAATGGCTTTTATTACCGAGGACCGGAAAATGAAAGGGCTTGTGCTCAGTATGAGCGTTCGCGAAAATTTAACACTGCCGACATCGGAAAAGCTAGCATCGGCGGGAATCATTCGCGCAAAACAAGAAGCGGAGCTTGTCCGGTCGCTGATTGCCCGCTTAAACATTAAAACCGCTTCTGCTGAACTGGAAGTGAAGGCGCTAAGCGGAGGAAATCAACAAAAGGTGGTATTTGGGAAATGGCTCATGATGAATCCGCGCATTCTGATTTTAGATGAACCGACTCGCGGTGTGGATGTAGGAGCCAAAAAGGAGATTTATGAGATTATGAACGAGCTGACGGCACAAGGTGTGGCCATCGTGATGGTGTCCTCTGAATTGCCAGAGATTCTAGGGATGAGTGACCGGATTATGGTGGTGCATGAAGGAAAGGTCAGTGCCATTTTCGACAATGAACAGATCGATCAAGAAACGATTATGCGCGCGGCGACGGGAGGGAATGAATAATGCAGCATCCGGATAAACTCGCACAGACTGGAGCAGCTTGGCGCTTGGAAATGAAAAAGCTGGGACCGCTCATCGGCTTTATCTTGTTATGTATCGTGTTGTCGCTATTAAGCGATCATTTCTTAACAGTAGACAATTGGCTGAATATTTTTCGTCAAGTATCCATTAATGCATTGATTGCTTTTGGAATGACGTTTGTCATTTTAACAGGCGGCATTGATTTATCAGTTGGTTCTGTACTGGCGCTTTCCAGTGCGCTTGCTGCCGGTTTGATGGTAGATGGAGTCAATGGGACTGTTGCCATTGCCGTCGGGATTGCGGCTGGTCTCGTGATGGGGGCGCTGAATGGAATCATTATTACAAAAGGGCGTGTCGCGCCATTTATTGCGACATTGGCGACCATGACGGTGTTCCGCGGGGCGACGCTCGTTTATACGGAAGGGCGCCCGATTACCGGATTTTCGGATCAACTGTCGTTCCAAATGCTTGGCCGCGGTTATTTTCTAGGAATTCCGGTTCCGATTATTTTGATGCTTGTCATTTATGCGGCACTATATTTTGTGTTGAAAAAAACAACCTTCGGCCGCCATACGTATGCCGTTGGTGGAAATGAGGAGGCGACGCGCATATCAGGCATTCGCGTCGACCGCTTGAAAATTTGGATTTATTCGCTGACGGGCGGTTTATCAGCGCTTGCGGGACTTATTTTAACCTCGCGCCTCAACTCGGCGCAGCCAACCGCTGGAACATCGTACGAGCTCGATGCGATTGCTGCGGTGGTGCTTGGCGGTACAAGCCTATCGGGCGGCCGCGGCTGGATTTTTGGAACGCTCATTGGCGCGCTGATTATTGGTGTGTTAAATAACGGTCTCAATCTCTTAAATGTCTCGTCGTTTTATCAGCAATTAATTAAAGGTGCGGTCATTCTTCTTGCGGTGATTTTAGACCGCCGCAAAGAAGTTTGATATAGATGAAATGAAAGAAAAACAAAGGAGTGGGGGAAATGATGAAGAAATTTTTCAGTATGTTGCTAGTGCTCCTCTTAGCGGTTGGGGTAGCAGCGGGCTGCTCTTTAGACAATGGCGATACAGGCAGCAAATCCGAGGATAAGAAAGAAGGCAAGCTAAAAGTTGGTTTATCGATTTCTACCTTAAACAACCCGTTTTTCGTGACGTTAAAGGAAGGCGCGGAAAAAGCGGCGAAAGAAGCCAATATCGAATTAACGGTTGCGGATGCACAAAATGATTCGGCAAAGCAAATCAACGATATTGAAGATTTAATTCAACAAGGTGTCGATGTCCTTTTAATCAATCCGACCGACTCCAGCGCGGTAACATCGGCTATTGAGTCGGCGAATCAAGCGAACATTCCGGTCATCACAGTCGACCGCAGCGCGGAAGGCGGCAAGGTGGCCTCACATATTGCTTCCGATAACGTAGCAGGCGGGAAAATGGCTGGAGAATTTTTAATTGAAAAATTAAAGGATGGCGGCAATATCGTTGAACTGGAAGGAATCCCTGGCTCATCAGCGGCTCGTGAACGCGGCGAAGGCTTCCATCAGGCCATTGACGGCGCTGCCAATATCAAAGTAATCGCGAAACAAGCGGCTGACTTTGATCGCGCCAAAGGATTATCCGTAATGGAAAACATTTTGCAAAGCCATAAAGATATCAAGGCCGTCTTTGCCCATAATGACGAAATGGCGCTTGGAGCATTAGAAGCATTGGAAGCGCACGGCATGAAAGATGTATGGGTCGTCGGCTTTGACGCCACAGAAGATGCTGTGAAGGCCGTCCAAGATGGAAAAATGGCGGCGACGGTAGCGCAAAAGCCGGAAATGATTGGCGAACAAGCCGTACAAACAGCCCTCAAAGTATCGAAAGGCGAAAAAGTAGAATCCTTTATTCCGGTACCGCTAGAACTAGTGAAAGGCGAATAATCACGTTGCAATCAATAGGGAGAGAGCGATCCATCGAAACGCTCTCTCTTTTTTCATTATGATTGGAAAAGGGAAGGCTGGCGATTTTATGCAATAGCTAATAAAGTTTTGTCAATAGAATGGGAGAGCGATCGTCTGTTTTGACAGATGGTGGAGGAATGGCAAGAAATGTAGCCGGCTATTGAAATTTCCATTTTTCAGAAGAGTTACTTACTAAGAAATCTTTCCTGTCTTCGTCATGATTGAAACATGAGATTCATGAAACCTTTACAAAGCCTTCACGCTCCGGTTATATGGGTGTGCTATACTGTTCTGCGCATGAATAGTTTGGTGTGTTGAAAGGAGTCCCGAACATGGACGACCAGCTTGCATCGGTGCTGCTGCTTACCGACAGCTTAAACCGCGAGAATATCGTGGATAAGGCAGCGCATTTCATCTCTCAATATTCATTGGGACTGATTTATTTAGATATAAAAAATTGCAGCCAAATGGAACAGAAGTATGGAAAGGAAGCGTGCCAAAAGCTGTTGGCGGCAGTCAAACAAATCATGACAAACTTAGAGAACGAAGAACCGTTTGGCATATGCGCCCACCGCATGTTTGGGGATGATCTGCTGGTATTGATTCGTATGGAGAGCGGAGCAGGGGAGGCTCATTTACGCTGTTTGGCGCATGATATATATCAGCGATTCAAAATAAGCATGGCTCATCAAGCGAAATGGGCTGAGCCCGTTGATTTTCATGTGGGCGTATCGTTGCTTGATTCAGGTGTTGAAAAAGCGCTGGAGCATTTGCTGTACGAGGCGGTTAAAAAAGCGGTAAGCGAGGCAAAAAAGGCAACAAATGCTGAGCAGCAAAAGCTGCAAACGGAATTTCGCCACATTTTGGCCGGTCAGCATCTTACGGCACACTACCAGCCGATTGTATCACTGCTTGACAAAAAGATTTATGGGTACGAGGCATTGGCGCGCGGACCGCAGACAAGCTATTTTGCAACGCCCCATCGTTTATGGGAATTTGCTGAAAAAGAGAACCAACTGTATGCGCTGGAGAAACTGGCACGGCAAAAAGCGATTGAAGGATTTTCCGCGAGCGATCCGAATTGGAAGCTTTTTATTAATTTAAATGCCAATGTCATTCATGATCCGCAGTTCACCCCTGGACAGACGCTGGCGTTTCTGAAAAAAAGAGGGCTTACGCCGCAGCAAGTTGTATTTGAGATTACCGAACGTCAATCGATTGATGATTATGCCTCCTTTAAAAAAGTGCTCAGCCACTACCGCAAGCAAGGATATCGCATCGCCATTGATGATGCGGGAGCGGGCTATTCTTCCCTTCAGGCGATTGCTGAGTTGCGTCCGGACTATATTAAAATCGATCGTTCGATTATTCATAAGGTTGATGGCCATTCAGTCAAGGCCATTTTACTGGAAACCCTTGCTGAATTTGCCCGGAAAATAGGCTGTCATCTCATTGCCGAAGGAATTGAAACGCAGGAAGAGCTCCAAGTGGTCACCAAGCTCGGCATCCCGTTTGGCCAAGGCTATTGGCTGGGACGGCCGCATCCGCATTTGCGTTCCATTGCTCATGAGACGCTGCGAACGTGGAAGCTAGTAGATCAACCTTTGGCGGAGGATGACCCGCAGACATGCCCATCATAACGAGCGGATCACGTTTTGATCGTGATCCGCTCGTTTATTTGCCGGCTGTATTAGCGGCGGCGCTGAATCACCTTTAATGCTTCTCGTTTGCTTAACGGCGCCAATGTTTCGCTTTCCACGAACCGCTGGACGCTTGCCGGATGGGTCTTGGAATATTCGCGCAGCGCCCAGCCGATCGCTTTTTGAATAAAGAATTCCGATGACTGCCGGCATTGGCGGATAAGCTGGTAAAGTAAAGCTTCATCGGTCTCTTCTTTATATCTTAATTGAAACAAAATGGCCGTTCGTTGCAGCCACATATGATTGGACTGCATCCATCGTTCTGTATAGACGGGAATACACTCTGGTTCGTTTTTGAAAAGCGGTCCGACGATATTGGCCGCAAGCATATCAACGGTGTCCCACCAAGGTTTGTTTGTAATGAGCTTCTCTATGAATTCTAAATCCATTTTTGAGAGACTTCTCTTTTCTTTTTCCAGCAAAGCAAGTGCGCAATATTGCAATTCACGCTCCGGCCATTCCCAAAGTTTGCTGACGATATCTGCCAGTTCAGTGCGCGGCGGAAGGCCGTGCTGCGCGAGAAACTCTTTTAGTAGCGCGCGGCGCTCTGGAGTTTTGATTCCGAGAAATTCAAATTGGTTGCGCATATATTGTTTCATCGGTCCAGCATTCGCTTCATGGCGATGGGCTCGTAGCCATTGCGCGAGGCGGTGAGCATATGGATGTGTCATTCGCTTAATCCCTCTTTCGTTCGTTTTGTAAAAATAGAATAGCAGATCGAGTGAGAACAAGGAAGAGACTTAGACACGAACGGCCGCTGGGCTGACATTGTTCGCCACGGCCATAGCACATCTCCTCTATCGATCATGCGTGTTGTCCCTGTCGCCTAAGCAGCTTCGTCTGAACGGAGCCAGATGATGCATTGCCCCAAGTGTACCGATTCGCTTTAGAGAATGTTTCGCCGCAAGCCTGTTGATCGTTTGTTCAGCCTTTCTATTCTTGTTGGCGCAACCGTATTTGGGCAGCGTAATCAAGCGCAGTTGATTTGCTGAATTCTTCAGCTGCGTACTTGGATGTCGCGACACTTATGAACCTCCCTTATTTACTCTCCATTAAGAGGTGGGAGGCTTCTCGGTGGAGTATGTGAAAAAGGTGACGAATGATTTGTAAAGTAATGGTTTATGCTTTAACATGTTCATTGAAGGTTCTGCCGTCTCGAAGCAGGGGGAGACGGAACAATAAGACAAAACGAAGGGGGAGACAGAATGAATCAAGAGCCATTGTTCTTGGAGCCGATGTTTCAAGAGCGGATTTGGGGAGGAACGGCATTAGCTGACCGGTTCGGCTATCGCATTCCTTCTGATCGAACGGGCGAATGCTGGGCGATTTCCGCTCATCCAAACGGACAGACTGGCGTGAAAAATGGAGAATTCCAAGGCCAGCCATTAGGGAAGCTGTGGGAGCGGCATCCTGAATTATTTGGCCATTTTCCGTCTGATCGTTTTCCGCTGTTAACAAAAATTTTAGATGCTAACCAAGATTTATCGGTGCAGGTGCATCCATCTGATGACTATGCGAAAAAGCATGAGAATGGGGAATTAGGTAAGACGGAATGTTGGTATATTATTGATTGCAAAGAAGACGCTAAGCTAATATACGGTCACCATGCACAAACGAAAGCAGAGCTGCTTCATATGATGCAGGAGGGAAAGTGGAACCAGCTGCTCCGCAAAGTGAAAATTAAGCCAGGTGATTTTTTCTATGTTCCAAGCGGCACAATTCACGCACTTTGTGAAGGTACGCTTGTTTTAGAGACGCAGCAAAACTCAGATACGACGTATCGGATCTATGATTATGATCGCGTGGATGGAAAAGGGCAAAAACGGGAGCTTCATTTGGAAAAAGCGATCGATGTCATAACAGTACCTCATACGGATTACTCCTTTCCTCCGAAAGTAGTAGAAGCAGACGGAGCGACCATTGTGACATTTGTGGAAAACGCTTATTTTACTGTGCAAAAATGGGACATTCAAACAGAATGGACCGTAAAGCAAATTCGTTACTTTTTGTTAATGAGCGTTCTAAACGGCTGCGGGGAGCTGTGGGCGAAAGGGAAAGCATATTTGTTAAACAAAGGAGATCATTTGCTGATTCCTTACGCATTAGACCCGTTTACTGTGAAGGGCCGGTTGCAAATAATTGTTTCATCGCCGGCAGTACCTTACGTTAAATAAAAATGACAGAGGGTGACGGAAGAAAAGGCTGCCTATTAAAAAGGCCATTTTTTTCGTCATCTTTTTTTGAATTGTCGATATTTATTTAATTAAATGTATAGACAAATAAATATAAAAATATATAATTATTATTGAAAGCGCTTAAAAAGAGAAAGGAGTTCAATGGTTATGAAAAAAATTTTACTTGCTTGCAGTTCCGGTATGTCTACTAGTCTGCTCATGACAAAGATGCAGGCTTATGCGAAGGAAATTGGCGAAGAGACGGAAATTTGGGCCGTCGGGCAAGATCAGGCAAAAAAAGAAATGGAGAAAGCCGATGTTGTTTTAATTGGGCCACAAATGAGTTTTTTGAAAGGCGAATTACAAAAAGAAGCGAAAAAATACGGGATTCCCGTAGAAGTGATCGATATGGTGGCCTATGGATTAGCGGATGGTAAAAAGGTGTATGAGCAAGCTATAAAACTAATAGAGGAGCGTTCATAATGGAACAACCATTACTCGAAGGTTTAACTGCAGAACAAATTAACTTTCAGCTTATTCTTCACAGCGGAAATGCGCGGAGCAAAATCATTGAGTCACTTCGCCAATATCGGCAAGGACATACGGAAGAAGCAGAGCGGCTTGTGAATGAAGCAGAAAAAGATTTAAGTGTGGCACATAGCATTCATTTTCAAATGATTCAGGAAGAAGCGAACGGAAAGTCGGCCTCTTTTTCTTTATTGATGATGCACGCAGAAGATCATCTCATGTCTACGTTGACAATGAAGGAGCTTGTGAAAGAACTTATCCAGCTGTTTAAGGAGAGAAATGTTTAAATTTTGAGGGGGAGAGAATAATGAGCCAAACGTGGTTTGATACATTTAGCCGCATTTTAGTGCCGGTCGCCGGCAAGTTGAATAATAACCGCTATTTAAAGGTATTGCGGGATGCATTTATGCTGGCGTTTCCATTAACGATTTTTGGTTCTATCGCCGTAGTGCTCGCCAATTTGCCATTTCTTGATAAAGTCATGAGCAAAGGGACGCTTAGTACCTTCAGTGCAGCGCTCAGTGTGGCTCCACAAGCGACCATGGGAATCATGTCTGTATTTGTCGTATTCGGGATTGGCTATTATTTAGCCAAAAGCTACGATGTAGAAGCGGTTTTCGGCGGTGCTATTGCCTTAGTGTCCTTTTTAATTTTAACACCATTTGTTTGGCAAACAGAAGGCAAAGAAGTCGTGGCCAACGTAATCCCGCTTGATCGGCTTGGCGCAAAGGGGATGTTTTTAGGAATGATCGTTGCTTTCCTTGCCGGCGAGATTTACCGTTGGGTTGTTCAAAAAGATATTACGATCAAAATGCCTGCTGGTGTTCCCCCGGCTGTTTCTCGGTCATTTTCAGCACTTATTCCTGCACTTATCACACTATCAGTATTTCTTATCATTAACATTATTGTCACGCAAGGCTTCCAAACGAATATGCATGATGTCATTTACCGTACGATTCAATCTCCTTTAGTCGGACTAGGAAGCGGCATCGTTCCGACATTAGCCGCTATCTTCATTACGCAGATTTTATGGTTTTTTGGCTTGCACGGCCAAATTATCATTAATTCCGTCATGGATCCGATTTGGAATACATTATCGTTAGAAAATTTAAATTCCTATATGGACAAAGGGGAGGTCCCTCATATTATTAACAAACAATTTATGGAAATTTATACTGTGGGCATGGGCGGAACAGGGATGACTCTGGCTGTTGTCATCGCGATGCTGTTTTTTATGAAAAGTAAGCAAATGAAGCAAATTGGTAAGCTAGCGATTGGTCCGGGTCTTTTTAATGTGAATGAGCCTGTTATTTTTGGTTTGCCGATTGTCATGAATCCATTGATTATATTCCCGTGGATAATCGCTCCGATGGCCGTTACGCTTGTTACCTATTTAGCGATGTCAACAGGAATGGTCCCGCCGCCGACAGGTGTCGCTGTTCCTTGGACCGTTCCGATCTTTATTAATGGAATCATGGCCACCAACTCATTAGCTGGAGGACTTTTGCAGATAGTGAACTTTTCGATTGTTTTGCTCATCTGGTTTCCATTTTTGAAGTTTATGGATCGAATGAATTTGCAAAAAGAGCAAGAAGAAGGAAGCGATGAAACGACAAAAAATGCATCTTAATAGAAGAAAGGTGATTGAGGAAATGAAAGCTATACAAGAAACAAAACAACAGCTTCCGTATCGCTTTCCGCAAGGTTTTTGGTGGGGAAGCGCCGTTTCGGCTACACAAATAGAAGGAGCGAGCCGCGAGGGAGGAAAAGGGCCTAATATATGGGATTATTGGTACGAACAAGAGCCTCATCGTTTTTTTGATGGAGTCGGACCAGAAACGACTTCCGATTTTTATCATCGCTATAAGGAGGACATCCAGCTGCTGAAAGAAACAGGGCATAATTCATTTCGTTTCTCGATCTCGTGGTCCCGGTTGATTCCGGATGGAAAAGGGGCAGTGAATGCGGAAGCCGTTCAATTCTATCAGCAAGTGATTGATGGACTGCTTGACCATGATATTGAGCCATTCGTTACTTTATATCATTTTGATATGCCGTTAGCGATGCAGCAAATCGGTGGCTGGGAAAGCCGAGAGGTGGTCGATGCATATGCGCGGTATGCCAAAATATGCTTTGAGTTGTTTGGTGACCGCGTAAAAAAATGGTTTACGCATAATGAACCAATTGTTCCAGTGGAAGGGGGTTATTTATATGATTTTCATTATCCGAATGTAGTAGATTTTCGCCGTGCCGTTCAAGTAGCCTATCATACTGTTCTCGCACACGCGAAGGCGGTTCGCGAGTTTCGAAACAGTAAAGCGAAAGATGGGAAAATCGGGATTATTTTAAACCTTACCCCTTCGTACCCGCGCAGCCAGCATCCAGCTGATGTCCAAGCGGCGCATATTGCTGATTTATTTTTTAACCGCAGCTTTTTAGATCCGGTAGTGAAAGGGGAATATCCGCGGGATTTAGTCGAATTGCTGAAGAAGTATGGATACCTCCCGATTATTGAAGGGGGAGATTTGCCACTTATCAAAGAGAATACAATTGATATTTTAGGCATTAACTATTATCAGCCGCGTCGAGTCAAGGCGAAGGATTATTTGCCCAATCCGGAAGCGCCGTTTATGCCGGAGCGATTTTTTGACTATTATGTGATGCCGGGGAGAAAAATGAATCCTTACCGCGGTTGGGAAATTTACGCGAAAGGAATTTATGATATTTTAATCAACATAAAGGAGAACTATGAAAATATTGAATGTTTTATTTCTGAAAATGGTATGGGAGTTGAAGGAGAAGAACGATTTCGGGATGAGACGGGCATGATTTGTGATGATTATCGTATTGATTTTATTAAAGAACATTTAAAGTGGGTACACCGTGCGATTCAAGAAGGCGTTCACGTAAAAGGATACCATCTGTGGACGTTCATGGATAACTGGTCATGGACCAATGCCTATAAAAACCGTTACGGGCTTGTATCGGTCGATTTAAACAATGATCAAAAGCGATCGATTAAAAAAAGCGGATATTGGTTTAAAGCTTTATCACAAAACAATGGGTTTTGAAAAAAGGTGGTCTCAGACCATCTTTTTCTCTATTTTATTGTCGCGATAAGGCTCCATCGATCGAATTGAAAGGGATGAAATAAACTGTTGATGACTCGAGCCGAACACGAGGTGAGATTTTAGGGAGAAGGAGAACAAAGATGAAATGGCCGCTGGCATTCAGAAAATGATTGCCATAATGGGAACGAACAGTTTACAATGAACACGAATTATATAGATGTAGCTTGATATATTAATATTTGTATAATGGAGTTGGGCTATTTTCGCCGGTCGTTTTTGTCATAAGAGGCTTCTGACCGTGGGTTTTATAGACGGGATTCTTCAATCTTTAAGGTTATATGTATATGAGGCTGATTTAAACCGATGTATGAACTAGTGCTTGTGGCTCCAAGCGACCGAAGTCTTTGACAGAAAAAAGTGTTTTAATACAGCATGAATGATATGGATCCAAAATGATCGGCATTTTTGATAACAAAATCAGGTGATAAGATGTTTAAATATGAACAGATTTCAAACGAAATACGCAAAAGAATTCAAGAAGGATTTTATTCGCTCGATGAACCGATTCCAGACGAGCTATCGCTCTCTCAAGAATTTTCTTGTAGCCGGATGACGATGAAGAAAGCGCTTGATATTTTGGTTATGGAAGGCCTTTTGTATCGGAAGCGGGGACATGGTACGTTTATCGTGAAATCGGCGGCACATAATGGTTTAGTCAATGTCACAAGCGAGGAGAATCTCGGTCTGACGAATTTATTGAAAGGAAAAAAAATTACAAGTCAAATCATAAAATTTGAAGTGCGATTTCCTTCCAAAGAGGTGGCGGCCCAATTATCGATTGATTTGACAACACCTGTCTACCATCTGATTCGTCTTCGCATCGTGGAAAACGAACCTTATGTGATTGAGAAAACGTATATGCCGACTCCGCTCATCCGTGGTTTAAACGAGGATGTGTTGCACGCTTCCATTTACAATCATATTACGCATGGGCTCGGATTAACGATCGCCGGCTGTCATAGGAAAATTCGCGCGTCAAAGCCAACGGAGCTGGATCAAACGTATTTGCACTGCGCGCCGGATGATCCGATTTTAGAGGTCGAGCAGGTTGGTTTTCTAAATAATGGTGTTCCATTTGAATATTCTTTTTCCAGACATCGCTATGACAAGTTCGTGTTCACAACGGTCAATATCCGCCGCAATAAATAGCAAGCGTTATCCTTTGGAACGAAGGAGCTTAAAACCGCATCCGCATAAAAGAGAATGTTTGAGGCGGCGAGACGGCTGCTGGCATTTCGGACAAATCGTTTGTTTCATTTTTTTCCTCCTTTCGCTTATCGCCGTATACATTTAGTATAACAATATTTTTATGATAATCAATATCAAATTATAATAATTATAAAAATAGAGGAGAAAGCAATGGTTCGCAAGTGGGTTTGGTGGAGCTTAGTTGGCATATGGTGTTTGGTGATTTATGGTTTTAGCGAGGCTTCCTATTTTACAGGGGAAAATACGGCGCGCATCCTTCAAAAATGGATCGGCCACGAAGGATGGGAGGAAGGGGAGGGAGCCGCTTCTCCCTTGAATTTTGTCATCCGTAAGTTTGCTCATTTGTCTGCTTTTGGGATTTTGGCTGTACTGGTTTTTCAAGCGCTGTATCCGAAGCGGTGGGCCTATGTGTGGGCGTGGAGCTTTGCCGCCGTTTATGGGGCGACAGATGAGTGGCATCAGTCGTTTGAACCGGGGAGGACGGCGCTATTTTCGGATGTCGTAATTGATGCCTGCGGCGCGCTCGTCGCCTTATGCCTTGTATGGATGTGGCAACAACGGAGGAAGCCAGCGCGCCTCAAGCGAAAAATTTCTTAAAATGAGACCCTTTGCTTTATTGGCAAAGGGTCGACTGGTCGGCAGGGAATCGAATGCCGGTTTGTTTTCGCGCTTCCTCCATTATTTCAGCTGTGATGAACGAATGGGCGTGTGAATTTGTTTCTGATTGGCGCTGGCCGCACGTGATAAGCTGCGTCCATTCAAGCGCTTCATAATACATCGGATGATGCGTCTGCGGCTCTGTAATATCCTCGACTCGGCCATCGCGGTAGCGAATTTCCACTTTGGTCGGAGTATGGATGGCATCAATGACGATGCTTCCTGCTTCTCCTTGAATTTCTGCAGGAACATAGGAATTCGTGATTTTTGAATACATCACAACCGCATCCATATCGCCGTAATGAAGGACGATGCTTCCCTCGCCGTCGACGCCTGATTCCAGCATGACACTGCTGGCTTTTAACGATTGCGGTTTTCCAAATAAAACAACGAGCGGGTAAAGGCAATAAACGCCTAAGTCCATCAATGCGCCGTTTGAAAAAGCCGGATTAAAGGCATTTAACACCGTCCCTTGCTTATAGGCGTCATAGCGCGAGGAATATTGGCAGTAATTAGCGAAATAGCGGCGTATTTTTCCGATTTTATGAAGGTGGCGGCGGATCGCTTGGAAATTGGGTAGAAGCGTTGTTTTCATCGCTTCCATCAATACGACATCATTCGCTTTGGCCGCCTCTATCATCGCTTGGACTTCTTTTGTATTGGAGGCCAATGGCTTTTCGCATAAGACATGTTTGCCATGATTCATAAGCAAAATGGCTTGCTCGGCATGGAGCGAATTGGGGCTGGCGATGTAGACAGCGTCGATCTCATCGCTTTTGGCCATTTCTTCTAAATGAGTAAATGTGCGTTTCGCTCCGGTTTTTGCGGCAAACTGCTTTGCTTTTTCCTCGTTCCGGGAATAGACAGCGGTCAATGTCAACTGGGAAATCGGCTGAGCAGCTTGTAAAAATTCTTGAGTAATCCAGTTCGTTCCGATTGTTGCGAGTCGAATCAAAAGTATCCTCTCCTTATTCATATTTAGTATCGTTCATTTTGCGTATGATGGACAAAAAAGCCAATCATTTCAGGCGGCATGCTGTTATTGGACATCATGAGCCTCCTTCGCTCTGCCGCACCGCCTTAGAATCGATTTCATTTAGCTTTCTGGCAGCGTGTATGTAAGACCATCGCAGTTCAGTCTTACGGCGCGAAAAAACTTCGAAAAAGCGAAGGTTTTTAAGCATGGATGAGCGAAATAAATGCTAGCGAGAAAGTCTTAGAAGCACTGCTAAACAATGCCGTTAAAGGGTGGTGGTGTTTATTATACATGGGGTGACTAGTTTTTTCCATAGAGAAGTCTGGGTTGGATTGGTGTGACCATAAAAAGTGGACAGAAAGTGAGGAAAAAGCATGTATCTTGGCGCGATTGAAGCGGGTGGGACAAAATTTGTTTGCGCAGTCGGAGATGATGATGGCCGCGTTCATCAAAGAGAGAGGGTTCCAACAACAACACCTGAGGAAACGATGCGGAGCGTCATCCGTTTTTTTCAGCAGTTTGAACTAAAAGCGATCGGTATTGGATCATTTGGTCCGATTGACTTAAATAAAAGCAGTCATACGTATGGTTACATTACCAGTACGCCAAAGCGGAAATGGGAAAACTTTAACTTTGTAGGGGAGATGTCCAAATATTTTCCTGTTCCGATCGGCTTTGATACCGATGTCAACGCTGCTGCTTTAGGGGAGCAATTATGGGGAGCGGCCAAAGGAACCCATAGTTGCCTTTATATGACGGTTGGAACGGGAATCGGTGTGGGGGCTATCGTGGAGGGCCGGCTGTTGCATGGGCTCTTGCATCCGGAAATGGGCCATATTCTGGTCCGACGTCATCCTGAGGATGGTTTTGCCGGCTGTTGTCCATTTCATAACGATTGCTTGGAAGGAATGGCCTCGGGTCCTGCGATTGAAAAGCGCTGGGGTAAGAAGGGAGCCGAATTGACGAACCATACGGAAGTGTGGGAGCTTGAAGCCTTTTATTTAGGACAGGCGATCGCTCAATATATCCTGGCTCTTTCTCCTGAAAAAATCATTGTCGGCGGCGGGGTGATGAAGCAACCGCAGCTTTTGCCGGCTGTTCGCCGTTATGTGATAGACTTCTTGAATGGCTATATTCAGCATGAAGCGATTTTACAGCATATCGATGAGTATGTGGTGCGGCCGGGACTTGGTGACAATGCAGGCATCTGTGGTGCCCTCGCATTGGCAAAACAGGCATTAGATGAATAACATCAAAATGGATGACCGTTCATTCAAAGCGTAGATCAGAACGGTCATTTTTATTGTGGATCATGTATAGATTGACTATTTGGTCATTTTTTGTCGATAAAATTTTGACTAATAGGTCATTTTTGTTTGAATATTATTCTTGATAAATGATGAAAAAGTATTTATAATGAGAATGACTGTTTGGTCGAAATTCGATGAGCGAATTGAGGTGCCTTTTTCATGGGAAAATATAAAGAAGAATTGTCTTGTAAGCAGCTTGTGGAAAAGCTTCAGAAGCATGGCGTTCATGCCGAGCTGGTGAAGCCTCGTACGAAGCTGTCCATTTATCCGAAGGTCTTTGTAAAAGGGTGCCTGCCTAACCAAAAGGTGTCTTGGACTTAGGAGTGGAGAATAGGAATGACAAAGCAACGCAAGGTTGAATTTATTAAAACCGCGATGAAGCTGTTTGCTGAAAAGGGGTATTATTCCACTTCCATTCAAGATATTGTCGAAGCTTGGGGCATCTCTAAGGGAGCATTTTATCATCATTTTTCCTCAAAGGAAGAGTTGATGCTCTCGGTTGTCAAATACTATTTAGATCAGTTGTTTTCACAGTTTATCCATGCGAAGCACGAGGGAGAAGCGGAATCGGAAAGGGAATTGTTGATCAAACAACTCGAAGTACAGTTAGAAAGCATTCATTCACAGAAAGATTTTTTTCAGATGGTAGTGGCGGAGCAAATTCCCAAAATTAACGAGAACCTTCATAGCTATTTACGCATGCAGCGCTCCCGCATATTCAATTGGCATTGTCAACGGTTGATTGAGGTATATGGCCAAAAAGTAGAAAGATATGTGTATGACGTAGCCGCCATGTTAAGCGGCATTTTACGTGAATACACCTTTTATATGATGTTTCATCCGAATAGGTTTCAAGCAAAGGAAATTGCCGCGTTTATTGTCCGTCGGCTTGATGCGATTGTCATGCACTTTTCTGAACACGAGGAGCCGCTGTTAAAGCAAGAGATGGTTCACTCTTTTATGGAAATGGCTGAACAGGAAAAGCGTAAACGAAAAATGCAAATGATGGCTCAAATGGAAAGCTTAAAGAAAAAGCTATCGTCATTGTCGCTTGATAAAAAAACGTACCATCAGCTTCATTCCGCGCTGGATACGCTTGAGGCGGAATTTATGAATGAGCAATCAGCGCCGCGGGAATATGTGGTGAAAGGGATTTTATTATATATTGAAAGTCAGCAGATTCATCCGTTATGTGAAGCGCTTGATTCATTAAAAGAAGCCGTTCATGAATATATGGCCCAACATCATTAAAGTTCATATTCTGTTCATAAACATCAAGTACCATTGTTCATGAATATATGATATGACCTAACATCATGATAGAATAGGAGAGATACGATGTCAGACACAGCTATATTAAATGCGCCATCTGCGATTAAGCATCGCAATTTGTTAATTACAGGATTAATTATTGCGATGTTATTCGGTGCGCTTGATGGAACCATTGTTGGAACGGCCATGCCGCGCATTGTCGGTGAGCTTGGAGGGATTGGCCTGATGACATGGCTGACGACCGCTTATATGCTCACATCGACAGCGGTCGTGCCGATTGCCGGAAAATTGGCGGATTTATTAGGACGAAGAGTCGTTTATGTATCCGGATTGGTCATTTTTATGGTTGGTTCGGCACTTTGCGGGATGGCGCATCATATGACCGAATTGATTATTTATCGAGGCCTGCAAGGGATCGGCGGCGGAATTATGATGCCGATGGCCATGATTATCATCGGGGACTTGTTTACTGGAAAAGAGCGCGCCAAATGGCAAGGGGTGTTTGGCGGTTTATATGGCCTTGCCTCCATTTTAGGTCCGCAAGTGGGCGGATGGATTGTCGACCACATGAGCTGGGAATGGGTGTTTTATATCAACCTTCCTGTCGGGATTTTGGCGACGATTTTCATTGCGATGGGGCTAAATAAGCATCAAGCAATAGGGCCTGTCAAATTTGATATTGCCGGTATGTGTACGATGATTGTCGGCGTTGTCAGCTTGCTGTTGGCGTTAACGTTTGGCGGCGATAAGTATGAATGGACATCTTGGCAAATTATTGGTTTATTTGCTGTAGCCATCGTCTTTTTAACAGCGTTTGTGTTGGTTGAGAGAAAAGCCGAAGAACCGATTTTGCCGATGCATTTCTTTAAAAACCGGACATTTACGATATTGAATGGCCTTGGCTTTTTAATGAGTGTCGGCATGTTTGGCGCGATTATGTTCGTTCCGTTCTTCATGCAAGGGGTTGTCGGCGTGAGCGCGACGCAATCTGGTACCATTATGACTCCGATGATGATCACAATGATTGTCGGAAGCATTATTGGCGGTCGAATTGTTTATAAAATCGGAGTGAAACCGCAGCTCATCATTGGTATGCTCATCATGGCTTCCGGTTTTGGTCTGCTTAGTACAATGGATATCGGAACGACAAAATGGACAGCGACATTTTATATGATTGTGCTCGGATTAGGTGTCGGGCTAGTGATGCCACTTTTGACGTTGGCTCTGCAAGAAACCTTCCCGAAATCGGAAATCGGAGTCGTTACATCGTCAAGCCAATTTTTCCGCTCCATTGGCGGAACGTTCGGAATGACGATTTTAGGGGCGATTATGAATCATCGTTCAAGTCAGATTTTAGAAGAGCGCCTCATGCCAACTTTAACGGCGCTTCCGCCACAGGCGAAGGAAATGGCGGATAAATTTTCCCATATGATTCATGATAATCCACAGTCGCTGTATTCGATGTTGTTTAGTCCAGAGATGCTGGCGGGCATGCCTCAGCAAATGAAAGATGCGTTTATTCCTATTTTAAAGCATTCGCTCATCGAGTCGCTCCATTCCGTGTTTCTATTTGGTCTTGTGTTCATCGTATGTGGAGCTGCCTTGACATTAGCCTTGCGAAAAATCACCTTGTCGGATCAGCGCCAAAAAGAAAAAACGAGTGCATAATCGCACAGAAAAGGCGGGTTGTAGCCAAAGTCAACATGGGCTTTGACTACAGCCTTTTTACATTCCTTCATTTTTGCTAAAAATATTATAACACACTTGTATTAAAAAAACGTGATATAATATACGTATGCCCAAAATCGTGGATCATGAAAAACAGAGAAAGATGATTGCCGAAGCGACTTGGAGAGTCATTATGAGAGATGGATTGGAAAAAGCAACGGTTCGCAACATTGCAAAAGAGACAGGGATTTCAGTCGGTTCATTGCGGCATTACTTTGCCTCTCAGTCAGAGCTTTTAGCCTTTTCTATGCAGCTTGTCTCCGAACGGGTAAAAGAAAGAATGAGCGCCTTGCCTGTTTCCGGTCCGCCGCTTGAAGTGGTAAAACGTTTCCTATGCGAGCTTTTACCGCTCACTGATGAAACAAGAAAGGAAATGGAGGTGTGGTTGGCGTTTACTCAAAAGGCATTATGGGATAAGGAACTCCAGCCTTTAAGCAAACAAGTGTATGAGGAGCTTCGTTCTGGAATTCGATCGTTGCTTGAAGCATTGATTCGTCTTGGAGCAGTAAATCCTAATGTGCCAATTGAAATGGAAACAGAGCGTCTTTATGCGCTTATTGACGGCTTAGCCATGCATGGCATTATGCAGCCGCATCAGTTATCTTCTCAAGAAATCGAGGCGGTCATCGACTATCATTTACGTTCCATTTTTTATGAAGCATAAGAATATGGAACATGTTGAAGGAAAAAAGGGAGGCCTGTTCAAGCCTCCCTTTTTTGGGCTATGCTAAACACGCTGCGGAATGATCAACATGAAAATGCCGCTACTTTTCTTTTTGTATTTTTGTCTGATAGATCGATGCAACTGGACTTTTTAACATTCGACGGTTGGACGGCCGCCATTCATTTGTTCTGTAAGCGGCCTATTGTTCGGTCTTGCTTTGGCGTGACAAAGGTCAGTCTGTGGCTTGCCTCTGACCGTCAAAAATAGATTTGGCTTTTGCAGGGGAGCTATATGTGCCGTCAGAAAAGCACCCCATCATTTTTTAATAATCCGATACGTTTTTATAATCTTTCACCAAATCGCCGAATCCTCCTTCTTCAAGAGAAGCGATCACGGCTTTCGTCATCTCGATGTTGTGATTGACAAGGTATTGGGTTTTTGAAGTGATGAACCGATCGAAAACAGGGCTTCTCCCTGCCCCTACCTTTTCCAAATTCTTTTGGGCCTTCAATAAATCCTCTAATGTTAACAGCGGATAATCGGTGCCATGAAAAGTAAGGTCAGGATTTAACTGATACCATAAGTCTTTGTTGTCTTTAATCCATCTGTCTCCGATGTCTTCAATGCCCGTTTTAATATGTAACGCTGCTGTTAAATATGCTTCTTTTTTTGTTTCCAAATAGCTTTCTAGCAGGAAATTCATTTCTCCCAATGAATGATTTAAGGAAGCGTGAGTCTTTTTCTTTTGCGTGTTTCCGTAAAAATCACAAATAATATAGCCGTTCTCGGTTTGGATGTAGTTCTTTTTTTCCACCTGGTCTAATAAGTAATCAGCATAGAACAGAGCGATATCTTGGTACTCAGGAATGTTGAATAGCTTGCTGATCCGCTTTAAATAAATAGCGATATACTCGTTAAAGCGAGTATCATAATACGGAGCGGTAATTCCATAATTGTTTTTCAGCCACGTGCTCGTAATTTCAGTTGGAATTGGCTTGCCTAATTGAGCGCCATAATTTAATAAATTGGCCACTGAGTTCAGGATAAAGTCGTAAAAATATCTTTCTTTTGTTTTTTCATAGTGATCGGCATAGCGTCGATCATGGACAAGAGCAAAATATCGTCCGTATCCAAATTTAGTAGACGGTTCGATCGACCACGGCAGCTTGCCAAACGGCCCATCAGCGGTATACCATTTGTTAATTTTCTTATACTCTTTCAAGGTGTGCTTTTCCCATTCTTTAAAATTTTCCATGTTTTGAAAAAGCGGTTGGGAGGAGTATAAGAACCAGCTTTCCGATAAACTTTGCTTTTTGGCAACATGAGGCATATGAATGACAATGCGCTGCCCTTGTCCAGTGATTTTCGTTTCATCGGTTTCTTTTATTAATTCGCGCAATTGGCTTTTTCGCGTATCACTGTATTGTTTGACTAATGGCACGGAATTGTAATTTTTGCTAATGACCATATTCGCATAAGCATCATCGCCTTTGAGCTCAACGAGTCCATGCGGTGTCGATGTAGGGTCCACGCCTAAAGTGGAATCATGCTCATGCTTAATTTTTTCAGAATGAAAACGAGTCACTGTATAGTTTGTAAAAGGCTTCTTGAACGATAGGGAAAAGTCAATCGTACTAGGTCGCGTCGTTTCATTTTGAAACTTGGTAAATACAAACATATCGTTGTTCTCTAATTTTCGGACGGTAACAGTCAGTGTGCCATAATGACGCGAAAGCGCCGTGGATGAGAGCTGATAGACCGTAAAATAGTCTTGGGATTTAATGGATGATTTCGTGCCGCTTTTGATTTTTTTGAGACGGACGTCTTTGGCCTGAAGCTCAATATTTCCATCTGTGATCATCCCGTTTACTTGTATATGTAGAGTTTTGAAAAAAAAGAAATAGGCCAGTATACTAGCAGCTAATAAAAATAAAACTGCCGCCCCGATTACAGGCTTCCACCGTAATTTGTTGATCACGTTTTCCACTCCTTTTTTGCCAGCCTAAATGAAATGGTCGAACTTAGAAACTAGATCCATGCCACGTATGCCCATTTTTTTGGCGCTTCTTTTTTTGATAAAACATGTTGGATAGGTTGCCTGTTCATTAGCTTAAGCGAGGAGCTATGCCTTTGCGCTCATCATTTTCTATAAACATTGATTCTAGATGTCAGGATTGTCGAAATATGGAGTCAATAAAGCCACTCCCATTTTACAACATTTCTCATCAAATGGAAATTCCATATTTTTTGCTGAGGGCTTTTCTCACGCTTTTATATCGGAAGAAATAGGAAAATATAGAAGAGGTTCTAAGGAGGGGAAGGAGTGCTGGATATTCTCGAGGCAGATGAAGAGATCTGCTTGTTTGGCGGCATAAAAAAGAAGGACCATGCGGCCCTCTTAGTTTGGCAGGGTCTAGCGCGTTTTTTAGCCGAAGACCCGCGAGCGCGTTAAGAAGCGCACCCCTTCTGGGCCTTCAAGCGAAAACATGCCGCCGCGTCCGGGAACAACATCGATAATAAGCTGAGTGTGCTTCCAATATTCGTACTGCGCCGCCGAAATGTAGAACGGGCAGCCGCCGATTTCGCCAAGAAGCACATCTGAATCGCCGACGATCAACTCGCCTTGCGGATAACACATTGGAGAGCTACCATCGCAGCAGCCGCCAGATTGATGGAACATCAGCGGTCCATATTTCGCTTTTAGCTTTTCAATCAATTCTAGCGCCGCTTCCGTCGCTATCACTTTTGGCTGTTCGCCCATCATTTTTCCCTCCTTTCAAAAAAGGCAGCGCGCAAGCTGCACACTGCCTTGTTGAAATGTTTGCTTAGCCGTCGATCTTTACGGCGTTTTTTATTAAAAGAATCCAAGTTTTTGAGGCGAATAGCTGACAAGCAGATTTTTGGTTTGTTGATAATGCTCAAGCATCATTTTGTGCGTTTCGCGTCCGATACCGGACATTTTGTATCCGCCAAATGCAGCGTGAGCTGGGTAGGCGTGGTAGCAGTTCGTCCAGACGCGTCCAGCCTGAATGCCACGTCCAAAGCGGTAAGCAGTGTTGACGTCGCGCGTCCAAACACCAGCGCCAAGACCATACAATGTTTCATTGGCGATGGCGAGCGCTTCCTCTTTGTCTTTGAATGTCGTCACAGATACGACTGGTCCAAAAATTTCCTCTTGGAAAATGCGCATTTTATTGTGGCCTTTGAAAACGGTTGGTTTGACATAATATCCATTGCGTAATTCGCCTTCCAAGAAATTGCGCTCTCCCCCGATGAGCAGATCGGCTCCTTCCTGCTTTCCAATATCAATATAGGATAGGATTTTTTCTAGTTGCTCGGAAGACGCTTGAGCGCCGATCATTGTTTCGGTATCGAGCGGATTGCCTTGCTTAATTTGTTTGACTCGCTCTAACGCCCGCTCCATAAAGGTGTCATAAATGGATTCTTGAATGAGGGCGCGAGATGGGCATGTACACACTTCGCCCTGATTGAGAGCAAACATCGTAAAGCCTTCAAGCGCTTTATCAAAAAATTCATCGTCTTGTTCAGCCACATCGGCAAAGAAGATGTTTGGTGATTTGCCGCCAAGCTCAAGTGTAACTGGGATGATGTTTTGCGATGCGTATTGCATAATGAGCCGGCCCGTTGTTGTCTCGCCTGTGAATGCCACTTTGGCAATGCGAGGATTGGAGGCGAGCGGTTTTCCTGCTTCGAGCCCAAAGCCGTTGACAACGTTGACGACTCCTTTTGGCAGAAGATCTTCGATGAGTTCAATCAATACGAGGATGGATGTTGGTGTTTGTTCTGCTGGTTTTAATACGACGCAGTTTCCTGCTGCCAGTGCTGGTGCCAGCTTCCATGCCGCCATTAAAATCGGGAAATTCCAAGGGATGATTTGTCCGACGACCCCAAGCGGCTCTTTAAAGTGATAAGCAACTGTATCGTTGTCGATTTCTGCAAGCGATCCTTCTTGAGCGCGAATGCAGCCAGCAAAATAGCGGAAATGGTCAATGGCGAGCGGAATATCGGCCGCGAGTGTTTCGCGGACGGGCTTGCCGTTTTCCCACGTTTCGGCAACCGCCAGCATTTCCAGATTTTCTTCCATGCGGTCAGCAATTTTGTTTAAGATGCGGGCCCGTTCCGTGACCGATGTGCGGCCCCACGCTTCCTTTGCTTCATGGGCCGCGTCTAAAGCCAACTCGATATCAGCTGCTTTCGAACGAGGCACCTCGCAATACGGCTGTCCAGTCACTGGAGAAATGTTTTCGAAATATTCCCCGTCGACCGGAGGCACCCATTTGCCGCCAATAAAGTTTTCATAGCGTTTTTTAAACGTGATGAGAGAACCAGGGTGTCCAGGCTGAGTATAAATCATCCAAATTCCCCCTTTGTTTCTCTTATATGCGCTTACAAAGGAAGCGCATACAAAATATAGTGAAATTTCTCCCCAGGAAAATCATAGCATTATATGGGGAGGTTGTCAAAATAAAACGATGAATCTACACCCGATAACGATTATACTCACGGGTTTTGTAGAATATGACATAAAAGATGTGAACGACTCCCACTTCGCTAACGAGACAGGAATCTTTCGTTTTCATTTATTTCGTAAATATACTTCAAAAATGGGTTTAATTTAATATTCAGTTTATGTATCCATGCTTTGAAAAGGATCATGAACGCTTGAAAGAGGCCGTATCCTAAAATGGCACCAGAGAAATTGAATAGGACATCGTTCATATCGACGTATTTAAAAGTAAATCCAACGATTAATGCGATGATTAATTGTAAGCATTCCAGACAAATTCCTAATAAAACTCCTAATAACGCGATCCGTTTGCAATTAACCTTTGCAATAAAAGGAATACCAAATCCAAAAGGGATCGTTAATAAAATGTTGAGAAGCGATGTTTTCATATCTTCTTTATGGAGGTTAAACGGTATAAAATTAGCATCTCTCCATACATTTTGCCCGATTTCCTTTTTCATTTCAGGATCTAAAATAATCGGAAATTGAGTATAGTTTAATACATTGCATAGGTGAATGTAGAATAGGGAAAAGAAAATAAGGTAAAGATTCGTTTTTTTAAATTTCCATTTAAGTAATACAATAAGAAATCCCCATAATAAGACGGCTCCTATCAGAATCGATCCGTCAAAATCAATTAACATAGCTCATGGCTCCCCTCTAAAATGAACTAGGGAGTCTAAAAAAATAGACATCCCCAGTTTAATCGTTTAATTGAAGACTGTTCCACTACCTTTGCATACAACATATAAAAAAGACTGACACACGGTCAGCCTTTCTAATAGGTCAGTTCCAGCCCCTCCAAAAGAAGCGTCGCATATGCGCCGCTCAAATGATGGAAGGCTTCCAGCATGTCTTTTGGATCAACGGTGAAAAAGTTTTTCATAATCTCTTGGTTTTGCTCATGGATAAAGCTGAAAATAAAATCAGTTTTGATGCGATTGGCCAATAAAATAGCGCAATATGACCGTTCAAGCTGCATTTTGCGCTCGTGCTCCTCCAGCTGTGAGAAATGGGAAGCATATCGGTCAATAAGAGTCGGAAGCTGGTCTTGAATGCGGGCCTGCGCTTCTTCCATCATCGCTTCAACAGCAGCCGTCGTCGGAAACGCTTGATTGGTTAAAATCGTTTGCAAAACATTTTGCAGTGCATAGGTCGATTCTGTCGCAAAAGCCACATTTCCAAGCAGCAGTTGCATATATTCCTCTTCATGTCCAGCGTCAATTCTCATTTTCATAATCACTTCAAGCACATCGGAGTGGATTTTTTCTTTCGTCCAGCTGCCGATAAGCTGCTGCATCAACGCAGATAACACTTGTGATAGTTCTTCTTTTGTTACTTCCATCCATGGGTCCCTGCCTTGTTCTTGTATATAGTGATGTACATCTAGCATGCCATTATTGGCAATGGAAAGTCAATAGAGAGCCTGGTGAGGAGGAAAAATTTTGCCGGAATGATAAAAATTATTTTTAAATTTGTAATTTTTTGTATAATAAAGATGGAGGTGGTCATAATCGATGAGATTTCTTTGTTCGAAAATCGAACATACGTACTAAATTTGGATGATTATCAATATAGGGGGAACTTGGAGTGAAAAGGCACTATGAAATCGTGGAAGATACGCAAGCACTTGAGCCGTTCTACAATGAGTACGGCCAATTATGCACCATTGTCCATGAAACCAATGCGACGTATATAGTAGAAAAGTCGCCGTTAAAAATTGTCGAGCATAGCTGCACCTACTATGGATGCGGCTACGAAGGACGATTGGAGGCAGCGAAGCTTATTTTAGGACTCAAGCAAATGGTTCCCATTTGTGTTTGTACTTCTTTGCGATTATATATGATCCCCACTTGCTCCCCGGAAAGCGATAAATGCTTTTGGCTCGCTCTGCGCCATATTCACGGTATTGAGCGGTACAAGCAGAAGCAGGCAAAGGTCATTCTCTCCAAAGGATCATCTCTGATTCTTGATGTGCATCGCGATACACTTGAAGCGAGGCGGGCCAAAGCGACTTTGCTGTTTTTCACGCTTGAGACGCGTTGCGGCATTTATAAAATCATCGAACAAAAATTCCCATTGTGGCGGTTTTTTTTAGGCGTCCGCCGAGAGGACTTCGGTTTCCAAGTGCGGCGCAGACCGGGGCGACTTCTGACGATCTCGTACATCAAGTCCAAGTTTCGGCGTATAATGAAAGGGATATCGAAAATGGGGGAGGGGGAAGACGAATATGAAGCCATTGCGGCTAAGAGGACATCATTTATTATGCGTCCATGGATTCCGCGGCATGGGATACAGCCCGTCGTTTGTGGAAAAAATGAAAGAGATTGTGAAGGAAATCCGCAATGAAGAAAAAGATTTCCCGATTCAAGTGGTGGTGGCGCTCGATGAAGCGTGCTCCGCCTGTCCGCATCATGGAGAGTCGACATGCCAAGCTTCTCCTCGTTCCAATGACCATGTGGTCGCGATGGATCGAAGAGTGATCAAGCATTTAGGGCTTGAAGAAAATAAGATTTATTGGAAATCAGAGCTTTTGCAGCGGACCGCTGCCCGAGTGCGTCCAGACGATTTAGATCACTTATGCGCCAATTGCTCATGGCTTCCGTATGGCGTATGCAAAGAGGGCATTGCCAACGTACGCGCGGGAAATATTCAACAAAAATGAATGAATTATCAGAAATTAATGCTTCTCCTTCGGAAAAAATGTGGTATGATAACAAAATATAAATAATCTTTAAACAGAGAGGGTTATGGAAGATGAAAGTAGCAAAATTCGGGGGAAGCTCTGTGGCGAGCGCCGAGCAGTTCCGCAAGGTGGCAGGCATTATCCAATCCGATCAGCAACGGCGCATCATCGTTGTATCAGCCCCAGGAAAGCGGTATAAAGCCGATACAAAGGTGACCGACTTACTGATTCGCTTGGCGGAAGCCGTTATGAGAGGAAACGAATACGACAGCTTGATTGAAGCCGTTGTCGAGAGATATGCGGATATCGCTAGGGGCTTGGAACTGCAAGCATCGGAGGTTATAGAGCAAATGAAAGCCGACTTGCAGCAAAAAATCGCTGCCTATCATGATGACCATCTCCGTTTGCTTGATGCGCTCAAGGCGAGCGGCGAAGACCATAATGCCCGATTAATGGCCTTTTACTTGCGGAGCCTTGGCATGGAAGCGCGTTATGTAAGTCCGCGTGAAGCCGGCATTTTTGTAACGGATGAGCCCGGCAATGCCCAAATTCTGCAGGATTCCTATGAAAAGCTGAGCAAGCTGAAGCAATGCTCAAATATTGTCGTGATCCCCGGATTTTTCGGCTATTCATTAACAGGACATATTGTCACATTCCCGCGCGGCGGTTCAGATATTACTGGTTCGATCGTAGCCGCTGGAGCCGGCGCCGATGTGTATGAAAACTTTACAGATGTGGACTCCATTTATTGTGTCAATCCGTCGATGGTCGAAAATCCACGGCAATTGCGGGAAATTACCTATCGTGAAATGCGAGAGCTATCTTATTCGGGATTTTCGGTATTTCATGATGAAGCGCTCGAGCCAGTATATAAAGCAGGAATTCCGGTATGCGTCAAAAACACCAACAACCCGGAGGCCCCCGGAACTTGGATTGTCGCCAAGCGGAACCACCGGAATGTGCCAGTTGCCGGCATCGCCAGTGATACAGGTTTTTGCAGCGTTAACGTAAGCAAATATTTAATGAACCGCGAAATCGGATTTGGCCGGAAGCTGCTGCAAATTCTAGAGGACGAAGGCATCTCGTACGAACACGCGCCATCTGGAATTGATAACATGTCGGTCATTTTGCGTGCCAATCAGCTGCAGGGAGAAAAAGAGCAGCGGATTATGGATCGGATTCAAACGGAGCTAAAGGTTGATGAGATTCATATTGAATATGGCTTGGCGCTCATTATGGTGGTCGGAGAGGGAATGGAGCGCGCTGTCGGGGTCGCGGCCAAAGCGACAGCGGCGTTTGCCCAAGCGCAGATTAATATTGAAATGATTAACCAAGGCTCTTCTGAAGTAAGCATGATGTTTGGCGTGAAGGAAGAAGCGGTAAATAAAGCTGTCCGTGCCCTGTACGACGCATATTTTGCGCCCGTATATGCACAAAAAGAATAGACGAAAGACAAAACCATCCATCTCTTTCTAGTTTTTTGAAGATGGATGGTTTTTATTATGGTTCACGAATGCGAGAGCCCTGCCGAGAATCATAACCAGCATGGCATCCGCTTTGTCCGGGCATTTTCAAAATGGCCTTCCTCTTTCCTCTAGCTGTTGCGCTTGTGACTTATGTAGCTGACATGTCCATTCAATCAGGAGTTCATATAAGGGAGCGGCGAAGACGTGCTGCTGGTAAATGCCCCCCCTTTTCTAAATCCACTTCTCACAAACAAAGAAGCTTTTTCATGTTTGAAAAAATAAAAGATAGTAAATACATAAGAGTATGCATAATGGAAAATAATACTATCGTATGAATTTTTTTAAGGGAGGAACAAGCGTTGAAAAAGTTTCTTTGGGTCATCGTTTTCTGCTTTTTTATTGGTATAGACGGATTTGGACAGCCAGCTGCAGCGCAAGTGAACGAGAAAGAAGTACAACCGTACATAAGCAGCTTTGGATGGACGATGAATGATTTACAACAGTATTTAAGTGATTATGACAAGACGCTGGCGGATTTTGCGACGGTGGATGAACTGAAGCAATGGCTCGGAACGCCGATTACGGAGGAGCAATTAAATGAATTGCTTGTGCGCCATAAACTAACAAAAGAGGAGCTAGAAGCATTGCTCGGTCAATTCGGGGAGACGTTGCAGGATTATACGTTTATTGAGGATTTGGATGCGGCGGTTCATTTTTATTTGCATCATGATGCGGCGATGCAGCAAATCAATGATATGCTCTCTGCGATCGGATTTACTGAACAAGAGGCGAACCGCTTGTTTGACCATATCATGGCGCTTGATGAAAAAGCTCTGGCCGAGAAAATGAAAAAGCTGGACGCGAGAATGGAGCGGTTTCTCAATATAGAGGATCCGACGAAGCTGAAGAAGCAACAAAAAGAGGAGCTGCTCTCTATTTGGGAGGACATGCTGGCAACGTTAGAAATCCATCCTGTATTTTATTTAGTGAATGGTCAAAAGGAAGAAATATCCTATCAGAAACTGCTGGATATGAACACGCTGGGAGGCCGCGATTTGCTTGTTGAACTTCGCAACTCTCAAGGAGAGATCTTGGCGGATATGCAGCTGTCTGAAGAAATGCTCAAATCAGGGTATATCCTTCATGCCGGGGAAAATCTGATTCACGCTGGGGAAATCGGCGGTGAAATGAAAGCGAAAATGCAGGGCGAAAAAATGCCGAATACGGCCTCGCCATATATGGAGAATATGCTGCTTGGTCTGATGATGATTCTGCTTGGAGCCGTGATGTATTGGCGGAAGCGGGAGAGAACGGTGAAATAAGATGAGAAAAGCGAGGTATAGGAAATATGTAGCCATTGGCTGGATGATAGCGGGAAGCATGGTGGCCGCATGGAATGGGTATGCGTATTGGGAAGGATACCGTGCCGTTCAGCCCATCGCTACAGAGTCTAAACCCATCTCTAAGCCCGTCATCTCATCTGTCGAGACAAAGACAGGTCAGCCGGAGCCGAAGCTGGATGAGCACATGGGGACCTTGTTTATTCCTAAGCTTCATATTTCGATCCCCATTTATCATGGAGCGACAGAACAGCAGCTTCGCAAAGGGGTCGGGCATTATCCAAAAAGCGCTTTACCTGGCGAAGAAGGCAATGTCGTGCTATCCGGCCACCGCGACACGGTATTTCGCCGCTTAGGAAGCGTGGGAAAGAATGACGAGCTGATTGTCCAAACGAAAGCTGGCGAGTTTATTTATCGGGTGAAAAAGGTGCGCATTGTTTCGGAAAACGACCGTACGGTGCTTGTGGAGAAGCCGCGGCCGACGCTAACGGTAACGACTTGCTATCCCTTTGATTTTATCGGAAATGCCAAACAGCGGTATGTTCTTGTGGCGGATTTCATTTCGCCATCAGCCAGCCGAAAAGAGCAACAAAAAAAGGGCTAGAATCATCTAGCCCTTTGTTGCTTGATCCACTTTTACAGGTTCGCGCCACTTCATGCCGCGGCGCTCATGAAGCTCATGCTTAAATTCCTTCAGCAGCGCTTCACCCTGCAATCCTTTTTCAACAAGCCCGGCAAGCACAATCTCTGCCAAATCTGTTCGATTACGGATCATAAGTCCTTCCATGAGCACACTAATATGCTCCTTCATCGATGTAACAGAATGAATGGTTGCAAGCATATAAGCTGGATCATTGCCGGTGTGGGAAATGGTCACTTCGAGGCGAACTTCATCTTGAGAACGTTGGAGTTTTGCGAATAGTGGTTCATATTGTTTATCTATATATGTTTCAACGAGCCATCGGTTTCTGCCATCTTCCTTATTGATGATGAGCCCGTCAATGAGTGGAATTTGCTGGCGATGTAGATGATCGTCAATGACCTGAACCCCCACAAGCTTGAAGGTTTTCATTTTATCACCTCGTCAATGTTGTCTCAAACAAGATTATAACACAATCATATTGGAAAAAGAAAATGAACAAACGGGATTGATCAACAAGCTTCACACGAAAAAAGATAAAAAAATGAAAAAAATTGAATTTTTTTGTCGTTTTTTGCATCATTAGAAAATAGTCTTATCGATATTTTGTGAAAAAGTAAATAAAAAAATTCAAAAGTCGCTATTTTACGGATCAAACTGCCATGATTTATGCTAGAAATGCGGCCAATATATAATGATAGAAGGGAGGAATGGAATGATTAACCAGGTCGTGTTAGTCGGCCGTTTGACGAAAGATCCAGAACTTCGCTATACGGCAGATGGGGCAGCGATGGCGAATGTGACGCTGGCCGTAAGCCGCAGCTTCCGCAATACGGACGGTGAAATTGATACAGATTTTATTCATTGCAAGCTATGGCGAAAAATAGCGGAGAACACGGCTCATTATTGCCGCAAAGGCTCGATTATTGGCGTCATGGGCCGCATTCAAACACGAAATTACGAAAATCAAGCGGGAAAACGTGTATATGTGACCGAGATTATTGCCGAGTCTGTTCGTTTTATGGGCGGCAAGGCCGCCGTATGGAACACGCAAGAGTAATCCCGTCTAAAAATGGATCCTCTTATTTTCCCCATAAACAGAAAGATGATGTCCTCATCTAACGGTTTTCCTCGATTCGTCCCCTCACATATTGGCCAGCCGCATATGGTTGGCCCTTTTTCCATCATGAGAGCTGCCTCTTATTAGGAGATTGTCGTTCAAACAAAATTTGTTCGATAGAGGCCATCTCAACTTTCAGCAAGCAAATGGAGGCCTGTCAATCAAACTCAGCTGAAGGATAGATAGTCCCATTATATTTGGTCCGTTTACGTTTTATGAATGAAGCTGTACAAGGGATTTCGAAAAAAACCTGCTGACTGAAAGATTTTTAAGGAAAGGAGGATGTTTGTGAATCTTTATCTAGCTGATATTGCCGTGCATGAAAAAAAGCAAAGCAAGCGCTGTGAGCCCTCGTGCCGCGTGTTTATTCGAGAAATCAATAGCGCCTGGTCTTTGCCGTTTCATTCAAGGCCGGCCCATCGTTTTTCTTATTCGCTCTCGCTGTTAAAGAGGGAGACGAACACGACCGCGGAGCTTTGCCACGGACAATGGCTGCGCGTGATTCAGTGCCAAGAAAATGCGCGTGTGCATCTTCTGTTCAAATCGGTCGATCATCGCTATATGTTCGCCGTTGCCCTTCATTTAAAAACAAGAACGGTTTCCGTTGTGTCCTACGAATGGAGCGACGTGCAGCGAAAGCATGTCCGTCTCTGTGCTCATGAGCTTCTTGCGATCGAACGCCAGCTAATTTTTCAGATTCTACAAACCTTTTATATTTACCGAAAGCAGCAGATATCGTATTTGGCGATGTTCCGGCCGGAGCCGAGGCAGCCGTCGGGATGATGGAGCTATCCTTTGATCCTATCAGACGAGCCCGGCATGCTGGCTGCTTCTCTATTTTCTTTTGCTGCATATCTTATCCATATACTATATCATATTTCATGCCCCCGTTGTTCGTGTGGATGAATGAACGATATCCATGCGGCGCAAAAATGAAATCGATCATCTGAGGCTGCTGTTTGTTTGCTGGCTGTGTTGCTGGCGGCTGGCTATTTTTTTCGCCATTTGCTCACGCAGTTTTTCCCAAGCCGTTTGCTTGCTTGCTTCCTTTGTTTTCTTTCTCCGTGTGTTTTTCATGATCGTTCCGCTCCTTTATGAACCATGGCTGGCAAAATCAATAGCTCCCGTAGTTCTTCATTAGAAAGCTCGGTGATCCATGCTTCGCTTTGGATAATTTCGTTATTCAGCGCTTGCTTGCGCTCAATCATTTCATCGATTTTTTCTTCTAGCGTGCCAACCGTAATCAGTTTGTGAACATGAACAAACCGCTTTTGGCCAATGCGGTAAGCGCGGTCTGTCGCTTGATTTTCGACAGCGGGATTCCACCAACGGTCGAAGTGGATCACGTGGTTGGCCGCGGTTAAGTTTAATCCGATGCCTCCAGCCTTTAAGGATAAAATGAACATATGAAAGGCACCTTGTTGAAATTGCTCAATCATGCGGTCGCGTTCCGCTTTCGGGACGCTGCCGTTTAAAAAGAGCGCTTGTTCGTGAAAATGGGAAGAGATCAACTGTTGAATCATCCGCCCCATTTCGATATATTGCGTAAAAATTAAGCAGCTTTCTCCGCGCTCACGGATTTGCTCGATAAGCTCCAGTAATTTTTCCAATTTGCGGGAGCGTGCTAAAAGGTTGGCCGGATTGGCTTCTTTTAAATACAGGGCCGGGTGGTTGCATAGCTGTTTCAGACGGTTTAGCATTTGCAAAATAAGGCCGCGCCGTTCAAATCGGTCTGCTTTTTCGATGTCGGCCAGCGTCTGCTGAACAAGCTCTTCATAAAGAGACGCCTGTTCGGCCGTCAACGGGCAATATTCTTTTTGTTCAAGCTTATCAGGAAGGTCAAGAGCGATCGCTTCATCGGTTTTCGTACGCCGCAATAAAAACGGGCGGATCAAATTTTGCAGCACCGCCACTTTTTGGGCATCCCGTTCCTTTTCAATAGGGATGGCAAAGCGGCGTTGAAATTGCCTTTGGCTGCCTAAATAACCGGGATTGATAAAATGAAAAACGCTCCACAGCTCGCTTAGCCTGTTTTCCATCGGCGTGCCGGAAAGGGCGATTTTATGACGGCCGATGAATGTTCGAATTGCGCATGCTTGTTTCGTATCGGCGTTCTTAATGTTTTGGGCCTCATCTAAACAGATGGTGTCCCATTCAATGGATTTTAGCTCGTCGCTGTCAAGATGAGCCAAGCTGTACGAGGTGAGGACGAGATCGGCCCGCTTGACCGCGGCAACGAACGCTTCTTTCTTTGCGCGGTTTGAGCCATGATGAATATAGATGTTTAAAGACGGGGCAAACCGCTCGCATTCTTTTTGCCAATTACCGATCACGCTCGTTGGGCAAATGAGCAGAGACGGCTGTTGATTGGCCTCATGCTTCTGCACGTATGTCCAGTAAGCGAGCATTTGCACCGTTTTACCAAGCCCCATATCGTCTGCCAGACAAGCGCCAAGACGAAAGCGACGCAAAAAGAGCAGCCAGTCGACACCACGCTGCTGGTATGGCCGCAGTGTTCCTTTAAATGAATGAGGAATGGAAACCGATGGAATACGGTCAATGTTTGTCAGCTTGCTTACAAGCGTTTGAAAACTGCGATTTAGCTCAATGGCAAACCGACGGAGCTCGCCGGTCTCTTCGGATGTTTCGCTTTGTGTTTGTTGTACGAAGGCTTCCTGTAGAATGTCGCGAATGGCCACTCCTTCTTCTCGCGCTTTTTTCATTAAAGACTGTACGTGCTGAATCAGCTTAGGATCAAGCTGAATCCAACGTCCGTGCACTTGCATGAGGCGACGCTTTTGCGCGACAAGCTGGTCGAACTCCTCTTCACTAAGCTCCACACCGTTTGTGGCAATTTTCCAATCAAAATCGACAAGTGCATCCAGTCCTAATAGTGACGGATTGGATGATGGAGAAGACTTCACTTTTGCTTTTAGCGTGAGGCGTGTCTGTTTGACCGCTTCCCACCAAGAAGGCAATAAAATGCGCACGCCGGCTTCTACGAGCTGTTCGCTTGCCTCCGATAAAAAGCGCCATGCTTGTTCATCATCCAAATCAACCAAAAACCCGCCGTTTTCATCGGCAAGCCAAGGTACGACTTTCATCCAGAGGCGATAGGCGCGCTGAATGGCTTGTTCGTGCTCCCGCCATCCATCTGGCCACTCCATGGACTTGTGCCAGACGAGCGCTTCCGTTTCATCATGAGCAACGAGCACCGTTTCTAGAGACCAATGGGAGAAATCCTCCATCGGCTCGGTAAGGCGCAGCGCTACCATAAAAGGAGGACGCTGGCCATTCCAGCCAATTTCATACAGCCAGTCGTCTTCATTGGTGAGCCAATAGGGGATATGGCTGGTAGTGAGCGGATAGGTGCGAACAATTTCCTCCCATGTTTCGTTTAGCTCGCGGTCGCGTCTGATCCACTCATTGATCGCAAGCGCCCGCCATTTTATTAAAAAGCGATCTTCATCAGCTCCATCCTTCCGTTTCCAACCGAATCCGCCTTTTTTCCATGCGGAAAAATCGGGCATGAGGCGCATTTCGCAAATATCGTCCATCATTTCTTGCGCCCACTGTCGCCAAGTAGACAAGCTTTCGCTCCACTCAAGCGGAGCCAGCTCATTTTCAGGGGAAAGTGCAAAAAAAGTAGCCGCTTCCCATGGAGAAAGCAAAACTCCTTCCTCATGGCCTATTTTGGCACTCGACAAAAGCGTGCCGTAAAAGCTTTCCTCATGCCAAGAAAAAGCGATCGTTTGCCAAAGATTCAAAGGGACGTTGCTGTAGAGGAAAAAAGCTTCTTCCTCATCAAGCCATCGTCCCATAAGTGTAATGGTCTTAATCATTCAGCAACTTTCCTTTCTGCATTTCTTCATAAAACGCTCGCATCCGCTTCGTTTCGGCCAACAATCGCTCACGGTATTCGAGCCATATATGATATTTGCCCAATGACCGGTAATAGGAGCGCAGCTTTTTTAAATATTTAACGGCGCGTTTATAAGCTTGGCGATTTTTCATTTGAATCATTTTTTGTACGCCGTGATGGTAAAGCGGCAGCAATAATGAACGATCGCTCTTTTCGATCTCGGCCAAAAACGAGCGGTGGATATCTTCAATTTCCATATTGGCGATGAGATGCAAATCGACCCATTTTTTATATTGGCCGCTTGCCATGAGAAAATGGCTGTAATCATAGGCGCTATATGGAAGCAGCTTTTGCAGCATCCTCTCGTAGTAGGTTCCATCTCCAGTAGTCTCTGTATAGTGTTCCAATAGATGGAGCACTTCTCTGATAATTTGCGTTCTATTATGATGAGAGATGGTCTCGAGCGAAGCGACAGCATCTAGGCACAGCGGCCACCACGCCTTCATCCGCGTCCACTGTCGAGTATGGGAAAGCTCCCGAAGCCAAAACAGCAAATACGAAACAACCGGCATATCAGACTGTTTGAGAAACGCGAATGCTTCTCCATCATGACGGCGCAAAAAGGCGAGATGGGCTAAAGCGATCAGGCTTTCCTTCTTTGAAGAGGGATGCTCTAGCTTCGGCTGCAGCTTCTCTTGCTCATGCTCCGTAGATAATCCGCCTTGAACGAGCATGTTCCATACGGTTTGATACACGCGAATGCGCAAGTCCGGCAAATTTGGACCGGTAAATAAGAGAGAATGCACATATTCTTGAGTTTCTTTCAGCAGTGTGGAATAGGCTGCTGGTATGGACATGCTGGCAAGAGATGCGCATTTATTGTGAATGACGCTTACGAAGTCAGAAGTGGCTGCTTCCCAATAGGAGCGATGGTAGGAATATCGCTGAAACCGTTCGCTATATTCGATCAGCTGCTCAAAGGTAAACAGTGCAGCGTGAAGATGATAAAGCTGTTTTTCAACGGACAAATCAGGAGCTTTATCGAGCAGTGATGGAAAAAAACGGTCGCATAAATGATGGGCGAACCAATAGTCAATCATGCGATAATGAGTTAAAAAGCGGTGATAAGCCTGTTCAAATTGTTCCCGCCAACTGCTCGATGAACCTGACGGCTTTCCGCTTTGGCTGGCTTTGGCCAGCTTAATCGATGGTTGTCTTTGAGTCCACGTTCGGACCAGTTCTCCGACGGGGCCGACATTTGCGTATAAATAAAAAAAGAGCGCCAATCTGTGCGAGCATATAGGAGCTGCTCCGCATTCGCAGCGGCCTTGTGAAAGATCAGTAAAATGAAGCGTTAATTGGTGTACCTTTTCGTCTAATACGTGAGCGTGCACCGTTTGAGAATCGAGTAAATGAGCGTTATAGACGAAGCCTTCTCGATAAAGCTTCAATCCTTTTTTTAAATCGGCTTCGTGCAAAGGAAAGGCTATTTCTCGTTGGAGCTGGCGGGCCGTTTCCTCCAGCGCCGCTTTCGACAGACTTGTTTGCAGCAACTGTTCTCATCCTTTCCCGAATCGTTTCTATTCTTTCATTCTAATTGCTTTTCTCGTCATTTATACAAGAATTATAACAAAAGTCTCCTTCAATAAAAAAGAAAGTTTCGTTATACTAGAACTAGCGCCAGTCGAAAAAAAGAATTCAAGTGCTGAATTCCTTTTTTCGACATGGCGAACGGTTAAAGGAGGGAGAGCAGAATGCAATGGAAGGCGCGGCACGTTATCATGACATCGGCATTTGCTTCAGCGCTGTTTATGCTGCCTACAGAAGGTAAAGCGGCGCAGTTGAAAATCGGCATGAGCGACGCGAAAGTCAAAGAAGTGCAGCAGCTGTTAAAAGCGGCGGGTTTTTTCACGTATCCAACGGCAACTGGCTATTATGGAACGATCACGGAGACGGCGGTAAAAAATTTCCAATCCTCTGTTAAGCTTCCAGTCACAGGGGTGGTCGACGATCAAACGTATGCAAAATTAAAGACCGCATCCAGCCCGCAGCCTGCATTAAAGCAAGGGGCTTCTGGTGAAGCAGTTAAAACGCTGCAACAGCAATTAAAAACGCTCGGCTTGTTTACCTACTCAGAAATTACAGGATATTACGGAACGATCACGGCCGACGCGGTGAAAAAATTCCAAAAGCAAGCAGGGCTTCCCGCGACAGGAGCGGCGGACAATGCGACGCTTACCAAGCTGAAGGACGCGGCAAATGCAAAGACAAAGATGTCGACGTCCTCTGTTAATAAGGCGACGATCTACTTAATGATTGGATCAAGAGGCGATTTGGTGAAGGAAGTGCAGACGAAGCTGAAGCAGCTCGGTCATTTCACTTATCCGGAAATTACAAGCTATTATGGAACGATCACAGCCGATGCGGTGAAAAAATTCCAAAAGCAATCGGGCCTTTCTGCGACAGGGACGGTGGACAATACGACGCTTACCAAGCTGAGGGAAGCGGTGCAGCCGAAGGAGACCGCGCCATCGGGCGGCAATCAGGCGACTGCCTACTTAACAATTGGGTCCAGCGGCGATTTGGTGAAGGAGGTGCAGACGAAGCTGAAACAGCTCGGTCACTTCACTTATCCGGAAATTACAAGCTATTATGGAACGATCACGGCTGGCGCGGTGAAAAAATTCCAAAAGCAATCGGGCCTTTCTGCGACAGGGACGGTGGACAATGCGACGCTCACCAAGCTGAGGGAAGCGGTGCAGCCGAAGGAGACCGCGCCATCGGGCGGCAATCAGGCGACCATCTACATAACGATTGGGTCCAGCGGCGATTTGGTGAAGGAGGTGCAGACGAAGCTAAACCAGCTTGGTCTTGTCACCTCTGCGCAAATTACCGGCTATTACGGAACGATTACAGCTGATGCAGTGAGGCAATTTCAGCAAAATGCCGGCTTAAAAGTGACAGGGATTGTTGATGATACGACTTATCAAAGGCTCAAGGCCCAAAATTCGGTACAGAAGGTCGATCCGATTGAGCTGGTAGCGGATGCCGCTTTATTGTTGGGCAAGCCATATGTATGGGGAGGACAAACCCCGGAGCAAGGCTTTGATTGCAGCGGGCTTATTTATTACTTATTCCAGCAGCAAGGCGTCAAGGTGCCGCGAACGGTCGCTACGATGTGGAACGCGGGCACTAGTGTTTCCTCTCCTTCTGTTGGCGACATGGTTTTTTTCAAAACGGAAGGTAATACGGTTTCCCATGTGGGGATCTATATCGGCAACAATCAATTTCTTCATAGCGGCAGCTCTACCGGAGTAACGATCAGCTCATTTAGCAATTCTTATTGGAGTTCTCGCTATGTGGGAGCGAAGCGGTATTGGTAATCCGACGATTTTAAGCTGGTAATGGACGGGCTTGAAAATGGTTGGCAGACAAGGAAGGCAGTGGAGCGAGGGACGAGAGCTTTTGTCAACCGTTTAGAGCGGCTGATTACATCAGCCGCTCCTTTGCTGCTTCACTTCCAAATGGGTTTTTAATGCATTCGACACGGCCAACCGCTCTTTTTCAGAAATAAGCACATAAAAAATGCCATTTATTTTTGTTCCGGTTCCTTGTAAATGGAGCTGCTCCATATGCTGGCGTGCCTCTTTGTACCTCTCTTGAATATCTCTCATTTGTGTGAGTGTTAAATTCGTTTTGACATGCTTGGCAATAGCCGCCAGCATATCGTCGTAATAGACGAAGGAAGAAAGGGTGGCTCCTTTTTGAATCACTGCTTCAATGATTTGTTTTTGTCGATCCTCACGACCAAAATCGCCGCGAGGATCATCATAGCGCATGCGGGCATACTTCAACGCTTTATCTCCATTAAGAGTCACTTCTCCCTTTGGAAATGTCACGCCGTCATATGTAAAGGCAAAGGGATTATCTACAGTGACTCCGCCGACGGCATCCACGATATCTTTAAAACTTTCCATGTTGACTTTCATATAATAATCAATAGGAATATCAAGAAACTTTTCAACGGTAGCGATGGTCATATTGACGCTGCCGAATGCGTAAGAATGGTTTATTTTATCCATTTTCCCTTTTCCGACCATTTCGACTCTCGTATCGCGCGGGATGCTGAGCAGCTTAATGGATTTTTCATTTGGATTGACGGTCAAAACGATAAGCGAATCCGCTCGACCACGGTCGCCCTTGCGCTCATCTACGCCAATCAATAAAAAAGAAATCGGGGTTTGCCTTTTTAATGACACAGGCTTTGTGCGTTTTTTGGGCGCGATTGGTGTAACGGGCTCATAAATTTGTTGTGCCGTATGTTTGACGTTGGAATAAATAGAATAAGCATATGCGCCAATACCAGCGAGGGCGAGAACCATTGTTATTCCGATCACCCATAGCCATTTTCGCTGTTTCGTTTTCATGTGTATCTCCTTTGTTCGACGTCATGTCTCTATTTTGGAAATAAACAGTTTTTATGGACGGATTTCCCTTGGAAAAGATTGAGTAAAAATCAGCTTTTCATTGCCGAATACCCCTGTTAGAATTAGAAATAGGTTTTTTATAGCCATCAATATTGTAGGTGAAAATATGAAGCAAAAATTAAAAGTAATGACCATTTTTGGGACGCGGCCAGAAGCGATCAAAATGGCGCCTCTTGTATTAGAATTAGAAAAACATGACCAACATATACAATCAATTGTGACCGTAACGGCACAACATCGTCAAATGCTTGATCAAGTACTGGACGTGTTCCGAATTACGCCAGACCACGATTTGAATATTATGAAGAATCGCCAGACGCTCGCCGATATTACCGTCCGGGCTCTTTCTGGATTGGATCAAATTATGAAGGAAGTGAGGCCGGATTTAGTGCTTGTGCATGGCGATACAACCACTACGTTTGTCGCAAGCCTTGCGGCGTTTTATAATCAAATTGCCGTAGGGCATGTGGAGGCGGGACTGCGGACATGGAACAAATATTCACCGTTTCCAGAAGAAATGAACCGCCAGCTGACAGGAGTCATGGCTGATCTTCATTTTGCCCCGACCCAACAGGCGCATGACAATTTAGTGAGCGAAAATAAAAAACGCGATTCCATTTTTATTACAGGCAACACTGCCATTGATGCGCTGAAAACAACGGTGAGCAACGATTACGACCACCCTGTGCTGAAGCGGATGAATGGAAGCCGGATGATTTTGCTGACGGCCCACCGCCGGGAAAACTTAGGAGAGCCGATGCGAAATATGTTCCGCGCGATTAAACGGTTAGTGCAAGAGCATGATGATATTCAAGTCGTCTATCCTGTTCATTTAAATCCTGCCGTCCGGGAAGTGGCGAACGAGATTCTCGGCCAAGATGACCGCATTCATTTGATTGAACCTTTAGGCGTCGTCGATTTTCATAATTTTGCGGCACGCTCGTTCTTGATTTTAACAGACTCCGGAGGGGTGCAGGAGGAAGCGCCGTCTCTTGGAGTGCCTGTGCTTGTGCTTCGCGATACGACCGAGCGCCCGGAAGGAATCGCAGCTGGAACGTTAAAGCTGGCCGGCACAAGCGAGGAAACGATTTATCAAATGGCGTTTGAGCTGCTGAACGATCCAGCGGCCTATGAACGGATGGCCAAAGCGGCCAATCCTTATGGAGATGGAAAAGCGTCCGAACGGATTGTCCAAGCGATTCTTTATCATTTCGGAAGAACGAATCAGCCTCCACAGCCGTTCAGCTGTTAAGCCAGCCATTCCCGCATCCATGTCGAGCGAGACCATGGTGCGGGGATATTTTTGTTGTTGATGTACAGGGTAATAAAAAATTTGTCATCTGTTGTAAGGAAACGATTGAACGAGACCGTTGTCGTTTGGTTCTATTGTGGAATATATTTGCTTTCTTTTCCATAACGGTTATTATAGAATGAGAGATATGAGATGATGTCATCGTAGGAGGAACATAGTGTGCAAATCACTATTACAGGTACAGGGTACGTAGGTCTTGTTACGGGGGTTTGTCTTGCAGAAATTGGACATAATGTGATTTGCTATGATATAGATGAACCAAAAGTACAAATGATGAAACAAGGAATCTCGCCGATATATGAACCAGGTTTAGACGAATTAATGCGAAAAAACATGGAGCAAGGACGGCTCTTTTTTACAGCTGATGAACAAGTTGCGTATGGACAAGCCGATATCATTTATATTGCTGTTGGGACGCCGGAAAAAGAAGATGGATCGGCTGATTTAACATATGTGGAAGAAGCGGCGCTGGCCATTAGTCGTTATGTTCGCAAACGAGTGATCGTCGTCATCAAAAGCACCGTTCCGGTCGGTACAAATGATCGTATTCAAAGGATGATTCATGAACATAAAGCGGCGGAAGCGGATATTACCGTTGTTTCCAACCCGGAATTTTTGCGGGAAGGCTCCGCCATTTACGACATGTTTCACGGCGACCGCATTGTCATCGGTGCCAATGATCCCGAAGCTGCAACCGTGATCGCGGATATTAACAAACCGTTCGGCATCCCGATTATTCATACCGATATTCGCAGTGCGGAAATGATTAAATATGCCGCCAACGCATTTTTGGCGACGAAAATCAGCTTTATTAATGAAATTGCCAATATTTGTGAAAAGGTTGGCGCCAATATTGATGATGTTGCTTATGGAATTGGGCAGGATCACCGGATCGGGCCGCATTTTCTAAAAGCCGGCATCGGCTACGGAGGCTCATGTTTTCCAAAAGATACAAAAGCGCTTGTGCAGCTGGCGGGAAACGTACAACATCAATTTGAATTATTAGAGTCAGTCATTCGAGTTAACAACAGGCAGCAGCTTGGATTGCTTGATAAAGCCAAACAGTATGTAGGAAGTTTGCAGGGGAAAAAAGTAGCATTGTTAGGACTCTCATTTAAACCTCATACAGATGATGTTCGTGAATCGGCAGCAATTATCATGGCTAAAAAGCTAGTGGATGAAGGTGCCTATGTCGTTGCTTATGATCCTGTTGCAGTCGAGAATGCTAAAAAGCAACTGCCAGAGTCGGTTCAGTATGCCGCCACAGTTGTCGAAGCGATTGATGCTGCAGAAGTAGCTTTCATTGTAACAGAATGGGAGGAAATTAAGCAAACACCGCTTTATGTGTTCCAGGAACAAATGCTCACCCCTTTCATTTTCGACGGACGGAATTGTTACTCACTCGAAAATGCTAGATATTCGGGTGTGACCTACATTTCAATTGGACGTGCGCCGATATTTGGGCATGTGTGTCAACAGACAAAATAGTAAAGAAAGGAGGGATTACTATTTAAATTTCTGCTGTTTTTTTATTATCCTCTTATCAGCAAAAGTCTAAAAAATATCAAAGTATGGTGGGTTCTAGGCATATGTTTTATTACATCCCATTGGTAAACAGAGCCATCAATACAATGAAAAGATTCAGGTAACGGTAAAAAGCATTTTTTATATAGTTAGTGAGAACTACTTACCAGTTATAGAAGTAGGAATTTCTCAGTTCCACGACGAATTTTTTCATTTGGAGGTTTTGGTAAGAGATTTTACAAGGAGACTGAATCACTTAGTTTTTGGTGATCAAAGAACCTCTCTTACAGTAGTATAATGGTTCCGAAAGATCATTCATTTGGCTTGCGATAACCTGTATTCATCTTCACCTGATCCATTGAGGTTTGTTCTGAGCTTGATCGATGGAAGCATCTGTCGGAATTAAATTGAATAAAATGTAAAAAAGGGGTCGTCCGTGATGGTAAAAAAAGGGCTAACATGCGTGATGACTGCGATCACAGTCATTATTTGTTTTTTTAGCTTAAGTGGTCAGCATACTGAAGCAAAGGTACTATGGGGCGGTTTGGAACTGAAAAAGGGAACAATCGGAAAAGTGATTGTTGTCAAAGAAACACCGTTATATGAGTACAAACAAGACAGGCTGACCATGCTCCGCACTTTAAAAAAAGGGCAGCAATACCGTGTTTATAGCAGTAAAAAGATTCAAGGAACGCTTTTTTACAGTTTGGGCGGCAATGCCTATGTCCGAAAGAGCGATCACATTCAGTATGTATCTCTTTCTGCCGAACAATTCGCTCTTTTGGTAAAGCAGTCGCTAAAAGGAGAGTATAAATTGGTCAGCGGCAATCAGCAAGTGACGTTTTTTATTGAAACACAAAAGGGAAATCATCTTTTCGGATGGTATTTTTACGCAGAAGATGATCCGTTGCCGTTGGACGGGACGATAGAAGGAAATGTTGTGACATTGCGTGCGTATTTTGATGATCGCTATGATCAGATTCTGGATTCTATTTCGTACTTGGAGCAGTACAAAGTTCCTAAAGATGAATTAGAGGACATTGGACTGCAACTTGTCAATAATGATGATTACTATATGCAACTGCAATTTACAATTGCTAATGATCCCAACAGTTTTAATGGGCAGTTTCGTTTTGTGAACTTGTTATTGAATGGTCGATATGACGTGGTTGACACAGAATTGGGTGATCCATTTCCAATTAAAGTGAAAAAAATGGATTAGAGGGGGCAGGAATTTTGGCTTTGAATTAGAAAATTTGCAGCTTCATATGAATCGACAAAAATTTTCAAACTAGTGATTTCATAATTTTTCATAAAAATGCTTTCATATGGCAAATATTGTTGTATAATTACTTTATAGAACACACCTAATAGGATGATAGTGATATGAGCATCATACTGGTTGAGAAGTAATTTTTTTGCTTGTTTTTTTCAGAAAATAATAAAGAAAAAGAGTGTTTTATATAATTTGTTTTTTTGTTATATTTAACATAGAATTGATTAAAAAATTTGTATTTAATACTAGAATTTTAGAGAAAAATGTATTATTATAGTAAACGTGGAGCGATGGGGAAGAAACATCAGGAAATAGCAATATAAAAGCTATTTCCTACTATTGCCTAGTAATAGAGAAATAGGAATGTTTTACCCGTTAAATCTTTTAGGCAATGACCCTGCTAAATATCTTTTAGTACTCATTGCTCTAAAGTTTTATATATGAAACGAAAGAAGGGAGACGTACTACTCTATGGATAAAAAGAAAGCTGTTAAACTTGTAACTGCAAGCGCAATTGCTGCGAGTGCGTTTGTAGCTGCAAATCCGAATGCTTCTGAAGCGGCTAGTAATGTGCCAACGGTTGTAAGCCAAGCGAAAGCTCAGTTCAAAAATGCCTACTATACTTACAGCCACACCGTTACAAACACTGGTAAATTCCCAGACATTAAAGTAGTGTACAACGAGTACAACAAAGCGAAAAAATTGTATGCAGATGCGGTAGCATTAGTGAAGAAATCTGGCGGTGCGAACAAAGACGCGTTGCTTGCTGATTTGGATGCTACTTACAATGAGTTCGTGGCAAAACGCGTGGTTACTTACATCGATGCATACAACTATGCAGTGAAATTAGATGCAATGCGTCTAGAATTAAAAGCTGCTGTGGATGCAAAAGACCTTTCGAAAGCAGAAGAGCTTTATCACAAAATTTCTTATGAATTAAACAAACGTACAGTAATCTTGGATCGTGTGTACGGACAAACAACTCGCGATTTACTTCGTTCTCAATTCAAAGCAGCTGCTCAACAGCTTCGTGACAGCTTAGTATACGATGTGACAGCTTCTATGAAATTAAAAGCAGCTGAGGAGGCAACAAACAGCGGTGACTTAGCTACAGCTGAAACAGCGTTAAAAGCAGCTGAAGCAGCATTAGAAAAAGCAACTGCATTCAAAGCTGAGTTAACTGCAAAAGAAGCAACTGTAAAAGCTGCTTATGAAGCAAAACTAACTCCTAAAGTTGAGAGTGTAAGTGCGATTAACGCTAAACAAATTGTTGTTAAATTCAATTCTGAATTATCATCTGATACTACTGTAGCTGGCGACGCTTCTGAAACTACTTTATATGCTTTAGATGGTGTTAACCCTACAAGTGCTGTTCTTTCTCAAGATAAAAAGTCTGTAACTTTAACATTTGCTGGAGATGTTGAAGGTACAGACCAAGTTCTAGTTGTAAACCCAGTTGTAACTACAAAGAAAGATAAGGACGGAAATGTAGTTAAGACTGAAAAATACAGCCAAGTATTCTCTTATACTGATGAAGTAAAACCTGAAGTTGTAGGAACTTCTTATGCAAATGGTAAAATCACTCTTGAATTTTCAGAACCAATTGGTCAATTGCCAACAGTTGTTCGCGTAAACGGAACTCCTGTTCCTGTAACTGCTATTGCTGCTGGCGATGCTCCAAATAAAGTGGATGTAACTTATACTTTAGCTGCTGGTTCAACAGCTAACTTATATGTTGCAGGTGCAAAAGATGCATCTACTGCTGCAAATGAAATGTCATTATTTAATGGCACTGTTATTGCTCCTGCTGCTGATACTGGTAAACCACAAGTTGTTGGTGTACAAGTAACTGGACAAAACACTGCAAAAGTAACACTAAGCGAAGCAATTACTCAATCATCAGTAGCTGCTAAGTTACAAAAAGGTGCTACTCAATATGATGTAACTTTAGAAAAAGATACAACTGATACAACTGAAAAAACATATACTTTAACAGTTGACTTAAATGGTGCAACAGCGGGAGATGGAATCTTCTCTGGTACTTCAACAAGTGAAACATTTACATTATATATTGCAGCTGGTGCTATGACTGATACTGCAACTCCTGCAAATTCTAATGATTTGTTCAGCACTAGCTTAACATTTAATAAGGATGTAAAAGCACCTGCATTTGTTTCTTCTCAAGTTTCTTCTGATAACAAAAAATTACAATTTAAATTTGATGAAGACCTAACTGTTGTTGGTTCTGATGCAAATATTGTTGTTAAGAATGCTGATGGAGTAAAAGTTGATGTAGTAGACGCTGAAACAACATTGAAATCAGATGATGCTAAAACTTATGAAGTGGATTTAAAATCTGGTGATGTTGCTCTTGATGCAGGAACTTATACAGTTACTATCCCAGCTGGTTTCTTCACTGATAAATATGGTAATCAATCAGCTGCTGTAACTTCAACATTCACAGTTGGTGCACCATCAAATGCTGATACTACAAAACCAACTGCAACAGTAAGAAACGTTGGTACTAATAATGTGTTTGAAGTAGCATATAGCGAAGAGGTTACTTCATCTGCATTGAATCTTGCAAACTATAAATTAGATGGTAAATCTTTACCAGAAGGTACAGATATTTACTTCACAAGTGCTTCTAAAAATACAGTAAATATTGTACTTCCAGCTAACTCAATTAACATCGGTGACCAAACAAATGGTGCAAATGCAATCCTAACAGTTTCTGGTGTTGCTACAAAGCAGGAAACGTTATCAATCCAGCTAACTACGTTGTAGTTGTTAAGGACAATACTGCTGCAACTATTACAAATGTACAGGTATTAGGTACTGATGTATATGTAACTTTCAATGAAGATTTAACAGTTCCAGCTACAACTGATGCTCTTGATGCATTTGATGTGACTGTAAATGGTACTGCATTAACTGCTGATGATGTTAGTGACCTTGTAACTGTATCTGGAAATGCTAAGCAAGTTAAATTTAGTTTAGCTACTGCTCCTGCTGCTACTCCAGTTGTAAAAGTTAAAGCTGGTCAAACAGTATTAAAAGATGCTAACGGTGTTGCTGTTAAGTAATTAGAATATATTGGGATAGGTGCCTGTCATCGTCCAAAGCTTGTCGAAAGGTCTCGCGGAGAGAAATCTCTGCGGGGCTTTTTTGTGTGTTTTTGGTATATGTGATACCTACAGTTTTTAAATTAAATGAATGCAGCGCTCGTGATTTCGGACTGGAAATGAAATTGATTATTTGTTAGAAATATAGAGGGAGGTAGAACGATGTCTGAAGAAAAAGAGAAAAAAATCGGTTGTTTTGGTTGTGGTTGTTTGATTTTTATATTAATTATTCTCTTGGGTAGTTGTACAGCTTTATTTGGAGACAGCGATGGTGGCGGAGATGACGAAGATAAGGATGACAAGAAAAAAATTGTGACAGTGGAAGAAAAGGAAAAATCGTCGATGATGCTAGACTAAATAGTGGACACCGAGAATCGAGAATGCGACAATAAACCTGGCAAAATCGAGGTGTCCGAAGATGAGTCAGAAATATGACAAAGAGTTCAAAATCCAAACCGTAAAAATGATTCAGGAACAGGGGAAGCCGGTGGCGCAGGTCGCCCGAGAATTGGGCGTATCCGACA
>NZ_LPUG01000027.1:0-58560 GCF_001560855.1 Anoxybacillus sp. P3H1B | reverse complement strand
TATTTGTTTTATAATCATGATAGATATCAAAAACGATTAAATGGCCTTAGCCCTATGGAATATAGAGCTAAAGCCGCTTAGATCATTTTTATTATTTCCACTGTCTACTTGACAGGGGGCAGTTCAAACCATGCAGCCAGTCTCTCCTTATTTTTCTTCAGATTGATAGACAACGCTTCCGTTGCGCTTCTCCTTTTGGAGCTCTCCGCGTGATACTAAATAATCTAAATGCGCCAATGTTTCCGCAATAGCAAATCGCCACTGATGGGCCGTCAGCGACTTATGTCCAAATACGGCGAATGCCACTTCGTAGGCTGTCTTTCCTTCACTTGCAAGCGACTTCATATGATGCAGCCGCTTCTCATGATGACGCAGGATGTCGTCCACTCGTTGACGCAGATAGCGAATCACTTCTCCGTGAGCCGGAAATGCTATCGCTACATCCAACTCCTTGACCCGATGCAAAGAAGAAACATATCGCTTCAGCGGATTGGGATGGCTTCCCGGCCATACGCTAATATTGGGGGTGATGCGTTCCAATACATGATCGGACACAAGCAAATATCGCAACTCCGGTTGGTAAAAATTAATCAGTCCATCGCTGTGTCCTGGAACTTCGATCACTTTCCATCGCTTTTGTCCCAGAATCACTTCATCGCGATTAAGAATGGAGAGAGAGGGAAGCGGCATAACGTGTTGAGCCAGTTTTTGCATGCTTTCTTCAATTTGGCTCACTAATTCATCTGGAACACCATGCTGCCTAAACGCCTCCCCGACTTGCTCGGCTTGATCGCTCCCTTCTTTCCAGACGCGTTCTGCCATCGCATAATCTTCTCGGCTGATCCACACCCGCGCCCCGGTCTGCCGCTGCATCCATCCTGCTAATCCGAAGTGATCCGGATGAAAATGCGTTAAATAAATAGAATGAATCTGCCGGCGATCCACATGAAGCTGCTGAAATGCTTTTTCCCATGTATCGATGGCATCAGGATAATGAAACCCCGCATCGACTATGCTCCATCCATCTGCCTCGCGAAATAAATAGCAATAAACGTATTTCATCGGAAATGGCACAGGAACCGGAATACGATACATATGATCCTGGATTATTTCAATATTCACCATCAATATCCTCCCTCTCTTATCCGCCTTCCTCATTTCAACCGCCGTCGAGTCCATCCAGTTCCTTCAGCGAAACAACTTCTATATCATACGATGCGCTAGATCATTCCGATAAACGGATTGATCGCCTTTTCCCGGTTCAATTGCGGCTCACGGTCAGGAGCCGATTCAAACAGCGTTTCAAAATAACGAATAGCGGGCACCGCCAAAAGCTGATGCACATTAAAAAACAGCTCACGGGCTTTCGTACCGCTCCAATTATCTGGCAATAAATCATGAGGAAAGCTCGGGTCCATAAAGAAAAAGCTACGATATTCATGTACTAATTTGGTCCTTTCAATAAAACATTCTCGATCAGACAGCTCATTGTTCCACGCTCGCCGCTGGAATTCTTCATATATTCGTTGATAGGTGTCGATAAACCGGTCATATTCTTTAGCAATTTGCGCAAAATCCCACCCGCGCTTAATCAATTGCTCATGACTGTGCGATACAATGGAGCTCGACGTAAATAAAATCACATATGGGTCTAAATGATAATCCCTAATCAATTCCATTACTTGCTGTTCCACAGGATTAGGGCTTGCCCACGTTCCATGGGAAATAAGACCAAACCCCATCAGGCTTAATTCTTTGCGAATTTGATTGCGCAGCTCCCTCTTTTCCTCCGGTACAGAATAGGTTAAGATACGCCAGTAGCCATCCCATTTGTAGTTTTTCAATGAATAGACGCGGATAAATCCATCCGTCATCGTCCGCTTTCCTTTTGGAGTCAAAGAATAGTAGCTATTGTTTCCAATTTTCCGCACCTCAAAAAATTCTTGCTGCACCATCCGCAGCGCGGCTCCACGAATGGACGATTCAGAAATGCCAAAGTGAGACATCATTTGAATGAGACTGCCAATCCACACTTCATTCCCATAATGCTGAATATACTCCCCAAATAAAGTAAACATGAGCGCTCTTGGTTTCATAGCTGTTCACACCTGTCTTTTTTTGAATTTTTCGCCTTTATTATGTATTATGACGAATGTTTGCCGATTTTTTCAAGCATGATGAAAGCCAATTAAAAAATAGATCGGCCAGATTGGCCGATACATGTGATCTAAAACATTTAAATTCCCTTCCAATTTGGCTGGCGTTTTTCTAAAAAGGCGCTCAATCCCTCTTTCGCATCCTCCGAACGGAATAACAAGTTTTGTAGCTCCCCTTCGTAACGAATTGCCACATTTAACGGCATTTCTTTTCCATTCATAATCGATAGCTTAATATTCGATACCGCATAAGTTGCACTGTTGACGATCTTCCGCGCATATTCCAACGTCCGTTCCCTCGTCTCCGCTTGTGGAAATACCCTATTTACCAGTCCCATCTCTAGCGCTTCTTGCGGCGTCACCGTCTCCCCGCTAATGTTCATATCCAACGCACGAGAATAGCCAACCAGACGCGCCAGCCGCTGCGTGCCTCCTGTTCCCGCCAACACTCCCAGCGTCACTTCCGGCAGTCCGATTTTTCCTGCCTCCTCTCCCATGAACCGAAGATCGCACGCCAATGCCATTTCCAGTCCTCCCCCAACCGTATGCCCTTCTAAACAAGCGATATACACTTGAGGAGAGCGCGCGATTTTATCTAATGTCTCGTTACAGAACAAGCAAAATTGCGTTTTAAACCGTGGATCCGCTGCCCGTAAAAAATGGATATCCGCCCCCGCTGAGAAAAATTTCGGCATATCGCTCATTAGCACAACCACTTTTATGTTTGGATCAAACCGAATGTCGTCGATCGCCGCATTCAGCTCCTGATAAAAGGCGAGATCATAAGAATTGGATTTGTTAATGTGCAAATGAATTTCCGCCACCCCTTCGTTTTTCACCACTGTTAAATTTTTCGTTTTTGTGACTGTTTCTTGTGCCATACCCATCCCTCCAAATAGATTAGTCATCCATCGCTCCATACTGAACACATGAATGCTGCAACATCCATTAAAAATTACCGCTTTCGCCCCCTTCCACAAGCAATCTTTCCATTAACAAGCGGTTCAAAAGACAAAGCGCACCCTCAGATTTTCATCGCTTTTTCTCTACTTCATCCAATGTCCTCCGCCATCGCACCCATTCGAAAACACTTTTGCATTGATGACAGTAATATTGCGAAACAAGCTGCGCAGTTCCAAACATAGACATTTTTGCCACATCCACCGAATGACAAAACGAGCAATACACCGCCTCTTGCCTATCCATTTTCAGGCACCTCTTTTTATTATGTTTTTGTAAATATCGTATATAAAACATAATAATTAATTGTCTGAATATTGTCAACAATAAAACAAAAAATATCCTGTATTTATTTAATACATCTATATTCTATCTGTATTTTTTATAGGTTGTTTTTTCAACAAAAAAGTAACGATCGTTTAAGTTATATAAAAAAGAACGTAGAACCATACACTGGCTCTGCGTTCTTTTTCAGCTAATCCCTTAACATCCCACACGATATTTCAATTTCTTATAGTTAAGATAAAAACATAGCCGATGGACTGATTGATGAACTAATCCCTTGTTTCAATTCCTCATAGTTAAGATACAAACTTATATCCCAACTTATACATTTCAAGTCCCAAAGAAGTTTCAATTCCTCATAGTTAAGATACAAACGTGGCTAGAACCCCCTCACCCGCCTGTGAGTTCGAAGTTTCAATTCCTCATAGTTAAGATACAAACTAAATCTCACCATACGGAGCACGAACCGTTTCGATGGTTTCAATTCCTCATAGTTAAGATACAAACTGTTATCGTTTTGTTACTTTTATTATATCAAAAACGAGTTTCAATTCCTCATAGTTAAGATACAAACTGTGCCACCGGATCGGATTTCACTTCCGGCGACTCTTGTTTCAATTCCTCATAGTTAAGATACAAACTGTAGGAAGTAACTTCTCTTTATCATCGAAAGGGACGTTTCAATTCCTCATAGTTAAGATACAAACCCCCAACAAATGTTGATAGATTAAGCTTTTTGGTTTTTGGAACGATTTGTTAGTTTTATTATAACGAGAGGTGCATGTTTGTGCAATGGTTGATCGGACAACCGTTTCATTCAAAATGTATGTGTCGTCGATCTCCAGGGATTTTTACGCCATTGGAGGTCGACGACTTTATTTTTTATCTGTGCTTTGTTCAGACCCCGTAGCGATCCGAAGGGGATCGCATGACCAATAAGCTATATCAATCCGGCTTATCAATTCATCCCAGTAAAATTTTAAACGGGCGCATCTGGAAAGGCAGACTGGGTTTATATAGAAATCCTCTTTTTTTACTCAACAGTTTATGAGAAACAATTTTTTCTCCCTCATCAATAAAACCATTGGCTCCCGGTCGGTCTCGTACGGCTTTATCCTTCCATTATTTATCTTGCTGCTGCAAATGATATTTTTTCATAAATTGTTCAGCTCTTCCGCGACGGTCCGTAAATTTTTGTTTCCCAGTATAAAAGGGGTGCGTATCTGAACTAATTTCCACTTTAATAAGCGGATATGTATTCCCGTCTTCCCATACGATCGTTTCGTTAGAAGATTTGGTCGATCCGCTTAAAAATTTATATTCACTGTTGACATCCATAAAAACCACTTTTTGATAGTTAGGATGAATGCCTGGCTTCATTTGAGAATCACTTCCTTTAGATTATTTTCAGCAAAGCGCTACTTCGTTTCGCGATGCAGCGTATAGCGCTTTAAACGTGGTGAATATTTTCTTAGTTCTAAGCGCTCTGGATTATTTCGTTTATTTTTTGTCGTGATATAGTTACGGTCACCTGTCTCTGTGCACTGTAAAATAACTTTTACTCTCATGCCTAAGATCCCTCCAAACTGAAAATATTTGATACACCATTAAATCGTAATAATTACGATTTAACATATTCAACTTATCAAAAAAATAAGCAACTGTCAATCGTCAAGAAAGAAAGTCAGATTCGCCCTCTCATAGCTTAGAGAAAAAATCCTAAAAGTTGACGATCGCTTTGTCGTTCTCTCTTCTCCTTTTGTGGACAAATATAGATTTACTTTCGGGCCATCTATAAATAAAAATTTTTTCTTATTTTCCCTATAATGTAAGCGTTTTTATCTTTTTTTCATAAAAACCGATATTGACAATCAGCTTTATCGGAATTATGATGAGTATAAAAATTCCATAAACAAACTGCTTATCAAGAGCGACCGAGGGAACAGGCCCAATGACGTCCGGCAACCTCCCGCAATCGGGAACGGTGCCACATCCTGCAGAATGGCTTTCATTCTGAAAGATAAGTCTGGTATTTACATACCGATGCCTCTTTCTGAGTGAAAGAGGTTTTTTCTTTTATATGGAGGTCCATGCAAAAATTTTCGTTACCATATGAAAAGAGCCATCGCGAGACTTTTTGCAAATTCCATTCTTTTTAAAAAAGCTCGACTCTCAGGGGGGAAAGTGATGATTGAAATCAAGGATGTAACTAAAATTTACACATCGAAAAACAGGCAAGTCATCGGCGTCGATCACGTCTCTTTGACCATCCAAGCTGGAGAAATTTTTGGCGTCATCGGCTATAGCGGCGCCGGCAAAAGCACGTTGCTGCGCTGCCTCAACCTTTTGGAGCGGCCGACATCTGGACAAATTATGATAGACGGCGTTGATTTAACATCTTTAAACAGCGAACAGCTACGGCAAGCGCGTCTAAAAATCGGAATGATTTTTCAACATTTTTATCTTGTCAGTTCAAAAACAGTTTTTGAAAATATCGCATTCGCTTTAAAAGCCGCTAACAAACCGAAGGAGGAAATAGAGAAACGAGTCAATGAGTTGCTAGACATAGTCGGTCTGTCTGACAAGCGAGATGCCTACCCTGCCCAGTTGAGCGGCGGACAAAAACAGCGAGTCGGCATCGCGCGGGCGCTTGCGAATGATCCCAATGTCCTTTTGTGCGATGAAGCAACATCGGCACTCGATCCAAGCACAACCAAATCCATTTTGACACTGTTGAAAAAAATTAATCGCGAATTAGGCATCACTATTGTATTGATTACCCATGAAATGGAGGTAGTGAAAGATATATGCGATCGCGTCGCGGTTATGCAAAATGGAAAAATTATAGAATTAGGAACGGTATATGAGCTTTTTACCAATCCAAAGGAGGAATTAACGAAATCTTTCATCAATAGCATCCTGCAATTTGAAGTTCCTGACCATCTGTTGCAAAAACGGACAGGAACGATGGTGAAAATTTTATTCAAGGGAGAGAGCGCCGAAGAAGCGATCGTTTCCGATATGTTGCAAACCTTTAAAGTGAAAGGCAATATCTTACACGGGAAAATCGAATATATTCAAAACATCCCGCTCGGCGTCTTTATCATGGAGCTGACAGGAGAGCGCAAAGAAATTGAACGAGCGCTCGATTATATTTCCGAAAGAACCAATGGATTGGAAGTGATTGCGCATGCTGCTTAATGCTCTTATCGATCTTATTCCTGAACTAAACAAAGCGTTTTTAGAAACGATTTATATGGTCGCCATCTCTCTTTGTATCGCGATCCTTATTGGACTTCCGTTGGGGATTCTGCTTTTCGTCACGGATCGGGGCCTTTTTTTAGAAAATAACATCGTCAAATCCGTTCTAGGCTTTGCGGTCAATCTGATTCGTTCGATTCCGTTTGTCATCTTGCTCGTCGGGCTGCTGCCGCTGACAAGACTGATTACCGGAACCACCATCGGTCCTACTGCTGCCTCTGTCTCGCTGTCGGTTGCCGCCATTCCTTTTTTCGCAAGAATGGTAGAAACCTCATTGCGAGAAATTGAGAAGGGAGTGATTGAAGCAGCAATTGCCGTTGGGGCTACGCCGTGGATGATTATTAAAGATGTACTGCTGTCGGAAGCTCGCCCGGGCATCGTCCACGGGATCACCATTACAACGATTAGCTTAGTCGGATATTCTGCCATGGCCGGCATTGTCGGCGGCGGGGGCATTGGCGACTTAGCGATCCGTTTTGGCTATTATCGCTATGACAATACGGTGATGATTACAACGATCGTTGTTTTAATTTGTCTTGTTCAAATCATTCAATTTAGCGGTGAACGCATCGCCCGTCTTGTCGATAAACGGTAAAAAACAACGCAATCGATAAAATAATCAAGGGGGATTTCAACATGAAAAAACGACTGGTTTTACTTATTTGCCTTCTTTCCTTTTCACTTTTAGCGGCATGCGGCAATAAAGAAGCTGCTTCCGGAAGCACGCAGAAAAAAGAGCTGACGATTGGCGCAACTTCCGGTCCATACAGCGACATGGTCAACCAAGCGATCAAACCGCTGTTAGAAAAGAAAGGATATAAAGTCAAAGTAGTGGAATTCAGCGACTACATTCAACCAAATTTAGCTTTAGCCAATGGCGATTTAGACGCTAATTTATTCCAGCATAAAATTTATATGGAGACATTCGCTAAAGAGCATCATCTTGATCTTTCTGAAGTCATTATTGTTCCAACTGCTCCAATGGGGATTTATTCAAAAAAATTTAAATCACTAAATGAAATCAAGGATGGAAGCGAACTGGCGATTCCGAATGATCCTACGAACCTGGCAAGAGCACTACTAATCTTACAAGACCAAAAACTGATCCAGCTTGACTCATCCGTCAATCCGCTCACTGTTTCGGAAAAAGATATCAAAGAAAATGTCAAGCACCTTAAATTTAAACCGATTGAAGCAGGGCAATTGCCGCGGACAGTTGAAAGCGTCGATTTGGCGGCGGTGCCCGGCAACTTCGCTTTAGCGGCAAAAATGGACTTAAATGACGCTCTTGCCCTAGAAAATATGCCGGATGATTATCGCAATCGCATCGTTGTGAATACAAAAGATTTAAATCAACCGTTTGTCAAAGATATCCAAGCAGTGGTTCAATCAAAAGAATTTGAAAAAGTGATCGACCAAAATTTCAAAGGCTTTGGAAAGCCAAAATGGATGCTGGAACGAAAACAATAACTTCTCCCATACACGCCGTCTCCTCACGGCGTGTGTCTTTTTCACAGCATGGAAATAGACGTTTCGCCATCGAACCATTATAGTAAAAATAGATCGAAGAACAATAAAGAGGCGAGAACTATTGATACACATTCAAGGAGGCAGTACAGAATCTAGCAAAGCAAGCTAGGCGCTGTTTTTGGGCGGTTTTGTCACCTTCGCCAGCTTATATACGGCTCAGCCGCTCTTGCCGCTGTTCGCAAAAACCTTTCACATTTCTGCCGCTTCAGCTAGCTTAGCCATGTCTGTATCGACCGGTGCATTAGCCATTATCATTCTCCTTGCCGCGAGTACTCGGATCGCGCTGGAAAAAAGAGAGTGATGACCATCTCGTTGCTGTTAACATCGTTATTAACGATGGCAAGCGCGCTACTCTCCCACTTTCCTTCTCTTGTGCTTGCGCGCGCGTTACTCGGTATGGCAGCTGCCGGCGGCCCCTCTTTAGCAATGGCTTATATTACGGAGGAATTTCAAGCAGAAGGAATTGGCAAAGCGATGGGGCTTTATTTAGCGGAACCAGCATTGGAGGCATGGCTGGACGAATAGCGATCGGGCTATTAACCGATTGGTTTTCATGGCGGACCGCACTGTTTTCCATAGGAGCCTTTTCGCTTTTATTAAGCGTTATTTTCGCCGTGATCCTGCCGGCGCCGCGCCATTCTGCCCCAAAGCCGTCTAGCGGCAAAACGGCTTTGGCGGCCTATGTTGTCCATTTGCGCAATAAACCGCTGATGTCGCTGATTATGCTCGGCTTTTTATTTATGGGAGAGTTTGTGACACTGTACAACTATATTAGCTTTTTATTAAGTGAACCGCCATACTCATTAAGTCTATCCGTGCTTGGATTTTTGTTTATGGTGTACTTATTCGGAAGCTTCAGCTCTGTTTTTATGGGAAAAAAGCCGATTTATCTGGATATGCGCCCACATTAAGTCTATCGCCATTCTCGGTGCCGCTATTACCCTTATTCCTTCTGTTGCGATAAAGCTGATTGGGCTTTCACTATTTACGTTTGGCTTTTTTGGCTGCCATTCGATCGCCAGCACATGGATTGGCAAATGCACAAGGCTCTATAAAGCACAAGCAGCTTCTCTTTATCTGCTATTTTATTATGTAGGGTCGAGCTTAGCGGGGACAGCAGGAGGTTGTTTTTGGATGCATTTTCATTGGTTGGGTGTGATCGCGTTTATCATTGCTTTGCTGCTGTTAAGCTATCCGGTGATTGGATATGCCCAAAAGCATCTCCAATAAGTGTTCGTCCTGTCTGCTATCTCGTTCTTCCTAAAAGCGTTGCCGCTTTCTCCTTCAATAAAAAACGCCGGCCGATCTTCTGTTTCCGCTAGCGTTCCCCCATGCTTCAATCCCTAAAACAAACCTTCCGAATGTAAGTTTCCTCAATGTCGTCTAGTAGAGTCGGGCGGCCGAGGCTCGAAAAAGAGTTCACCTTGATCACACGAATCGATGACAACGGCAAGATCATACATATTTTTCCAACCTACACTCTTCCAAAGATCATTCATTTCGTCCTTAAAAGGATAAGAACGTGCAAGTTCCCTTCCTCTCATTGACTATGAATCGGCTCCAGACATGCACGAACATCATTTTTCGGTGAATTGACAATCGAAGCTACTTCATACATGCTCATCTTTGCCGCGGCATATGGCTTAAGCAACGATTTCACATAATCGGTATCCTCTAGCTTTGCATCCAGCCATGCTTCATGCTGCTCTGGCGGCAAAATGACCGGCATCCGCTCATGAATGGGGCTGACCAATTCGTTTGCTTCCGTTGTAATAATGGTACATGTATACAACGCCGTCCCTTGCTTGTCCCATTTTTCCCACAGCCCTGCAAAAGCAAAAGGCTCACCATTTCGCAACGTAAAACGATACGGAATTTTGTTCGTCCCTTCCTTTTTCCATTCGTAAAAGCCGTCCGCTAAAATTAAACAACGGCGCCGTTTCAACGCTTGACGAAAACTCGCTTTTTCATCGACGGTCTCGCCTCTCGCATTGATCATCTTCCAGCCAATTTTCGGATCATTCGCCCAAGCGGGCACGAGCCCCCACCTCATCATTTTTCCGATCCTCATCCCATTCTCTTCAACAACCGTCAGCACCGCCTGGCTTGGAGCGATGTTAAAACGGGGCGATAGCGGTTCAGGAAAAACAAAATGAAACAACGCTTGCAACTGCTCCATATCAGCCGCCAACGAAAAACGTCCGCACATCCCAATCCCCTCCTTTAAATATATACTTATGTACAAGTATAACACTAAGAGGGAGCGATATGCGCGCTCCCTTTCGTCTTTTGCTCCATTATGTCCATCCGTTTTCTCTACCTTGCGCTTTCCTCAGCTGCTTGCACTTGTATACGAACGCAATGCAAACCGCCAAAAGCGACGTGCCAGCCATAAAAACACAACAGCCAGCAATCCAGCAATAAGCGCAGTCGCCATATTCCATTTTCCCAGCAACGATAAAGCCGGCATATTCGTAATCACCGCCGCTGGCAGCACATAAGTCAAAATCACGCGCACCCAGCCGCGGTACATGCCGATCGGAAACCGCGCCGTTTCAAAGAAGGAATCAAAAATAAAAGATAAATCATCAATGCGGATCACCCAAAACGAAGTCGTCATCAGCATCATCCATAACGAATAAATCAATACAAGCGACGAAGCCATCGTGATCAGAAAAACGAGTATATCAACCAATGATGGCATATAATGCTTTTCCGCTAGTCCATAGACGATCAGACCGAGGCCAAGAGCAACATCAATCAACCGCCAAAACACTAAATGACGAAAGCTCACATAAAACATGCTATCAACAGGCTTGGTTAAAATATAATCAAGCGTGCCGCGGCGAACGTGCTCAAGCAAGCGCGGCATATTGGGGCGCAAAGCAAAATCGATCCAGCCTTTCAATGTATTAAAGACGCCGAGCAGCACAAGTACATCTGTATATGTCCATCCTCCAAGCCGATCGGTCTGATAAAAAAAGATATGGATGGTCAAAATCGCAATCCCAATGCCAAAAAAGCTGGAAACCAGATTCCCAAGAAACTCGCTACGATATTCCAGCTCTTCAACAAAGCACGCTCGGAAAAATTCGCGGAAAATTCGCCAGTATCTGCCCATGATCAACCACCCACCGCTTGATTTTTCTTTAATCCCGCTTTCCAGATCCATTGAAGCATCATAATGAATATCACGGCCCAAACCGATGCGATCATAAAGCCCTGGCGCACCTCATGACCATTAGCGGCTTGGCTGATCAGATCAATCGGAAAACCGATCATGTAACGAAAGGGCAGGAAAATGCTCCATTGCTGCAAAAGCGGTGGAAGCATCGATAATGGCGCTATTCTCCCTGATAAAAATAAAGAGATAACTTCCAGCACGCTGTAGATGGCCGCAACTTTTGTTATCCAAAAACCAAGCAGCCCGCAAGTATAGCTAAGCAAGAAACGAAGCAGCGCCCCCATCAACACCGCCGCCAAAAATAACAACAGCTGACTCATTGATATCTCAACGCGCAGTGCCGACACAAACAGCGCCGCCCCCGCCCATATCGGTATTAAAATAACAAGAAATAATAGCTTATACACTACATTCTCCGCAATCGCCCAATGGATCGGATGCAACGGCCGGATGATATAGTTGGAAAATGTCCCTTCGCGAATTTCGCGATCGAGCTCCCAAACATCCCATGCACTTGTCATTCTTTCTACAAAAATCACGGCCATAAAGTAAAAAAAGAACGCATCGCTTTGCGATGGATCAATGTTGATCCAAACAGCCATCGTAATCAAGGGCTGAGTGATAGCCCCGGTCATCCATACAATCGTAGCTAGGCGGTAAGCCAGCATTTCCATGTACTTCATCCGTAAAAGAGCAGCATATTTACGAACCATGGGACAACTCCTCCTGGAAGGCGCGCGTAATCACTTCTTCCATCGGCGGATCTTGAATGTTAATATCATGAACGTGGAAATGCTGCAAGAAATGCGCCGACACTTCAGCTACCCTCTCGCGATTAACCCGCAATACCACCCGGCTGTCCTCGATTTCTGCCACTTCCCCATAATCTTCCCAGCGCGCATTCGGCACTTCAGAAAAGCGCACCTCAAGCCGTTTGTATGGCGCCAGCTTTTCCGTTAACACCGACAATTCTCCGTCATAAATCAGCTGGCCGTAGTTAATCATCATAATGCGGTCACACAGTGCAGTCACATCTCCCATATAATGCGATGTTAATAAAATGGTCGTTTGGTGCTCACGATTATATTCCGCAATAAAACGCCGGACTTTTTCCTGTGTATGGACATCAAGGCCAATCGTTGGCTCATCCAAAAATAAAATGGCCGGCCGGTGCAATAAAGCCGCAGCCAGCTCACAGCGCATCCGCTGCCCAAGCGACAAGCTTCTCGTCGGTTTTGTTAGTAGCGGCTGTAGCTCCAACAGTTCCACTAATTCATCAAGCGTCCGACGAAAGGTGCGGTCATCGATTTCATAAATCGCCTTATTGACTAAAAAGGTTTCCATGGGCGGAATATCCCAAATCAGCTGACTTTTTTGTCCCATCACCAAACTCATCATTTTTTTAAACTCCGGCCTCTGCTCGAACGGAACAAATCCTCCAACATTCATCTTTCCCGATGTCGGGTGAAGCAGCCCAGCGAGCATTTTCATCGTCGTTGTCTTTCCTGCTCCATTCGGGCCTAAAAACCCAACAATTTCTCCTTTTGGAATGGTAAATGAAATATCTTTCACCGCTTCGACTACCTGATACTGCCGCTTCCATAAATGGCGGACCGCATCCAGCCACCCCGCCTGTCGAACATGAACGCGAAATGATTTATGCAAATGCTGAACTTCAATCATCATGTCCACCCTCCAACGCCACTTTTGAAGCCACCTATCGCCCAACAAAAAACAGGCTTCCTCATCATCGAAGCCCGACGTTGTCCTTTCCATAAAACAAATGGCATTCTAGTTGATATTTTACAAAAATCATACGTTTATGCAAGCATTTCATCCACGTCCCCAGCAAACCATGGATGCAAGAAGGAGGAATTCGATACCGCTTCCGTAAATGTCGTTCCCTTCCCCGCCACCTTCTTAAAATAAAAAAGCACTCCAAGGTGAAGAGACCCCTGTCAAGTAAACAGGAATAAAAAAGCACATTTAAGCAGCCTGAGTCCGATATTCATAAGGACTCAGGTTAGTTAATTTCTTTTGGAAACGTTGATGGTTATAAAAACAAATAGATTGGTGTACGGCATCCTTCACTTCTTCGGCCGTGCGGAAAGCGTACAGACGGAAACACTCTGCCTTGAAATGGAGGAAGAAGTGTTCCATGCAGGCATTGTCCAAACCGTTTCCTTTTCTGGACATACTGGCTTTTATATTGTATTTTTTTAGCACGTTGTTGTATCAACGGATGTATATTGGAATCCTTGATCACTATGGAGGAGGAGTCCATTGACATTCCGTTTTTTTTATAGCTTTTTTAGCGTGTCGATGACCAATTTGATGTCGTTTCAACCCCTCATAGTTAAGATACAAACGCTCGAAAGGCTCTTTCGGACTTCGAATTAGAAAAGTTTCAATCCCTGATAGTTAAGATACAAACGTAAGGAAAGGAGGAGAAAAAATAGAAGGTTGCGAGCGTTTCAATCCCTGATAGTTAAGATACAAACGATGATCCTTAACTGTACTAATAGGCTCGTTTAAGTGTTTCAATCCCTGATAGTTAAGATACAAACATTTCGCGAATTCCTTCGCGTTTCAGCAATTCTTCGGTTTCAATCCCTGATAGTTAAGATACAAACGTCTAGTTCGATGATTGACTCTTCTTGTACGAGTGGAGTTTCAATCCCTGATAGTTAAGATACAAACGAATTACCCCCTGTTTCATCTAGAATCCATTCATCAGTTTCAATCCCTGATAGTTAAGATACAAACCCCAAAAAAATGTTGATGTTGCCGTGTTTCTCTCGTTGGGGGAATGGTTGGTTTTATTATAGCGAAAATCAGAAATGGGGGCAATTGCTGATTGTGCCAAGATTTTTTATAAAAATAAACTGTCGTCGATTCCTAGGGATTTTAGCAGCATTGGAGGTCGACGACAGCTTTCATCAGAAGCTTGTCATCCTTCTGGTGCATGAAGCCAAACTGGCAAATTAACCCTGATCTTGATCAGTTGCGGAAAACACATAAAATAAACATCGCTAGTGATATCAATACATCTTGAGTTTGTAATGAATCGAAAGTATATAAACTTATTCTTTTGTTTGTCTCCCCACACGCTATGCATGTAGCCTCTCCGCATGGTGGCGCCATACTTTTTCATATTCAGAAATTAAGTTTTCAAAAATAACCTCCCAATTTTGGGTGAGTGCATAGGCGCGCCCCGCAAGCTCCATTTGTTTTCGTTGTGTGTCGTTTGACAGAAAGCGGACAATGGCAGCCGCAAATTCATCGATCGCTCCCGGCTCACATAAATAGCCGAATGCTCCGTGCTGCATAATGCTTTTCACACCGCCGCTGTTGGCGCCAATCACAGCCGTGCCGCTCGCTAACGATTCTAACACGACATTTCCAAAGGTCTCCGTCGCCGACGGAAACACAAATAAGTCGGCCGCCGCGTACACTTTCGCTAAGTCGCTTCCTTGCAAATAGCCAACAAAGGTCATACGTTCTGGTGCACGCTGCTGCATCTCCTCCTTTAACGGACCATCGCCGACCACCAGCCAGTGAACGTGATCCCGTAATGATTCCGGCAGACGTTTAGCGATTTCAGGCAAAAGCTGGACATCTTTTTCTACCGCTATTCTGCCAACATAAACAAGAAGATATTTTTCATCAATGTTATACTTTTCTCTCACTTCACGCTGATGATAATAAGGATGAAACAGTGAACAATCAACCCCGCGTGGCCAAAGATGCAAATTCGTAAAGCCACGCCGCTTTAATTGCTCTATTGTATCCTGTGATGGAACAAAGATTTTTTGCATTGAACGATGAAACCAATGCATGTAGCGCCATAAAAAATTCGAGAGAAATTGTAAATCGTAATAACGCAAATAGTGATCAAAATTTGTATGGTACGATCCGACTAGGGGAACTTGCATTTTTTTTGCATAATGCAAACCGCAAAGCCCGATGTTAAAAGGGGTAGCAACGTGGATAAGATGAGGCTGAAAAGCTTGTAGCTCCGCTTTCATTTGCAACACATTCGGAACGGCCACACGGCATTCCGGATATAAAAAGAAACGAAAGCTGCTCAAGCGGTGAATGCGGGAATGAAAGAACGGGTAATCTGGGATTTCCGGCGCAAACACTTTGTATTCGATGTTTTTCTTTTCAAAAAAATCGGTTAGGCGCTTTAATGTCCGCGCCACACCATTGATTTCAGGCACAAACGTATCCGTAAAAAGCGCAACTCTCATGCGAGCCCCTCCTCTTCAGCATTTAAAGAAGCAAGTAAAAAGCAAACGCACCGGCAGCTGTTCCAAGCAAACAGCCAGCCAAAACATCAGAAGGATAATGAAGCCCTAAATAAATTCGAGAAATGGCCACACTGAAAGCAATCGGTAAAAGACCAAACGACAAAACAGGCAATGCGAAAACAAATGGAATGACGATCGCAAATACAGCTGTTGTATGCCCAGAAGGGAATGAATGATCTTTTAACGGACCATATACCTTTGCTTCCGATAAAACAACGTATGGCCGCGGCCGCGGATAGAGGCGCTTCATCACAGCAACAGGGATGTGACTGGCGGCTAAAGCACACGCGCTGGCAACCGCCGTCATGCGCCACTCCTGCTCAAAGAAAATCATCGCCAGCAGCACAGCGACAATCGAAAAAGTGGCACCGCCAACATGTGTAACCAATCGAAAATAAATATTGAGCCATTGGTAGTCAAAATAACGATTAATGGTTCGGAACATCCGACATTCCAACGTGTAAGCCTGCTGTAAAAGCTTTGTCATCGCGCGTCAAACTCCTTTTTAAAGAAAGTGCTACATCTTCAGATTAAAACAGAAATGTTGAGGAAATGAGAATAAATTGTAAATTTTTTTCTGAGCCGATGGTTCCCTCGCTTCACCTAACCATGATCATTTGAACCCCCTTTTTCAATCGTTCGATGAAAAAAGCGGCTAAAAGAAAATAGCCGCCTTTTCCGTTTGTTTATTGATTATCCTCTGACTGCTCTGTATTTTCGTCCGTTTCTTCTGTCTGATTCGTTCCATTATCTGGTTGATCCTCTTCATTGTTGCATGCTCCCAATAGCATAATGGTTAATAATGATGCCCCCACTTTGAGTAATAACGCTTGCTTTGCTTTCATCGCCATTCCCCCCATGATTCTATAGACCCTATACATCTGGGCCTCTTCGGTACCATTATAAGGTTTTTTATTCCAATAATGTTTAAATTTACAGTAAATATAAACAAAAATAACAAGCCTTACACTCTTTTTACAAACATTCAACACGGCAAAAAACGCGGAAAACGGATCGTGTCTGCTAAGGCTTGAGACTGGACAGCAAATATGTGGACTTTCTTTTGTTTTACGAGTAACAAAGCTTCAGGGGATTTGTCCTTCAAAACTTCATGCATCTCTTTGTTTTGAAGATCAAGATGGCAAAAAATTTTTAAATTAATTATATAACAGATATTGATTTTTGATATCTGTTATAATACAATATAATCAACAAATTGAAAACAGGAAGGGAGCTACCAGCATGTTAACATTCCATCCGTTACCGCCAAAGCAATGCCAAGAATGCGGGGAAGAAATTGTAGAACAGCGCGAATCCTATTTATATGAATGCGAAAAATGCATGAGCCAACAGGAAGAATAACAGAGCCGCTATCTCTAAACAACAGCAAACAAACGACAAAAAGGGGGACAGCATCAGATGGAAATGTATGAACAAGCTTATCTACGATATTTGGAAAAATGCGAGGAGTTTGGAATTCAAGCGATTGATCCAATTGAATTTATTCATAATTTAACACCTGAGCAAATTCAAATGATGCTGAGTCAATGAATGAAACGGAGCGAAAAAATGAAGAAAAATCCCGCTGTAAGCTTGTCATCCCCTGTTCATTCCGCCAATAGAGTTGAACAGGGGATTTTGCCATTCCTTCGAAGTAAAAAAATCATATAATCGCGCAAAAAAGAGGGAGTTGACAGAACCAATCGAACCCCTCATGATCGAACTGTTCAGTGAATCAGCCTTCTTATCTATCATTTATCTGCTTGGGCCAACCGCAGCAGGATGTGTCCAGCATGATCTCGCCTTTCTCAGTGCTGAAAGAAAAATCATAAGATCATTATGAAAATCTAAACTCAACTGCGAAAGCTTCTCAATGCCCCCGATAACAGATTGACTTTTCATTCCCCATCTCCCCAAAAGAAAATAAACATCCCAATCCATCAACTATTTCAAAACAAACTGGAAGCAAAGAGTTTGATTCTTTGTAGGTCAGATCAAACGCACTCTCTTTGATAAACTTTATTAAACCATCTTCCTTATAAAAAAATAAAAAGAGCAACCGTGTATTGAAGTGACCCCTGTCAAGTAGACAGGAATAAAAAAGCACATTTAAGCAGCCTGAGTCCGATATTCATAAGGACTCAGGTTGTGTAATTTCTTTTAGAAACGATGGTGGTTATAAAAACGAATATATTTGTGTACGACATCCTTCACTTCTTCGAACGTGCGGAAAGCGTACAGATGGAAACACTCGGCCTTGAAATGGTGGAAGAAGTTTTCTATGCAGGCATTGTCTAAACCGTTTCCTTTTCTGGACATACTGGCCTTTATATTGTATCTTTTTAATAGGTTGTTGTATTGATGGGATGTATACCGGAACCCCTGATCACTATGGAGGAGGAGTCCATTTACATTCCGTTTTTTTTATGGCCTTTTTTAGCGTGTCGATGACCAGTTTGATGTCATTTCTTTGACTGATATGGTAGGCCACGATTTCATTGTTGTATAGATCTTTAATGGCGGACAAATAGAGCTTTGGCCCATTAAAAATTAAATAGGTCATATCCGTCACCCAATTCTCGTTTGGCTTTGACGCATGGAAATCTCGGTTTAGATGGTTGTCCGAAATCACATAAGGCTCTTTCTTTCCGTAATAAGGCCGTTTCTTCCGAATCACCGTCCGGATTCCCATCTCCCTCATCAGCCTTTGTACTCGTTTATGGTTGGATATCCCGTTTGTGTTTCCGTTTCAGCCAAACTTGGACTCTCCGATACCCATAGATTCCTTTCGCTTCTTCATGGCACTCTTGGATTTTTTCCTTTAGCTGCTCGTCTTCCAAGTGCTTCTGAGAAGGGCGTTCCTGTCGTTTTACCCACTTGTAATATCCGCTTCGAGACACGCCTGCTATTTCACATAATAGTTGAATCGAATCGTAACACTCGGCCATTTCTTGAATGATCGCGAACTTCTTGTGAGCTGTTACTACTTCCATTCCACCTTTCACATCTTTAAGAGCTTTTTTAGCATTTCTACTTCCGCCTCAAGACGTTTGATTTTCGTTTCAGGATCTTCTGGCGAGTTCTCGGTCTTCCTTTATTTCGTCCTTTCGCTTTGCCCCGGGTTTCCTCCAGACCTTGTATTCCTTCCTGTTCATAGCGTTTCACCCATCGACGTACCATGGAAGGACTAATCCCCCATTCTTTCGCCACCGTTTTGTATCCCATGATCTCTTCTAAATATAAATCCACGGCTTTCTTTTTAAACTTTGCATCATATGTTTTTCGTATTTTCCCCATAGAAAAATCCCCTCCATAGTAGACAGATTAATTGGCTTTCTTTTTTCTGTCTACTATAAGGGGATCATATCAACCATCAGGACGGCCCCGGCGATTAAAAAGCTTGTTGGAAAAAGGAGGTTTTTTAAACGGTTTAAGCCTTCGATCTGCCGAAAAAAGAATGCCCGCAAACACTTTTCTGTCAATGAATTTTTCGGTTTTTTCAAAATGCCATCCTTTTTGTTGCCCACGGGCGGATATAAAAGGTGCCGTCCAGCCTGGGCAACCCAAACGGACAAGCACCTGTGAGAAATTTGCGGTTTTTCTATCTTGCGCTGGAAGCCCCTGTCAATCCTTCAATCGTCAAGTCTTCGATCGTGGCCGTTTCATTATCCAATACTTGTGCCCTTGCTTTAATGCGGTCGCCTTTTTCTAAGAAAATAGCCAGCGGAAACTTGCTCGCATTGACAATATAAATGGTGGTGTCATTTTCCAGTAAGAAATAGACAACCTGCCCTTTTTCAGAAGAAGTGACAGAAACGCGACTGACTACTCCTTCCACCGGCTCGGTTACCGTTTCTTCCGTCGCGCCGATATTTCCCGGATCTTGCATCAGCGCCATGCGGTAGGCGTCCAATGTTTCCTTCGCCGTATCGCCAAAAACGGCAAAATCGGAATCATTCGCTTTAATATAGGCATATTGTTTCAACAAACCATTCGGATCAAGCACATTGACGATCCACGTTGGATGGCCGTCGACATTATAAAGAACAGGCATGGAACCTTCCCATTTTTTCTCTGGAAATTCTTTATTGACAATTTGTTTTGCCCCTTCACTATCCATGATCCCGTTGTTTTTTTCGCCGTTATAGTAAACAAGTTCGCCCGTTCGCGCATCAATCAATGTATACCCTAAAGCCGAATCAATGTTTTCTTTAGGTGATGTCATATCTGTAAAATAAAGCATTTCCCCTTTGTTGTTGAAAATCGGCGTCACTTCTGATTCGGTGCCCGATTTATTCGGAATTTTGACATCTTTTTTCCCAAACACGCTATTCAGCCAGCCGTGGACATACTTCCCAAAATAATGGTTTTCCATCGTCGCCATCTCGGAACTAACTGAGCCTTCAATAAATTCCGGCGCTTTCTCCGTATCGTACATTTCCATTTTCCCTGTTTCCGGGTCGATGACAACCACCTTGATTTCATCAAAATCCGGCCGGTTTGTAAAATGAAGCGGCCGGTATACTGTTTGAACATACCATGGTTTCCCATTATCGTCGACTTCGATTTGCGCCTCCCCGCTTTGAATATAGTGCGGATATTCATTGTAAATGACCCGCTGAATATAGTGGTGTAAATAGCTGGAATTCGTATATTTCATCGGACTTTCATGAAACTGTGGCTGCCCGCTCACATCTGTCGCGGAAATCGTGAAATATCCGGCTGTTTCTTGCCCTCTTAAAAATTTCCAAAATCCCGCAAACTCGACCGGAGCCACATAAACGACTTCTCCATTCACTTTTTGCACCTGCAATTTTCCTAAATCAAAAAATTGCGTGTTGGGAACGACGCTCATCGCTTTTTGAATTTTATTTCTAGCAAACTCCGGAGCGACCGCAATCGGCGTCTCTTCCTTCGAAAGCGGTTCAGCCTCGTCTTTTTCTTGGTAGGTGATGGTTTCGTGGGCCGTCCCCAATGCGGTAAAGCCTAACACAAACGTCACCAGCAGCCCAACCAACCCCAAGCCAAAAAGAAACATAATGGGAGTGGCCACGCGCGCTTCAAATTTTTGATCGGGACGGACCGCATAGAGCAGCAGCGGCAAGAGCACGCCGGCCGTCATTAAATTCGCCAGCAGCATGTTCGGAACCGTAATCGTCGGCATCAGAAAATAAAAAATAACGGCCGTGATTACATAACCGCCCACAAAAAGAATAGCCCCCAGTTTCAACGTCCGTACCTTTTTCACAGAAGAAAACAGGACAACGAATAATAACCCCGCCGCATAAAAAGCCATAGCGGCCGCTGTCGCAATCAAAGTCCCATTCATGATGCCCCTCCTTTTATGTATCGCTACTTGTTTTATACGTACGAACAAAAGAAAAGTTTCACATTTTTTACCGACAAGTCCCCACCTTTCATTATTGTCTGCTCTCTCCTTTATTTCCAACCACCACGCTAGGAAAACAAAAATAAAACTTTTTTGCTCAAGCACATGCTTGAACCGAACGACAGCAACTTTTTACCCGCATATTTGCTGGACTTTCAACCTTCCCATCCCTTTGTCAGCATCGAGGGCGCCGCATGCCTAGACGCCATCCTTCTTATAGCGATATGGGCGTTGCGATTGAAACAAAAAAGGGTGATTCTCTCGTTTCGCGCTGCGTTCGACACGATGGAGCACCCATTGCCGGAGTTGGCGAAGCAATGTTTCTTCATCCCACGGACTTTTCGTGAAAAAATGGCTCAGTGTCGTGCGGTGATTCGGATGAAAACTCTCATGATGAAGATCGGTCAACGTTCCTGAACAACCTTTCGTGATCATCGCATCTACCATGTGAACGAGATGCTTCAGAACCGTTTCGAGAAATAAAGCGCTAACCCCAACGTCGTGAAAAACTTGTGAATTCCTTGATGATGCGCTAGTCTATTCATGAGACATGAACCTCCTTGTGAATGGTTTGGTGGCACATCTATTCTAATCAAGGAATCGGGTTCTTGTCTCCTTTTTTGTTTGGTTGTCAATTTATGTTAGCGAATTTGCTCATCTACAGTTCATTATATAAGAAAACAAGAGAAGAGGGTATGAATGATGGTTCCCAAACTTAAGGGGGGATTGCAAAACAAGGGAAGATGATAAAACACCGGACTAAGGGGCTTCACTTTTAAGCCAGAAACTTGAGGAGAATTTTTCGTTAAACTATCGTTTTACGCAAAGTTTGAGGCAGGAAATAAAAAGTAATATAATGAAAGAAAATGACCCGGATTGCGACGAAGAAAAGGAGGGACGGTATTGACGGAACAGATCGAGCCAATCATTATTGAAGTGTTGATCGAAACGGTGTCCCCATATTTGATTTATTTGTTTGGATCAACGGTTACAGGACATGTTCATCAAGACAGCGACATTGATATCGCTTTTCTCAGCGACCAAAAACAATTGGATCATTATGAACGATTTATGGTTGCGCAAGAATTGGCATCCAGACTGCACCGGGACGTCGATCTTGTGGACCTCAAACAAGCAAGCACCGTGTTTCAGGCGCAAGTGGTCAGTAATGGCAAAGTCATCTATTGTACAAATGAACAGAAAAAAGCCGAATATGAATGGAGAGCCTTGAAGATGTACGCAAAATTGAATGAAGAACGCATGGAAATCTTGCGAAACATTAATGAAAGCGGGTCGGTTTATGAAAAATGATGTCATTTTAAATAAAATTAGCGTGATCGAGCGGTGCATAAAGCGCATTCACGAAGAATATGAGAACAACCCGAAAAATTTAGAAAACTACACGAAGCAAGACTCTATGATCTTAAATCTCCAACGAGCATGTGAAGCAAGCATCGGCCTGGCGATGCACATGGTCGCACAGAAAAAGCTAGGCCTCCCCCAAAACAGTCGAGACGCTTTTTCTCTTTTAGAACAGCACGGCATCATCACTCCTTTTCTTTCACAAAAAATGAAAGCGATGGTCGGATTTAGAAACATCGCTGTTCACGACTACCAGGAGATTAATTTGACAATTTTGCAAAAAATACTTGATCACCATCTAACCGACTTTACCGAGTTCACGAAAGCGATTCTTTTTTATGAACAGTGAAGCGGGCGGTGCAGATGCGCGCCGTCCGAGCATGTTATTTAAGCAAAGACATAATTCAAGATAGGGACAAATCATTATTCCATCGCGCTCAATTTGCCGTCTGCTCTTCCCTCAGCACTTCCAGTACGACCTTCGTCTTACATCCTGCTGTATATCGATTCCGCTTCTCCATGTCCTCAGTATAACTTATTTATCGCCTCCTTGTGTTTCAGCTTATGGGTTCATTGTAAATCGACCAACTATGTTTCAATCCCTCATAGTTAAGATAAAAACGCGCGTTAAACGGAACACCTCTTAAAATCGGCTCTGCAAGTTTCAATCCCTCATAGTTAAGATAAAAACTCCGTTCTTAAATCCTTTTTCTCTCATGTATTTAAGTTTCAATCCCTCATAGTTAAGATAAAAACTCAACTGGCTGAAGACTACAACGGATGTTGGACTGTGTTTCAATCCCTCATAGTTAAGATAAAAACAGAAATGGTGGATTAGAACCTGGGGGGAGAGTCCGGTTTCAATCCCTCATAGTTAAGATAAAAACGCGTGCGAGAGTGGAGAATGAGCGCCAACGCATCAATGTTTCAATCCCTCATAGTTAAGATAAAAACTCACCGGTATGTTTATCACGGAAAGGTTTGATTACTTCAGTTTCAATCCCTCATAGTTAAGATAAAAACAACATGCTCGCGCATATTCCCGCCTGCATTCCCACATTGTTTCAATCCCTCATAGTTAAGATAAAAACATAAGAATTGTCTAATACCACGTTCTCTTCTTTATCGTTTCAATCCCTCATAGTTAAGATAAAAACAGATGTTTGCACATCCTCAAAGCCTGCCGCGTGCGCATGTTTCAATCCCTCATAGTTAAGATAAAAACAGGATATACGGGGAGGGGCGGGTCAAAAATTTTTTAGTTTCAATCCCTCATAGTTAAGATAAAAACGCAAGGCATGCAATTTGATATGCCGAAATCCATTCTTTTTGTTTCAATCCCTCATAGTTAAGATAAAAACGGCGGCCGGATGGAAATTTTGATTCGAGCGGTCGGAGTTTCAATCCCTCATAGTTAAGATAAAAACGCACAAAGGGACGCCGGCAGCCGTGGAAGAACTGAGTTTCAATCCCTCATAGTTAAGATAAAAACACAAATTCTGTCTTTTTAAGGCTCTCCATACACTAGTTTCAATCCCTCATAGTTAAGATAAAAACGTCGAGCACTACAGGGAGCTTTTTGAAGCTGCAATGGGTTTCAATCCCTCATAGTTAAGATAAAAACGGGCGATCTTTACGATTTAACTCTTGAAAGCAAAAGTTTCAATCCCTCATAGTTAAGATAAAAACCGTTTCCTTGATACCGTTCGGTAAGACCTCAAGTAGTTTCAATCCCTCATAGTTAAGATAAAAACGCGAGTTATCTCTGCATATCCTCAAGCAGTGTTCAGAGTTTCAATCCCTCATAGTTAAGATAAAAACACGAACAAATCCCTCCATGTTGCAGATTACAAATCAAGTTTCAATCCCTCATAGTTAAGATAAAAACGCAGTTCAAACAACCAACGTGTCTCGATATGGGAATGGTTTCAATCCCTCATAGTTAAGATAAAAACAGACGTAGCCAAGAAGGCACCTGCAGGAGCGTTTGAGTTTCAATCCCTCATAGTTAAGATAAAAACTCGTTTTTCATGACAAGCGAAGGAGAATGGATTCCGTTTCAATCCCTCATAGTTAAGATAAAAACTTTGCTGCCGACGAATTTGTTGAAGAGTTCGGTGAGGGTTTCAATCCCTCATAGTTAAGATAAAAACGCACATGGTTCAAGAATAACACCCTCTTTTAGTTGAGTTTCAATCCCTCATAGTTAAGATAAAAACCTGAATGTCATACGGTCAATTATGTTCCGATTGCGTGTTTCAATCCCTCATAGTTAAGATAAAAACATTCACGCTTCATTTGATTTAACGTTTCTCTTCTGAAGTTTCAATCCCTCATAGTTAAGATAAAAACTGGGGTTATCTAAAGAAGAAAAAGAGCAATTGAGGGTTTCAATCCCTCATAGTTAAGATAAAAACCCATCTAGGAATACCGTATGTTCCGCTGCCTATTTGTTTCAATCCCTCATAGTTAAGATAAAAACGGAAAGGACGATAATCCAACAGGCACGGGTTCAATTAGGTTTCAATCCCTCATAGTTAAGATAAAAACCGATTATTCATATACATTGGGAGACGGCAGTGTATTGCGGTTTCAATCCCTCATAGTTAAGATAAAAACGGCAATAGAGGTGGCGGTGCGCCGCCGGGAAACAAGTTTCAATCCCTCATAGTTAAGATAAAAACACAACTTAGTGATATTCGTTTATTGTAGCAGGTGAAGTTTCAATCCCTCATAGTTAAGATAAAAACGGATTTGCAGGTGGTTTGTCAGGGGCATTTATTGAGAGTTTCAATCCCTCATAGTTAAGATAAAAACACGAAAGGGTCAAAGAGTATGCGTGATATGATCCTGGTTTCAATCCCTCATAGTTAAGATAAAAACACAAAACAAGTGGAATACAGAAGGCGTGTTGGCAAAGTTTCAATCCCTCATAGTTAAGATAAAAACCCCAAAAAATGATGATAAAATCAACGTTTGAAAAATGGATACAATGTCATTATAAACTTATCTTAAAATTCAATCAATCGTTTCTTTTCCATATGGCTGTGGGATTTTTGGCGATTGGCCATGTGTCGTCGATCCCCAGGGGGTTGTGCGCTATTGGAGGTCGACGACAAATCTTTTTCAATAGATTCAGTAAAAAATCGATTGTCTCGCAGCGGCGTTTTCCATTCGGTCTTTCCGAAATATCAAAGTCGTAGACTGTTTTAAAAGCACGATAGCGGTAGATTCTTTTGCTACTCGATTCATTTGTATGCTTGCCCCTATGGCCAATAGAAGCTTTTCGGATAAATGGAGGCAAACAAAGGCGTTCAACGGACAGAAAAAACGGAACAATAATGGAGGAGGGCAGAAAATCAACTTGCCTATAATCAAACAAAAGACAGAAGCCTTATTTCGCTTCTGTCTTTCGCGTGTAGACAAAAGATCAAATCCTATGACTCTTTGTCTACTTCCTTCATATTCTTCTCTATTATTTCGCTATTGATTTCAAAATATGATCAATAATTTGCTCATTCGCGATAATGCCTGTATAGAGCCAGCTTTCATCTGGAGAAAACTCATATACCTTTCCGGCTTTTACAGCAGGTATACTCTTCCATAGCTTGTTATTTAGGATAGGCGAGCCATTCGCTTTGTCGCTATTAACAAGAAATATGTAATCAGCATCTAGCTCCGCTAATTTTTCTAACGAAATTGGATTCCAGTTTGCTGTTCCACTTTCTGAAATTTCTTTTACTACTTTTGGAACTTTTAATCCTAAATCTTCATACATAACGGCACCGCTTGATAGTTTTTCACTTACGACAAAAAAGCTTCCATTGACTAGCCAAATAGCGGCTACAGAAGGATTGCCAGCATCAGCGATTTTCTCTTTTGCTTCTTTGACCTTCGCTTCATAATCATCTAAAAGTTTTTCCGCTTTCTCTTTTTTGCCAAAAATCTCTCCCACACGCAGCAATTCCTCACGCCAATCATTATTTTCTTCTTTACCAATGACATACGTTGGGGCAATTTGGTTATATTGCTCGTACTTTCCGCCTTCCACCATGCTCGCAGAGTCTATGATAATTAAATCCGGCGAAAATTTTTGGACGGCTTCAAATGGCAAATCATATGGAATCGTTGGAACATCTTTTAATTGGTCTTGCAAGTATCCTTGAACGCTTGCGCCGTTATTGACACTCCACTGGGCAACAGGCTTGATTCCCAAAGCGAGTAGCGGGTCTTCAAGATATGAAGCAAGCACACGCTTAGGATTGGCTGGAATCTTCACTTCATGGCCCATTGCATCCGTTAAAATGCGCTCTTTCGGTGTCTCTTCTTTCGCATTGTCTGCAGATTTCCCTGCCGTGTCTTCTTTGGCCGCTCCGCAAGCTGCAAGGGATAAGATCAACAATGCCATCCCAACCAGCTGTGGGAGTTTCCATTTTCTTAATGCACGAACCATTTAAATCCCCCTTAAAATATGATAGAATTCTCTTGTTGATATTGATTATCAACATCAATTGAATCATATAATAGACAGATTGTCAATTGCCCGAAAAAAATTAGCATGAAAATAGCCCTTGCATCAGCTTTGCCTTTAAAGTAAGAATAATAGTGTGACCAAATGTTCCAACCCCCCAGCATTCTTTTAAACATTTAAAAATCGTAGATAATTAGCAAGCTGAACGTTTTCTAATCGTTCCGTTCAATCGTCGTCGCCGAAGGGCGCTTTGCTGTCCAATGAATTTGGTATGAATGAGCGTCATAAAAGGTTGTCCCATGATGGTTATATATATCCAGCTAAAATGATAATGGGACTCATGTTCATATTGATGGAGTTGGTTGATTTTTCGGCAGTCGGTTGGCCGAATCAAGCCGCCATAAGCCTGAAAGCAGCTCTGGCTGAACCTTCTCATGATGCGAATGCGGGACGAAAAAATAAGGATCGTAGCAGAACCAGTTGGATGGTCAAAAATGATTTCTAGCTATCAAAAAAAGAATTCGTATTTTTATAGGAAAAGGAAGTTGTTGGATATGACGATAAAAAACTCGGCACAGTCAGCTACAAAAGCTTTGCATAACCATCATCTGTCGGGCATCGCGATTTTGCTGTTCGGTTCCCTTCTATTGCTTTTTTTCATCATCGCTTCTATCCATGTTGGAGCGGCAGATCTTCGCTATTCTACCATATGGAAGGCGTTATTTCATTTTAATAGTGACCATTCTTCTCACGTGATTATTAGGGAGTTAAGACTTCCAAGGGCGATCGCTGCCGTTTTAGTCGGTGCAGCTCTCGCCACCTCTGGGGCGATTATGCAGGGAATGACGCGAAACCCTCTCGCCTCCCCTTCCATCATGGGAGTATCAGCGGGTTCCGCCTTTTTAGTAGCGATTGCGATCGCTTTCCTTCCCGGCATTTCCTATTACGGGCTAATCTTTTTTTCATTCGTTGGAGCCGGTGTGGGAGCGGGACTGGTATTCGGAATTGCTTCTCTGTCTAAGGGAGGAATGACACCGGTAAAGCTTGCGTTAGCCGGTTCAGCCATAACAGGCCTGCTTAGTTCGCTATCTACAGCGATTGGAATCAAATATAATGTTTCAAAGGATCTTAGCTATTGGTACGCTGGGGGTGTGGCCGGCGTGCAAATGCAGCACCTGCACTATTTAACTCCTTTTGTATTGGGAGGGCTCATTTTAGCTGTTATCTTGTCCCGTTCGATCACAATTCTTAGTTTGGGAGAAGAAATTTCAAAAGGTTTAGGGCAAAATACACGGATGATAAAGCTTTTAGGGACCATCGTCGTTTTACTTTTAACAGGGGCAGCGGTATCCATCGCCGGAATGATTGGATTTGTGGGTCTTGTGATTCCGCACATCACCCGCTTCTTAACCGGGGTAGACTATCGCTGGATCATCCCGTGCTCTGCGATTCTCGGCGGCATTTTATTAATTGTTGCCGATATTGTCGGACGCATGATCAATCCGCCTTTCGAAACGCCTGTAGGTGCGATCACTGCATTGGTTGGTGTTCCTTTCTTCCTTTACTTAGCGCGTAAAGAAGGGAGAGAGCTATAATGGATCATCTTTTATCCAAAAATCAAAAGAAATTTAAGCTCTTATTATCCATTACGAGTATGTTAACCATTATGATGCTGATTCTTAGCATTAACGCAGGATTTATTAAAATTCCTTTCGATGCCGTATTAGCAACACTGATAGGGCAAGGCACGGAACAAAATGAACTGACCATTTTTCAATTTCGGCTGCCCAGAATCATTCTAGCGCTTTTAGTTGGAGCGGGCATTGCTGTATCAGGAGCCATTTTGCAGGGAGTCTCGCGAAATCCTCTTGCCGATCCTGGAATTATTGGCATCAATTCCGGTGCCGGGTTTACGACCGTTCTTTACATGTTTTTCTTCCAACAGACGGCATTTTTTAAAGGGGAGTTATCGGTATTTATTATGCCGCTTACCGCATTAATTGGGGCGTTCGGGGCGGCTATACTCATTTACATGCTTTCGTGGAAAAATGGCAAAGTCACTCCCGTTCGCTTATTGTTGGTTGGCATCGGCATCAACGCAGCGTTTGGAGCAGGACTCATTATTTTTCAAATGAAAATGGAACCGATCAATTTTATGAAGGCGATTATTTGGCTGTCAGGCACGATTTGGGGAACGAACTGGACATTTGTACTTGCGTTGCTTCCTTGGCTGATCCTATTGATTCCTTATGCGGTCTATAAAGCTCGATTTCTCGATGCATTATCGATGGGGGACGAAATAGCTACCGGCGTAGGCGTTCCTATTGAAAGAGAAAAAAGAAAGCTTCTGATCGTCTCTGTTGCATTAGCCGGGGCTTGCGTGGCGGTCGGCGGCGGCATTACTTTTTTAGGCTTAATCGCCCCGCATATTTCTAGGCTTCTCATCGGCTCGCGAAATGCCAAGCTGCTTCCGCTTACCGCTATCATCGGGGCATTATTGCTGCTATCAGCCGATACGTTAGGCAGAGTCATTATGGCACCTGTGGAACTGCCGGTCGGATTAGTGGTTTCTATTTTAAGTGTTCCTTATTTTATATACTTACTATTGAAAACTGTTTAAAAGTTGCGGTGAGAACGTTTAGATGCTTCTTCAGTAAAAGCGAAGTGTACTGTGAAAAAAGTTTGCCTCATGCCCATCGAAAAATCAATCTGATCATCTTCGTACAGTCTGGTGTAAAATAATACAGCAATATTGATTGACCACGACTTAGATGTTGTTAAACATATATCTATAGGATATAGATAATAAGTTAACATTTGCATCGATATGGAGTTTAGTCCGTTTTTCCACGGTCGAGTAGCTGAACAACGTTGCTTACACACAAAATAGATCTCTGTAAGCCGTCCTGTTGTTCGGAGGCCGGCCACGCACTTTAACTGTCGAAGGTAAGTCGATGACTTGCCTTCGACAGTTAAAAAACAGAACCGTTTCTTTTCAATCAGCTATAAGTCTAATTTTGAATCAGTGAAATAAAATTTAACCCTCAATAATGACTTCCGGTCTTATTTTCTTTATTTGTTTTAAAAATAACGATTTGTCTTTAGGAGAAATTAAGATGAACTTCGACTTTCCATATGTGATTTGCAAGCGGTCAAGGGATAAAGCCGGTGCTGCCAGGGGATTTTTAGACTCGGTGATCGCTTCAATTTCTTCAAGAGGAATTGTCCAACTAAAAATTCCTCCTCTTACTTTTAAGACTTTGTCAGTTAAAATGTAAAATGTATGAAACCATCCTGAAAGCAAAAATAGTGTAAATAAACTACAAATGACGGTTAATAAAATTTTGTCAGTAACAGTTAGATCCTCCGCTATAGTACCTAACTCTAAGTGGACAGCTGTTGGCAACGCAATACTTCCAACGATTAATAGCCATATCAGGATGGAACTAATGGGTCCTTTTTTCGAGTAAAAGACCAACTTAACCCTCCTTTCATTTTTATCTTTATATGTTATATTTTACAATACAGAGCAAGATGAGTCCATATTTCTCCTCCTGAATCAGTCAGATGCGTCATCTCATCAAATCTGTGACAATGATCGAAGCATCGGCTTTCAAAATCTGAATGGAAGGATATCTCCATTAAAAAATTCCATTCAATTGAAAACGCGAACAGCGTGATCACTGTTCGCGTTTGTTTACATTAGCTTGCTTTTAAATTTGAAGTGCTTTTATTTTTTTCTTTCAGTTTCCAATAGATCGGCAAACCAATTAACGTAATACCAATCGAGAAAAGCGTGTCGGCAGGAGCATTCATCAGCGTACTGATAATAATATATGCTGTGCCCCCAATCGCCACAAGCGGCGTAATCGGATATAACGGAACTTTATATAAACGCGATTCATTTTTATCTTTTTTGCGAAGCAAGAAAACCGCATTAAAAGACAATCCATAAAATAGCAAGACAGCGAAAATCGCCATATCCGTCAGCCTGTCAGGATTCCAAAAGATCATCATCACGATCGCAATCACAGCTTGTACAACAGTGGCCCCTACCGGCGTATTAAATTTTGGATGGATGCCGGAAAGGAATTTCGATCCTGGAAGAAGCCCTCTTACTGCCATAGCGTAAGGAATTCGCGGGAATGTAAGAATTTTTCCATTTAAGCATCCAAAAATCGAGATTAAAATACCGATCGCTAAAATTTTACCGCCGATTTCGCCAAACAATAATGTTGCTGCTGTTGATGCCGCATTTGGTCCTAACTCAACAATCTGATCAGCAGGAAGCACATGCAGCATAGCAATATTAACCGATAAATAAGCAATAATAACAACTAAAAGTCCCGAAATGATGGCTCTTGGAAGATCTTTTGCCGGGTTTTTCATTTCTCCCGCCATGAATCCGACATTCATCCAACCATCATAGGCCCAGAGCGTGGCTAAAATGGCAGCCCCCATACTTAAATTTTGAATATTTCCACTTTCTACATTAAAAACAGCGGCATCGCCTTTAAACATTCCAAATACGGCAATCAAGATAATCGGAATCAGCTTTCCGATTGTGGAAGCCGTTTGAATAAATCCGCCAAACTTTGTTCCCAATAAATTCAAACCTGCAAGTAAAATCGTCGTTACAATTCCGATGATCAGGCTGCTTCCTTTTGGAAAATGAAAAAAGTCAGCCATTAATGTACCGAAATATAGAGCAAGAGCACCAATAACAGCCGGTCCATAGACAATAGTTTGCACCCAGCCGCACAAAAACCCCCATGTTTTCCCATAAACTTCTTCAATATAAGCGTATAATCCGCCGGTTTTAGGAATCTTCACACTGACTTCTGCAATGGTTAGGCCGCTCGCCAATGTAATAATGCCGCCGATAATCCACGCCAAAAGCGCCATATTGGAATTACCGGTCGCAGACAGGACGACCCCCGGCTTCATAAAGATTCCGGAACCTATTACAGTTCCAATCACTAAAGACGTAGAAACAAAAAAACCGATGTTGCGCTTTAATTTCATTTCCTTTTCCATTTCTCCTGTCCCCCTCAGAAGTACAAATGTATAATTATATAGTTGCAAGGATTATATCATACTAAACAGCACAAAATAATTTTTCCGAATTATTTTATTATTATTTTTTCAATACTTCTCATTCGTGTCTTATCTAAAATCCTTTGTATAATAAGCTTTTATCAAACAAACAAAAAAATAATACTATATAAAATTTTATTTTTTACTATATTCTAAAAATTAATGATATTTTATTTGTCTGTTGTTCTACGCGAACCCAAAAAGCCTTTTAAGAGCTTCGAAGTTGGAGGTAAAGCTAATGCTCAACCATCTGAAGCACGAAAGACCGAAAACGCTGGACAGACAAGTGGAGATGTGATGTACAGACGGGCTGGCGAGGATCGTGACGCGGGATGAAAGCTTTTTAGGATTTTTATGCACAATTTATTAGCGGCTGGCTGAGACTCGTTTTTATTCCTATACTGAATGCTGGGGATAGAACACAAAATGATTATCGGTATCATCGCTTACGTCAGCCCATAAGCAATCTAAAACTCCTCCTCTGCAAATTTTCTTCACAAATCATGACGTCTACTGTAAAATATCATAAATATAATTAAACATATAAGAAATACTGGAATTAGGAGACCAAAAACCCCTTCCTCCGTTCCTCGTCCATTCGTACGTGTAAATCAATGGTTTATCGTTTTTTCGGTTCTCTTCACTTCGATGACCTATCAAGAATGGTCGCTGCTATTTCCATTGATCTCCAGCCTTTTAGGATTATTCTTTCATTTCCATCTCGTGATGAGAGCAGCAAAGTTCTTTTTACGAAAGGAACCAAGCGAATACATTCCTGAGGATGATGCACAGCAGTCATTCAATCAAATCATTGCGGTCATTTGCTTATCGATCGGTGATGTGTCATTTTTAGCGGGATGGACAAAGATCGCTTACGTATTGACGCTCCTAGTGGCTCTGGCAGCCTTTGCGGCCATTCTTGGTTTTTGCATTGGCTGCTTTATCGTAAAAAAGATCCAAGCAAAGCTAGATTGTCTAAATAAAGGGGAAGTATACATCAATATCCATGTAAAAAAGGTTTTGGCTTATATCATCAGAAACGTTCATCATACTTGGGAGCTTTTAGTATTTGAACATCAAAATATTCCTGAGGCAGGGATTCAAATACTTGGAGGAACATTTGAATCTTGTGACCGTGATTGATCTAGTGCTGTATTACGAGAAATGAAAGAGGAAGCGGGTATAGATAAAGCAACCTGAATTACAGAGATTTTATGCGAGATATATTACCATAAGAGTGAACTACTCACCACTTAGCTAAAGCTTGAAGTGGGAGCTTCTCAGTTCCACGACGAAAGCCGCCTTTCGTCTCCCTGAGCGTGACTTCGGGTCGTTCCAACCCTAGATGTCCGACAATTCGGAGTTCTTTTGTACCTTGGATATTTTACGCATGGAAGGATCAGCTTGGTTTTCGCATTTTATTTTCTCCATGCAACCTCCTACATCCAGTTATGAAAGAACGACATAGGTTTATTTTACCACAGGGTCACATACTGTCCAGTCATCAGAAGAGGACAAAGGGTTACAGTTCAATTATTATTTGGAAAGAACTTAATTCGGTATCATACTTAGCAGGTGATCAGCACATAGCTATTAGACATGTTATAGATTTCTTAGAAAACAGCCATCCTTTATGAAAGTACGCCGGCTGTAAAATTAATTGTAACCCGCTTTTAGCGAATTGGTCTGGAGATGGTGAAACCTATCGAGATTTAAAGCGGAATCCGCCAAATACGGTGAGCACTCGTTGTCGCCACTCTCCTTTATGAAAGCCGATCGCGGACAAAAGTTTGTTTTGTGCTCGCTCAACAGTGCGTCAGGCATGTGAACGGTTGGAAGCAGCTTGCCGACACCAATGCCATTGGCGGTAAAAAGAGAATGGGCAACCAGTGGCAATCCCTCTGCCCGCTTAACACACCTTTCATTTTTCATAAATCACCATTTCATCGCGTTCGATTTGCCGCTCGATTTCTTGGTTCAATGAATCACAAAACAGCACGTCGCACGAATATATGCCAACAATGTCGTCAATATCACTGATCACTTTCCACTTTTGCTTTCCCGTATAATCAATGCACAGATCGATATCGGAATGATGCCGCGCCGTATTTTTTGCGCGCGAGCCAAATAAAATATCTCTTTCTCGCTTTGAACATACGCGATCAGACGCTCAAAAACATTTTTGTTAATTCCATGCGTCACGATCGATCACTTCTTCTTTAATGTTTTGCAACAATGCTTCGATTTGCTGAACGTACTCATCAACAATTTTTTGTTTGATCTGTTCATCATCCTCTTCATTATATACATGAGCCGTTACATTGCGCGAACTTAATATATCGTTCCATATATCGATATTTCAATCCAGCCTTCCTTGAAAGCTTGCCGATAGCACGCTCTTGGGCTGTGTAACTCCAAACCGGACGCCTTGAAAATTTTCGACAGCAGCTTCCAAAGCTGATCTTCGAGAATTTCATATTTTTTACGATTGAATCTCGATATACTTCTTTCATTAATTCATCTTCCGCTGCCACTTGTTGGGAAGCGGAAATGACGTTCTTTAAATGCAGCAATAAGCGAAACGCATATTGATATGATAGAACGATCCTTGTCAAATAAGTCGCTCATCAAGGACCTCCTTTTATAGCATTATATTTCTTTATTGACTATCATGCGTAGATATTCATACTCTTTGTCAAATGCTTCGTGCAGTCTTCCTTGTTCATATTTGGTTAAATAGTTCAACATTTGTTCAATGGTTGCAATTCTCATCGTTATAAACAAGTAGTCAGAAGCGTCAGGATCATTTAATGCGCTTTTGTACTTTTCAAGTTCCAAAAAACGCTCCATCACTTCTTTAAATCCTCTAATAGACCTCTCCTCTTTGTAAAGAAAATCACGCTCAAATTCGTTGTCCTGCTTATATTTATCAATCTGCTTGTCCCGTATTTGTTCAGCAAAATCAGCTTTTCTCTGAAGCGGTCCAAACCGAAATTTATTTCTCCACGCTAAAAATGTGCTTTTAGGCACACCTAGCTCGCTAGCTCCTTCAGTGGGAACTACATCTCTTACTACGCAAAGTTCATACATAATCTCTTTTAACGGCTTACTGTATTTTTTCTCTACGATTTCTTGATATTCTTTATTTGTCATCATTCAGTCCCCCCATCCTTTTAAAGCAAAAATTGCTTTTCCCATTCACTCTGTTTGCTTTCAGTATATCTCATTTTGCCTAACAACGCGATTTTTCACAAAAATCACCATCAAGAATATAGTCCATCGATATTGTCACTATGGGGAAATGAAAAGAGAAATTCAATATCAATAGGAAATATCGCTACTATTCGTATCATCATTCAACATGACAACAAAACCATTGAACAGAAAAAATCACAGACACATCTTTACTCCTTGATTATAAGCATTAAGATTAGACGTGCCTGTGCATAAGTCAATACTATGAAAAACGAACGCACCTTAATCATTAAGTTTTATAAAAGCATCAATATAACCATTCAAAGTCTTTAAACAATGCATTGGTAACGGCCATTTTGTAGAAAACTCATAAGTTAAATTGTCCCTTCTCAAATGGTGACACATAATTGCTAGACGATCTCTCTCCTCTTGCGAATCGCACCCGCTCACAATTAATTCTACATTTTGTTGCTTTCCAATATGGTCCGTTCTATATACTTTTACGAAGCTTTTCTTTGCCTTCAATGAATCAGGTCTACTTCCGATACTGTAGTAAATCCCTTTATCATCACGGAACAATCCCGAGCTTTTTGTAATCTCGTCCTTATTGGTTGTAATATCGTAGTAAGGCACTTCATCTGCATCATTAATGCGTATGACCTTAATTCGCTCATTCCATTTTAATTGATCGTTTTGCAAAGGGAGCTGGTCAACCCTTATTTCCTCATTTAGAAGCTCAGCCCATGTTTTACGAGAGCGCAATGCAGCATCGAGCAATAAGACGATTGTTTTACTTGGATGTTCTTCCAACAAAAACTCCATTTCTTGTTCAATCCAAGAGCATATTCTGTCAGTTGATACAACAGATTTTTGGATCGATTCTGCATTTAAAGATGTAATAGCGCAATCAATAGGCAACCAATCTTTGTCAATATATTTTTTAATATACTTTCTATTATTATCGATTTTGCATAATAATGGAATGACTCTGTTCCCTTTTTCTGATTTATAATTACTGACTCCTATAATTAGTTCATCTTGATTGATTGTTTTACTAAATCCTTTATCGGACAGCAGGTCTAAAACGCTGTTCTTAACTCGGCTATTATTTCTTTTTATTATATCTTCAAGATTTTTTGCCGTGCCATTCTCATCTTCTAACGGATAAATAAATTGTGTAATTCGTCCCGCTTCCAACATACCTATGCGAATGGCATCTTTAGGATCTTTCTTCTCGGTCATCAAGTTTTGATTATAAGGAAAAATTTCAATCAATGCCATAATCGGTTCATTGGCTTTTCGGTGCTTGAAAAACTGTTTGAGTTCCTTGATGCGTTTTTTGACTGCTGCCTTATCTTCTCCATCTAATTCTTTGACAAGATCGCCTAATTGCAGATGCAATATTTGAAACTCAACTTGAGAGCGTTGCTGTACGAATAAGTGATCGTCTTTTTTCTCCAAATTCAACAGACTCACAATTTCTGCTTGAACCCGATCAAATAACTTTTCGTCTTCCGTATAAATCTCAAATGTCAACCGCTCTGTTGAAAGCGGAAAAAGCAGTATACGTTCTTTTTTATTATAACGACTTGGTACTTTTGGCAATTTGTCATTTAAAATTAAATTCGGGTATTGTTGGGTAATGACTTTAAAAAATTCTCGGCGTGTCGGCAGGCCGACTCCCGATTTTAGCTTGCCCGTCGGATTTCCAACAGAATGAATTGATTCATTAATCAACGCGATCACATCGCGGCCCGTTTCCGGAAAATATGCTTTTGGATTTTTTAGTAAATTATCAATTGAAAATCCCTTTTCCTCTGTTAGCATATCAACAAAATGCTTTTCTATGTCGCTAGACCATTCCACAGCATTCTTTTTCCTTTTTATGCTCATATGGGCAAAAGAGCGGCCTTCCGTGTTTAAGTAAGGGTTTGCCGTTGAAAGATATACAGATATATTTTTTCCGCCCTTTAGATATAGAGTGCCATCTTCACCGATCAACGGAGAACTGACGACTTTTCGTATAGACGATTTGATGTTCAAATATTTTTGCGCCCCATGAAGCGCCCTTGTCGTTAGTTTAAAATGGATGACATACATAAAATGTTCGCCAGCCACTTCTATTACATCCGACATCACTTCATGTCCTTTATCTGTTCTTACATGCTTAAACTCTAACGTCATTTCATCGGATTTAATAAAATAGCTTCTTTTACAAAAATCATGGGCATAAGCCCCTGGAATCACATCATATTGATACGGTTGATTCAATACATCTTTCCTGTAAAAATGTTTCCATTGTGGCAATGAGCATTGATTTCGAACTGTTTCAGGCAAGTCTTTCACGTCTTTATTTAATTCAATCGAAAGCCATTTTACAAAAAGCTGATGAATAATACGTACATCGATTTGTTCACTCGCAATAATCCACGGCTTAATTCCTTGATCGATTACTGTGTTGAGCGCCAAAACAGAAACAAGTTGCGGGAACTTAGATTGCAATAGTTTTGAAAAAGAACCGATGTTTAAACTATATTTATAATCGCCAACTTTATAACTTTTTAAGAACTCGCTCCATTCATTTGGCAGTTCCAATTGATACAATTCGATATTGGGCAAACAATTCTCCTCATTTATTAAAAACGAGTGTAATTCAAGTTGTTCCATGCTTTTCAAAATCCTTTCTATCAATAATGAATCATTTTTTTCTCAAGGCGATTTAAGCTGTCGATAAACGGCCCGTATAACGCCTGAATAATGGGATCGGCAGCTTGTTGAGTTAAAATGCTGTTCCAAGATTCAAGCATGCTTGTCCTAGGAGTATCCTTTTCGCCTTTTAAGTAATTAGGCGCAAATTTAGCGTCTATGTAAAATAAACGCGCATTGGTACCGCCCCGAAGCAATCGGCCTGCCATTTGCCAAACTTGTATAAATGTAAACCAAGAAAGTATTTCTCTCTCTTTATCTTCGAGAATATTCCAGAAATCCGGCTCTTTAATCATTTGTTCAAGCTTGGCAATGCTCATTCGTTTTAGTTCTCCCACTGCTTTACCGTATTGTAATCCTTTATAATCCACTCTTTGTAAGAACGACGGGAGAAACGAGTGAAGAATTTGAACCATATAGTTCATATCTCCCGGTACAATATAAGGCCTAATGAAAAAGAAAACAGAACCAAAAAGCGATGCATTTTTACGAAGTTGCAAAATATTATATTCTCTTCCTATTGAGGATAAAGGAACAACGAGCAAAGACGCATTCGTATAGGCGAACTTCTCTATTAATGATTTAGGGAAGTGATATGGTTCCGTTTGCTGATCTTTTGTGAGAACCTTAAACCTCTCCTTCCAATACACATCCTTTTGCAAAGCCTGTGCAACCGCCTCCGTATCTTCGTAAGAATTCACAACGATTAAAAGTCGCCGATCTTCTTCTTTCCAATATTTTAATTCATTCTGGAAAGTATTTTTTAGTGCATTGGTCATCATTTGTAATTTAAAGTGTTTTGATTGTTTATCTTTTGTGCCTGAAATATAAATAGGCTCTCCTGTCTCCTTGGAGATTATAGGCAAGTAAAATTGTTCAATGCTTGGCAACGGCTGATTGGAGGTTAACAGCCACTTAGTTTTAAACGGCAAATGAAAATGCGAAGACCCAGGAGCATAGCTTGTACCTGATAGAAAAATAATTCCCGGTCCCTCATGATGATCAGGATTTTCATATAGGTTATGCCACTCAGAAAGAAGCTGCCTTCCAACCCCAATATATTCCATGAATTTAAATTTGTTTTCTTCAGGCAAAAAGCGATACCCTATCATCATTCCTGTCATCGTTTCCGGAACAAAAGGTTTTAAATCTCTTGACTGTATTCTTAAAAACTCATTTAAGTCTGCCTCAATCTCCAAATATTCCCTGACTGAAGGAAAATGCTGAATTAAATATTTAATATAGTAGTCAATTTGCGCTAAATATAGTAAAAATTCTACTTGCCTCTTCAGCAACTCGTCATCGCCGACATCCTCTTTATTTTTGCCAACCAATCTAGATAGAAAATGATCAATAATGCGGCTTGTTTCTTTGGTTGGGTCCCCCCGCAACAGCTGATCCACTATCGAAACTAATTCATCCACTTCCATCGGCTCGTCAATATATTTTTTCAGTTTCTGAAACAGTTCACCGCTTCCGTTAACATCTATCTTTTCGGCTATTTTCATTAGTAAATAATATGTGTGAAAAAGTTTATCTGATAAAAACTTTCTTAACGTAAACGAACGCGACAGCAAATTATACACTTTTAAAATTAGTTGGTTTAATTTAGCCAAATGATTCGTCCATTTATAAACCTCATTGTTTTCCATATGAGACAATAAAACATACCGGTTTTTTATTTTTTCTAATTGATCATATAACGAGTGTGAATTACCAAATAAATCATATTCAGTAAAAAAAGCTTCCTCAAAATCCTGCTGAGCTTTGTCTGCCTCATCAATGAAAACGACATCTAACAAATCATACATCGCTTCGTAATAAATTCGATTATAAGGATCTGCCATTTTCGGAATTCTCGACTTCAATACGCTTTGCGAAGTAGCTACCCAAACTTCCGCTTCCGCTAGTTGGGCTGATAGGGCATGTACCCCGCACTTTGTATATAGAGGACAGATTCTCACTTTCTCCCCTTCTAAAATCGATTGACACGGAAGGTTCGTATTATGTTCGTCCTCGTAGTCTTGTGCCAATGCCTGGATGATGCAAGCTCCAGATAAATAGCCGAACAACTCATAGTCTTTTGCATCCCAATCCGATACGTCTTCGATTTCGTTTTGAAAAGACCTCATTTGATTTTCGAGATTCACTCGCTGTGTTGAAAATCCTGTAATCGGCACCGCCTTGATGTTTAATTTTCGCAACTGCTTTACTCTATCCAAAACACGTTCAACAGTTGATTCGATAATCCCAACTTTCATCATTTTCTTTTTTGTCAAAAAATAAGTAGCCAAAGTAATAAAGGTAGATTTTCCTGCTCCTAATCCTCCAGCAATATGTTGCACCTCGTAAAAAGAAAGCTCCTTTTGAGAAGAAAAGGGGGTCACTGTAAATTGCTTTGCTCGATTCACCCAGTTTTTGCCTGATATTCGTTCCATTTCCTTTGCAATTTCTTCAAATGACACGTTCTCTGTTAATTTCACTTTCATCTTTGGACGATATAGACATAATCGTGGAACATTCTCTGTTTGGAAATGTAATGGAATCGTAAATTTATATGTTTCCTCTCTTTTCCCTTTTTTTCTTATGTAACATAACTCTTTCTCAAAAGGGGCAAAGCTCTCCATGGTTTCAACCTTTTTAAGTGGTTGATGGAGAATGGAAGTATATAATTTCAAGCGCTCCTTATGGAGGATATATGGAACCTGGTCTACCGCATATCCATCATGAATAGAAAAGAGACGAATTTTTATATCTATCATTTCATATTGCTGTAAATTCTGTTGCCATAAAGTTCTATTTCTAAAATAAGGAAATAGAATTTGCAACCTTGAAATTATTTGATAATCCCTTTCGGAAAGATTGTTCGGTATAATTGGATGCCCATGTTTCGTTGTAATGGCCCATACATCATATACGTTTATTTCTTGGGCAAATTCCTTTACCCCGAACAAAAACAGCTCCGTGAACACTAAAATTTTCGCTAGCGTTTTATCCCCTAAATACTCAGACATTTGTTTTCTCAAGTCCTTTGTTAGTGCATAAACCGACTGACGCATTATATCATCAACATCCTATCCATTTTTTTAATACATTCTCTTTCTAGCATTACTTCAAACGGGAGATGCAATCCGAGTTCTTGGATTCTTGCACAAAATCGCTTAATATATCCCGGCTTTAACCTTTCGCGATAATTAGGAATAACAACAATACTACGCATATGATCGACATATTTTTTAGTATCTTGGCTGTTAAAGTAATCTGCCAGAAGATGCGGATGTGCGTAATCTTTCATATCCAAATAGAATGTTATATGATCTTTTTTTACACTAATATCAAACTTATCGATGTCGGGATAAAGCATGACATCCGCATTTTTGTACTTTTTCTTCAACTTGTGGAATAATTCAAGTTCCGCTTTCCCAGGCAACAATACAAACCGTTGAATCCCTTTTTTTAAACGATAATAAACCGTCCCCGTACACTTAAGTGTTTTCGTATTATTAAAATCGCTTAATTGTCTGCAAAGTTTTGCGCACGTAAGCTCCCCTTTTTTCCTTTCTAATGTCCATCCGCAATAGGGACAAATTTCAATGTCGTTGTCGATATTCATTTTTTCATAACAAGCTTCAACTAAGTTGGCTAACTCTCGTGCAAAATCCATTTTAAAACTCTGTAACTTCATATAGTCAATAATGGGGTTTTTAGTAAGAAACGTTCGAATTTTCGTGTATTCCTCATTTAATGAATGGTCACGGCAATACTTTAGGATTTCCTTCATAGTTTTTTGTTGCTCATTTTCAATCGAACCGACCATTTCAAGCCATTCTTGAAAATAATCCGATAAACCACCCACATCTTCAATTAAGTATAAGTCACTGTCAAACCTTGAGCATATGGAATCAATCCGCCATTCGTGTAATGGTCTTTTAAGAAATGTTACTAACTCAGGAATGATGTTTTTCGGAAAAGGCTGTCCTGATTCACTACATAAGCGGATTAATTGCAAATGACCTTTTCTTAGTTCGTTTGGTATAACATCCTTTTTTTGCTGCCATTTTTGAATGCCGACAGCGAGGTTATATATCATTTGTTCTGCTGGCTGCATTTCATTCACCTTTCACTTAGTAGTTAGTTGCTTTTACTATAACAAAAAAGATGCGCCAAATTTGGCACACCCTTATGTGTATAATTGGTTCATTTTATAGATTTCTTCCCGAACCATCTCAACGAGTGAATCCGGCTGCAATACTTTCGCTTTGCTCCCAAGCGTTAAAATCCACTTTACCAACCCTTCGCTTATTTTTGCTTTTGTTGTTAGTACACAATGTTCTTCATCTAAAGTCTTTATATCCGCTTCCAAACCAAACCTATCTATAAATAAATTGATTAAATCGTTATGAAATTGAATCTTCACCCACTCCTCTTTTCCCGAATACATATTAAACGAATGGTGAACATATTCGGTTGCATTAAATGCTTCTTTTTTGAAACGCTTCTCTGTTACCGTTACATTTCTCATTCTATCCAAGCGATAGTGCCGGAATTCCTGATAGTATTGTCCAATTAAATAATAATAATCATGATGCCATATAAGGGCGTACGGATAAACTTCATACACTTCCCCGTCTCGCCGCAAAATAAATTGTTTTTGCACATTGTACATTCCGTACTGAAAATGAATGACCCTTTGTTCAGAGACAGCCTTATGCACCTTGTCAATATGTAGTTTGATTAGGTTGTAATCAAGATTGCTGCTCTGTTGAAAAATTAACGGATCTGGCATAGATTTTGCTATATGATTGCTTGTCAGTTTTTTTAGTTTTCGAATTAATGTTTTTTTCTCCGCTTCCGTAATAAAACGCGCGGACAATACCGCATCCGCAAGCAATCGAAGCTGGTATGTTTCAAATAATCTTGTTTGATGACTATAAAAAATTTTTCCATACTTCCCCTGATTCTCGATTACCTCAAATCCTTGATTATTTAGCGCCTCAATATCTCTTTTCAAAGCTCGCTGATCCACTTTGTATTCCAAACCAAATACAGCTGTTACCTTATCAACCAATTCATGAATCGCAAGCTCATGGTCCTCATCTGTTTCGTAAAATAAAATTTCTTTTAATTTTAATAACCGCTGCGCACTAGAAATATCAGACATTGTTTTCCCTCCACGCAACACTATGCTATAACTTTATTTTACCAATCAAATACTTTTTTATTTAAGGGCATAAAATTGAGAAAATGCACGCCTACAGGCAACGAATGTGAAAAGATCTTTTCCCTTTTTAACTACTCCAGAGTTTTCATGTTTATTACTAGATCTCCTGTTCCAACATATTTCTTCACGTTTCAATTCCTTATAGGTACGATAAAAACGAGGAACGATTATTGAAGATCTTTCATTTGTTGATAATGATGGGAATGTTTATTACGTATTCATGGTGAAACATGCAAAAGGAGATTTCAGACGATGATTAAAATCGGTGACCGTGTTTACTGTAAATCGGATATGTATTCCAGATTTGGAATAGTGGTGTATATCGATGAGAAGCTGTTGTACGTTAATCATCAGTTCCCTGTTCAAATCCAACTAGATGAGCCAGATACCGATGGCCACAGACTAAAACGATTCAACCTCAGAGAAATCAAGGTTCAACAATAATACGACCAGCACCTAAATCACGCTCACCACCAAGTGGGCGTTTTTTTATTTACGACTGTACGTCAAATGGTATATACTGTTTGTAATACAATTTATAGGAGGTGCTGCCATTGATTCGTAACAAGCTAAAAAAGATATGTGAAGAGAGAAACATTACGATTGCAGAAGGTTGTCGACTTACTAACTTAGCAAGATCGGTTTTTGGACGTATTTACCGTAATGAAGTAGTAAACATAAATTTAGATACGATTGATGCGATCTGCAAAGGTTTGGATATTGAGATTCACGATTTTTTAGCATACGTACCGGACGATCTGATGACCAAAGAAGACGTTGCCCATGTTACAGAGCGAGAAATGGCAGTCAAGGCGACTAGGAATATGCGTAAGAGAAACGCTAGAAAAAAGGCGAAGTCAACGGAAGAATGATGTAAAATTACGCTTCAGATTGGCGTATAACGCGTTTTAAATGATAGGGTAAAGGGGATAAAATTCCTAAAATGAATTGGGGGCAAGGAGAAGTCCTATTATGAAGAAATTCGAGTATAAAATCGTTAGATATAAAATTGAAAAAGGTTTATTCGATAAGGAACCAGATCCGGATAACATATTGAATGAAATGGGCGCACAAGGATGGGAGTTAGTTAATGTTATTACAAATGGTTTAGGTGGAGTAAGTGGAGCTTCTGATACTTTATATTTTATTTTCAAACGTGAAAAACAATAGGCGGTGGTTATAAACCTACCGCCACTTTCTTGTTACTAAGGTAGTGTAACGTAACTAATGCCAACTGAAAAGTGTATGTAACTATTTCTTAGTTAACGCAAAGTGATTCTACCAAAGTAAAAACGACAATCTTTTGCAAGTACATATGAATTATAACCCTCTGCAATTGCCGTTGCACCAGCCCCTATTGCTGTTAATGTTGCTACAATAGGTCCCCATCCAGTCGGTGCAGTAACCGCTGCAACTACAGTTGATGTAAGAGCCGTTCCTAATGCGGCAGCAAGTCTTATTTCGGAACCTCTAAGATTATTCACTGTATTTCTGAAACTTTGAAGATCTGAACTATTATTTGACGTTTCTACCGGATTTTTAGATTGTCCATCACATTGTACAACCCATATTTTTTGTGTATATACATAGTATTTAAATCTACCACTTACGTTAGATCCGCTGTCAATTAATGAAAAAGACGCTGAGGCTACCTGAGCAGATTGTAATTGCGCAGTGCTGTTTTGAGATTCAATAGTTTTTGAGTTTAAAACATCTTTTTCCAGTTTACTTTTCGAGTCTAACTCAACAGTTTGAAACGAATTATCTTTTTTATTAAAAGTAGATTTATAAATCTTTCCGGTTTGTTTATCAACAACTTGTACTACACGTTGCTGTTTATTATCTTTTATGATTTCGATTTTAACGTCTTTATTAGCATCTAAATTCTCAATTTTTTGCATCTCTAAGCTAGATTCGGTAGTCTCTGCGCGGGCAAATAATGATACGTTCGTTCCAAATAAAATAAGTACAGCAAAAAACATTAGGAAAAATTTTTTCATAATAGTCCCTCTCCTTTTAGAAAATTATTTTTATCTCATATACTTAACAGATATAACTGTTAAATACACGATAAGACCAGTACTTAGTATGATAGCAAACAAATTTCTATCAGATGTATTATCTGTGAAGTTTCTCTTTATGATAATTCCTAGTAAAAAAGCAATCACTAAAATAAAAATAAAAGGGAAAAGTGAACTAATATTAAATGTTTTTAAAGATTCATAGTGGTTGGTCAGCCAAAGTGTTAGGAAATATAAACAAAAGTAAAAACACACACTTATTATTGTGAACAACGTAGCTTTTTTCATTATCTACCCACCTTCTTTATAAAAACTTAATAATAACATAATATAAAATATTTTCAACATATTCAATATTATTGTAAAAATTTTATTTATTGCTACAATCTGAATAGGTTAGTATTGGTGTAGCTGATATCACCGCTGAATTAGATGCAAAAAAATCCACCTTCAAATAGGTGGTAATAAATAATATAGTAGAAATCATAATTATTTACCTCTCTAGGCTTTTCCCTGCTTCGTACGCATCCCGTAGCCAACGAATCATAGCATCGATCATCCGGCTCTCCCTTACCGTCGCTACAGTGCTAACCTCTGCTGCTTCATTTCAATTCCTTATAGGTACGATAAAAATCACAAGAATTCACTGACAAATCAGCATTTTACTTCTCTGGAACAATTCGTAAATTTTATTATATCGAAACCCATATTTTAGCGCAATGCCTTGCTGGACGACGGTTTCGCCAAAAAGCAACATGTCGTCGATCCCCCGGGATTTTTGCACGATTGGAGGTCGACGACATTAATTTCTCTCCTTAAGCCGATTTTCTTAGTAAATAATTATTACTAGTTCCCCTCGCCCGCTTTCCACACTTTTCAACCGCTTTTCCATCCTATTTAATCGCTTTCCGATTTTCGAATTTCCTTCCTGAAAATGGAGTTTGTGAAAACACGATTTTGAGCAAATACTAGATAATGGTTAATAATCGGTGGAGAGTTTACAAACCATTTATAATCATTCTTTCACTATCAACCATGCTACACAACCGCTTTCTCCCCATCATCCCTCCCTCCCCTGTTTCTTGTAATATCGTTTACATAAACCAATTATATTAGTAGTTTTCTAAATGATACGTTTTTGAACATAAAATGAATTTTGGGCATTTTGTTCATAAAAACAAAGGATATCCTGATCATGAGCCACGGAAGTTGCATCCTCATTATATACTAACACATTCCTCTTTAACAAAATATTTACAATCTATTGATGTACGATTAATAAAAGCTTCCTATTAGTAATGATAAATCCCATATTAGGGGGAGAGAAGCGTGAGTGTTGTGTTAAGTCAAAAGATGGTGGGCATTGTGCTTGTCGGCTCGCTGGCCGTAGAATCGGTTGCAGTTGCGGCACGTGACGAGGAAAAAAAGCAAGAAAAGGCACCTGTCAAAAACATCATCATGATGGTAATGGAAACAAAACGACCAAATTGCCAGCCAACCAAAACATGATGACGATCGGCAATAAAACGTACGAGCTCCAAGGACTGAACATCTATATGGCCGAGCGCTTCTGGGTGACAAAGAAAGCCGTTTCCCTCTTCCCAAAAGCGAGATAAACAAAAACGGAGCGAATAGCGCTGAGAGCTAGACAGCACCTTATTTCTTTTGAAAGGACAAGATATCCATTCTACAAAAAAGGTTCAGACTCAGCGTCTGAACTTTTTTTGAGATATGGTAGAACGTTAAGCGGGACCCCTATATGGGCTCTTGCAGCTAGAGATCCGAGAAAACGTTCTATATTCATAATTTTTCCATTTTTCGCTTTGGCTCCGTCACTCTACCAATAAAAGCAGATTGATAAATGTTTCTAATATCTTCTTCCAGCAGCGGCAAAGGACTTCGCGCTAATAGTCTTTTTTGCTGAACGGCATCTTGAGTTAAGCTCTCCAACGCTGTTTCAGGTATATGAAAACCGCCCAGCGTACTCGGAATGCCTACCTCTTTCACTAGTCTCTCAAGCTCTTCCACACAGCGATAAGAAGCTTCCTCCTCAGAGAGATAAGCGGAATTCCCTCCTAAAGCATTCAAAATATCGGCCATTCGTTTTGTGCAGCTTTGGCGAATGTATCCCATTACATATGGCAATAACACAGCGTTGGATTCTCCATGAGAAATATGAAATTGTCCGCCTAAAGGATAGGCAAGGGCATGAACACCAGCCACCCCCGCATGAAAGAAAGCGAGTCCTGCTAAATAGCTGCCATTGCTCATGTCGATCCGAGCTTGTTTATCGTTTCCGTCTGCGACCGCTTTTCGCAAAGACCGCCCAATCAATCGTATCGCTTGAAGAGCCAAGCCATCTGTTGTTGGGTTGGCGTGGACAGACACATAGGCTTCCACTGCATGGGTCAATGCATCAATACCGGTAGCCGCTGTGACGCGAGGAGGCACAGTAACGGTCAATGCTGGATCGACAATGGCTACATCCGCTAAAAGATAATCATGCGTTACTACATCTTTCGTCGTTTCCAAAGAAAGAACGGAAATATTGGTCACCTCCGAACCGGTTCCTGAGGTAGTCGGAATCAAAATTTTCGGCAGCCCTTTTTGCTGGACGGTTTTGGTGCCGGTCAAGTTTAAATAATCAGCAACAGTTCCCTCGTGTACAGCCAAAACAGCCGCTAATTTTGCTAAATCTAATGAGCTTCCCCCGCCGATTCCGATCACCATATCAAACTTGCCTTGGCGCGTCATAGAAACGAGCTTCTCTCCTACTTCTAACGGCGGCTCTGGAACGACATCTGTGTATAGCTCCACCTCGTATCCTTGTTGGATCAAAGGACCTGTTACTCGTTGAATGAAGCCGATTTTCTCAAGTGCAGGATCTGTGACGACAAGAATCCTCTTCGGCGAAAAACGCCTGACCTCCGGAAGCAATTGCTCCAACGCTCCCCATCCGACATAACTAAGGGATGCAAAAGCCAGCCTAGCAACACTCATGATCTTCTTCCCCTTCTTTATTCGTAGAATCCCTCAGTGGATTTACGAAATTGTTTAAATTGCTCAGAGTCATGTCCAAACCAAACTTGTGAATGGGTTTCCTTCGCTATTCGCCGGATTTTTTCGACGGTATTCATATAACCGAGAGAATCGTAAATAATGCCAGGCGGCTTAATCGGCGGACCATAACTTTCCGTCGTATAAACAGCATCAGAAGCAAGAATAATGCCGCCTGTTTCCGGCAATTCTACATGCAACCCAAGCATCCCCCATGCATGTCCGCTCCCAAAATTAAGCACCCTAATCCCTTCCGCCAGTAAAAGATGATCTTCATGCCGCTTTATGGTGTGCCATTGCAGATGATTTTTAATCCAAGCATCAATATCGGCCCAAATGTATGCCCCTTCTTTCTGATTGCGCGCATAACATTGGAGTGTACCATTTAGCTCATCCTCATGCACAATAATCGTCGCGTTCGTAAACATTTCTAAACATCCGGCATGATCAAGATGAAGATGTGAGGCAACTACAAACTTAATATCTTCCGGCCTCACTTTTAATTGCTCTAGCCGATTGTGAAGATGGCACTCTTCGCTCGCCGTCCATGGAAACATTTGCTGCGTCGATTCCGCCCAACGCCCTTGAGGTCCCATTGAAGTGGGATTGCAAGCGGTATCAAAAAGAATTTTGCCTTCTGGATGATCGATTAACACCGTATAAATGGGAAATTCCACAAATTCTGTTGGCGCGTGAGGATTGTGAATCGTCGCTGGATTATGCATGGCGATCATCCAGTTTTTATCCATTCTCATCCTTCCGTTATCCATCACATACAATTTAGGATGCGCTTTCACCATATTCGTCATCAAAATTCCTCCTTCATCTTTTTGATTCTCTCGAATTAAACGAGCGATTTTTCAAACCAGCGCTTACTTTCTATGGAAAGAGGCATCGTTCATGGCATTTGCTTCCCTCCTCTCTTCCTCATTTTTATTACAAGCAAATATCGTGCCAAAGCTAGAAAAGATAGCGAAAAGGCAAACGGGATGGAAATAGAAATGAGGAAAAGGTGAAAAAAATCACCAATAAAAAGGAGAAGCTTAAATATGAACCGAATAAAGGAATTGTGATATTTTTCACCACATGGTGAATTCATTCACCATCTATAAAAATATGGAGGGCTTATATGAAACAAAAAATCATAGATTCTCATATATGGGAAAGCATTTTTTCGTCTATCCATAACGGGGTCATTGTTGTTGATCGCCACAAGAAAATTTTGCTTATCAACTCCTCTGCGAAAAAACTTCTCCAGATCGAAAACCAACATTGGGAAGGGAAAGATATTCGGGAGCTCATCCCAACCACACGGCTTCCCTATGTGTTAGAGAGCGAAACAAGCTCAATTGGAGTAAAAATGAACATAGCGGGCCGCCAATGCCTTGTCAATCGAACTCCTGTGTACCAAAATGGCGAATTGGCCGGAGCCATCAGCGTCCTCCAAGATATATCCGAAATAGAGCACTACCATTCTCTTTTTAAGCAAATGGAAACCATTATTGAATTTTCAACAGATGGAATCTATGTGGTGGATAAGGAAGGAAGAACATTAATGGTCAACTCCGCCTATGAGGAAATCACTGGCTTCCGTAGAGAAGAACTGATAGGCAATCATATGGAGGACCTTGTTAAGAAAGGATATTTTGATCAGTCTGTCTCTCTTCTTGTGTTAAGAGAGAAAAAGCGCATCTCGATTTTGCAAAAAATAGGCGGAAAAAAGGATGTCATCGTCACGGGAAATCCTGTATTTGATCAACAAGGCGAGATCGAGATGGTGGTAACAAGCGTCAGAGACATCTCCCATCTTATTCAAATGAAAGCCGAATTGGAAAAAGCCAAAAGCTTTTTTAAAATGGGGCATCATCGGTATACGTTCTCGATCGATGGTTCAGAAGAAAAAATGGTATTTCTAAGCGATGCTATGAAGAGAATTTTCGAAAAAGTAAAACAGATCGCCCCCTATCCTACAAGTGTTCTGTTAACGGGTCCATCTGGTGTTGGAAAAGAAGTGATTGCCAATCTTATCCATCATTTAAGCGATCGGAAAGACAAACCGTTTATCAAGGTAAACTGCGGAGCGATTCCGGAGCCGCTGCTAGAATCAGAACTATTTGGCTATGAGAAAGGAGCATTTACAGGAGCACGAAAAGAAGGAAAAATCGGTTTATTAGAATTAGCAGACCAAGGAACCATTATGCTTGATGAAATAGGCGAAATGCCATTATCTTTGCAGGTAAAGCTGCTTCGCGTTTTGCAAGAAAAACAAATTCAAAGAATCGGCAGCCATCAAATAAAAACCCTAGATATTCGAATTATTTCGGCCACCAATCAAGATGTAAGGAAGCTAATTTCCCAAGGAACATTTCGCAAAGATTTATATTATCGGCTGCAAGTCGTTGAAATTCATATTCCGCCATTGGCTGAGCGCCCAGAAGATATCGAGCCGCTCTTGGATCATTTTTTCTCTTTCTATTGCAAGCTATATCGCATAAACAAATCCTTATCCCCTGATACAAAAAGCATTTTAAAGCATTATCATTGGCCGGGGAATGTGAGAGAATTAAAAAACTTGATCGAAAGCATGATCGTTTCCGTACCATCACAGTCAATCGAACCTCACGACCTGCCGCCGCATATTGATGAGCGACCACATACAGCGACTTCTCTCACGCTGAAACAACGGGTCGAACAGTTTGAAAAACGAATCATTGGCGAAGCAATTCAAAAGCACCCTTCCATTCGAAAAGCAGCGGAACAATTAGGAGTAGATCATTCGACTCTTGTAAAAAAATTAAAAAAGTGGAATATGAACCTCCATCAATAAAAACCGTGCCAGGTGCCATGTTTAACATCAATAAAAAATAAGCTTTTATTTGAAAGTTTAATTGGTTCTTTTTATTTATGCTCCCACCTCTTGTGACCGCTAAATAAAACTGAACAGAATTCGACTGATTAAATTGAACAGTTTTTTACCAGTTAGAAGCGTGCACTTTACATGGAGTGGCGTACATGACAGCCTCGTTTCATGCGGCTGATTCTTGTTGTTGCTCGCTTTTTAGGAAATATCTTGTACGCAGAGGCTCCATGTCAAGTGATAGGGATTACGCTGGAATTTCCAGAAAAGTGTTCACTCTTATTTAGCGAAAACGGTTCAATTTTTCTCGTCGGTTACACGTTTTCCATCACGCGTGATTCACCGTTTGGAGCCACCCGGTTTTTTCCGTTTTTGGCCTGATTTTTATCGGGCTTGGCATTTTTCAAGCGGTTTATCATTACAAAAATGCTACAGGAAAAAACCGCATGTCCGTGCTGGATATTGTCGACAGCCGCGAAGAACCCGATCCGCTGAACGTTCGATTTGGCCATGAACCAGCGGCCGGAGCGGCAAGAGAGCCGCTATTGCCCCGATTGCGGAAAACAAGTGCATCGCGACTTTCAATTTTGTCCGAGATGCGGGAAAGCTTTATCCCCTTGACGTGAGTCCTGGGGAGTATTTCATAATCTGCGGGCTGCTACGGCGGCGAGGAGGGCTTTACTCGCTTCCTAAACTGTATAGCGATAAAGCGCTTCTAGGTAGGCTGGGACATACCGCCGGCTTGCCCTTCAGCCGCGAGCTTGGGCCGATCTCGTTTCATTTATCGCATGTACCATTGAATCAGCCGCAAGAGCGCCTGATGGCCACACTAAAAAATATCGGTAGCCCCGCCGGAAATCCTCCCTCTTTCGCCGCCAAAACTCGTCGTTCCTTCACGGTTTAACCCATAGCAGCAGCTCGTTATTCTGCTAGCATCTTTATCAACCGCTGGGCTGCTTTTGATAAATGGCGGTCTTTCAGCCACACCAATGCCGTCTCCGAGCATAATGCTGTATCGGTGATCTCAAGGACTCGCAGTTCCTTGCGAATGAAAGGCGGAATCGCCGTCCGCGGCATGATGCTGGCTCCCATGCCGAAAGCGACGAGCGAGAGCACAATGTGGACATCTTGGCATTCGCATACAACATTGGGGCGAATACCGAAACGCCCCCATTCCGCCATCAGCTGCTCATATAGCCCTTCTCCCTTTTCGCGTCGGACGAGAAGAAGGGGAACGTCCGCCAATTCCGTTATCGACACCGCGGTTTGATTATTCAACATTTCCCAAGACGTTGGAGCCACCAACATAAACGGCTCCGTACCAAGCCGAACCATTGAAAGCCCGCTGTCATCAATCGGAAGGCTGACAATCGCCAATTCGATGTCGCGCCGCTCTAAACGCTCGCGAATGCTGAACGGGTCCCCTCCCCACAAGCGAAATGAGACGTGCGGATATTGCTCGCGAAATCGCTGAAGCTTCTCCGGCAAATAGGATGCACACAATAAAGCGACACCGAGCGACAGTTCTCCCCGCACTCCATCCCCTGTTTCTTTGACTTCCCGCATTGATTCTTCCAACACATGTAAAACGTGCCGGGCTTTTTCATACAACACTTTCCCGGCTTCCGTCAATTCCACGCTCTTTTTATTTCGCTGTCTCTCAAGCAGCGTTACGCCAAGCTCTTCTTCCATTAGGCGCAGCTGCTGGCTTAGCGGCGGCTGGGCCATGTTTAGCTTTTTAGCCGCCCGCGAGATTTGTCCTTCTTCTACAATCGCAAGAAAATAACGCAATTGCCGAATGTCCATGGCGATCCTCCTATATAGGCAAAACGTATATATCAACTATTTAATAGATATTTAACATATAATTATAGACATGATATGCTAGAGAAGGCAATACCGCAAAGATCCAACAGGAAGGAGAGACAGATGCACCAACAGCCACTATGGACAAAAAATTTTATTCTCGTCGCTTTTGTGAACTTTTTTACATTTTTTATTTTTTATTATTTGCTTGTCACACTGCCGGTGTATGCCGTCCAAGAACTGCATAGCAGCCCGTCATCCATCGGCTTAATTACGACGATATTTCTCATCGCAGCCATTATGGTACGGCCAATTTCCGGAAAGTGGATGGGAAAGTCCGGGAAGTACGTCATCTTTTTAAGTGCGATGATCATCATGGGCGCCGCTTCGCTTTTGTATTTTTTCGCGCATTCGCTTGTCGGTTTGCTTGCGCTTCGCTTTTTTCACGGTCTCGGTTTCGGCATGGCGACGACCGCTAACGGCGCGATGGTGGCCGACCTAATTCCCGATTCGCGAAAAGGCGAAGGGATGGGCTATTTCGGTTTAACGGTCAATCTCGCGATGGTCATCGGCCCGTTTCTCGGCTTAACGGTCATGCGGCACGGGGCGGCCGCTATGTTTAGTATAAACGCTTTATGCGCACTCGTAGCGATTGCCATCGGGCTATTCATCCGCTTGCCAAAGCAAAACGCGGCCAGCCGCTCCGCCCAAGCGCAGAAAACAGCCGGAAAGCTTTGGGAACGCTCCGCCATTCCTGTTTCCCTTTTGGCGGCTTTTTTTGGGCTGGCGTATTCCGGAATCATTTCCTTTGTTTCGATTTACGCGAAGGAAGCAGGGTTTTCAAGAGCAGCCAGCTACTTTTTTATCATCTATGCAGCCGTTCTCCTTATTTCACGGCCGTTCACCGGAAAATGGTTCGACCGCTACGGAGCGAAGGTGATCATCTATCCGGCCATCGTTTGCTTTGCGCTTGGCACTTATTTGCTTAGCACGGCGACAACCTCGCTTGTTTTTCTTGTTTCTGCCGGGCTCATTGGGCTTGGCTGGGGCACGACGTTTCCGAGCTTGCAAACGATCGCGATTCAAGTCGCTCCGCCGCCCAACAGAGGTTTGGCAACGGCAACGTTTCTATCGATTTTCGACTTCGGATTTGGCATGGGTTCCTTTTTCGTGGGGCTTGTCGCTGCCAAAACAGGCTACAGCGTTTTATATCTTGGCAGCACGTTTCTTATCCTTGCCGGTATCGGGCTGTATTACTGGTTCGACCAACGAAGCGGTGGCAAATCCGGCATAACCGTCCGCCAAACAGGCTGATGGCACCAACCATAAGAAAAGCGCCCCCGAAGAGCGCGCGAACCAAGCTTGACCCTGCGCAGACCGCTCAGCGGCGATGGGACTCAGCGTGTCGCCGCCGCAGTGTGGGACGGAGCCTCTCAAGGCGATGGTGCCCTTCTCTCTGGATCAATTTCCATTTAATAAAAAAATCTCTTCCCCACCCGCCAGAGCATTTTCTATGATGAGAGGGCCTTGTTTATGCTGGATTCCTTTACATACTAGCACTAGGGTGAATAGTTACCAAAAAAGCAGCCAATACTCTCTTTCTATCGGAGTTTTAGCTGCTTTTGGCCGATCCAATCCATCGATCGAGAAACCGGCCTGTCAAATGCTTTTGGCCGGTTCCCTGCGATCCACTTTATCCAAACACAAGGCCGATTGTTCGTTTCCTTTCAATCTAGCAAAGCATCTGACTGATCCCGATTTTCCCCATAAAATCTATCGGAATTTTTGTCCAAAAAGCAATGGCGGCAATGGAAAGCCCATCACGAGGCAATCCGCTGGCCGCCATTATCTTGTTCCGCATGCGATGGGAGGTGCATGCAGCGATGAGCAGCGATCGTACCTGATTATTCCACGCTTTCTTCTTGCGTGCGGATGAATTCTTCGTAAAAGGCAGCAAGTGAAGCATAAACATAAGGAATAAGCCATAATAGTCCGATGCCAAGGGTGAAAATACTTAAAATTCCCCAACCGATAAAGCTCAAATATAATAAAAACAGCTTCCCTTTATACCCTTTCATCCGCTTGCGGCTTTCTGTAATCGCTTGAAGAGCGCCGTATTCCGGGTGATCTTTCAATAAAAAGAAGGTTTGTGAATATGCCAATGATTTAATGATTCCAGGGATAATAAGCAATAGGCTCCAAAGCAAGACGAAAACGCCAAACAAAATCGAGGTGCCGATCAGTTTAAGCGAACGCTTCCCTTCTCCATAAATGGTGAAGATGTTGGCGATGTTAAAATCGCTTCCTCTATATACCTCTAAAAATAACCAATATACTACGATACTGAATGGAATCGCGGCAAGGGAGTACAGGATGTTAAATACATCGGCCGAAGCGGGCGTGTTCTCCTGCTCAAGCCATACGTCCCATCCCCCGCTTATGATGATCTCTATGACCGTCGGAATGAGCACACTCACCAAAAAATAGATCATCATCAATAAAACAGCTGTGCCCCATTTTCCTTTAAGAGACTGCCTTGCTTGACGCTTCAATGCTGATAAACTCATGATGCTTCCTCCTTGTTCATAAAATAACACCTACAGTCCCAATATACGCTGCTCGTTTCCAATTTATCATAGATTTCATAAAATCTCCACCTTTCATAACAAATAATGGTAAAAAATTACCTTTTTTTAAGCTTGTCGTCATGAAGCAAAACAAAAATCGTTCCAACATTGATCGAATCCCCTCACTCCTTCACCATCTTGCGTTTGGCAGGCTTCTATATACAAAAGAAAGAAGCGTTGTTCTTCTTTCGCACAACGCTTCCTTCTTTCTCACTAGTGTGGATTACCTATCATTTCATTTAATGGATAAACCTGATTCTTTTCTATCAAAAGCAAAAAACAGCTCTTTCGCTTCACAATGCTTTCCCGTATTCGAACAGTTCCTTTAGCTCCCACACATATTCTTCCGAGCCCGTAACAATCAGCCGGTCGCCCATGCGCAATTCTGTATCTCCATGAGGAATGAGCGACTCGTTGCCGCGGAAAATGCGGACAATAATACAATCTCCTAAGAATGGAAATTGACGAAGCAAGACCCCATGGTACGCGGAATGATTCATTTCGATTTCATGGAGCGCCGCGTTGCTATCTGTCAGCATATCGACAATATGAGGCGAAACAATGAAGGACTTTAAGACCGCAGCCGCCGAAAGAGCAATGGAAGCTGTTTCAATTCCCTTTGCCTGCAATTCTTGAACGGTATTTGGCGAGTCAACAAAGGCGATGACACGTGAAACTCCCTGCTCCTTCGCCCAAGCAGCCACTTGCGCATTAATTGCTTCATTGCCCGTCAGAACGACTACAACATCCGCAGCAAATGCCCCGTTTTCCTCTAATACCGCAAATGAATAATCTTCAATATCAATAATCGGGAACACATGATCCAATGCCAAAAGCTCCAGCTTTTCTTCTTTAATATGGTATAGGGTCGTCTCGTACTGCTGAGCGTTTAAATCCCGGGCGGCCGCCAATGTAAACTGATTCGTGCCAATCAGCTTCACTGCCATTTTCGGTGTTTCCTCCACCTGCTTCTTATATAGCTTCTTAAACATGATCGGCGAAACGACGCTCGTTAATACGGCCACTAAAATAAGCGCGCCTTTCATATTTTCATCAATCATCCCGAGACGTTCGGCAATGGTCGCGGCGGCAATGACAAGCGACAGTGTGGAAACGAGCAAAAACCCCGAAGCAAGCGTGGTTCTGGAATCATACCAAATACGCAGCAAATAGACAGGCACCACCTTCGAGATGACAAGAGCGAGAAAGAGAAGCGGGATGAGCAATAAAATTTTCGGTTCGGCAAAGAGCGGCCGCAAATCCAAGTTCACTCCAACCATCACAAAAAAGATCGGAATGAAAAAACCATAGCCGAAGGAATCGAGCTTATGGACAAAATCTGGATTGGGCGATAACAACGAAACAAGAACGCCAGCTAAAAACGCGCCTAAAATATTTTCAGCTCCAAGCGACTCCGAGAGAGCCACCAGCACAATAATAAGCGTAAAGACGGCGCGAGTGCCGATTTGAATCGTTCCCTTTGCCATCGTTTCAACAAACGAACGGCGTTTAAAATGTTTCCCGGCGAAATAAAACAGAACGCCAGCAACAAACAAGCCAAGAAGCAGCCACGTATTTCCGCTATTGGATTCATTTGCGGAAACAAAAACAGCCAACAACACCATCGTTACTAAGTCAGCAATGACCGCGATCAGCAAAATCGTCTGGCCAACGGATGTTTTCATCAGCTGGGCATCCTTCAACGTCGGCACAACCACCCCAAGCGAGATCGTCGAGATGATCAGCGTCATTAAAAAGGCATTATCCACGTAGCCGGCCCAGACAAATAAATAAGACAGACCAAGTGATACGAGAAAAATTCCGACAAACACTGTAGAGGCCAGAACAAATGTGTTCGGTTCGTCCTCTTTCTTCTTTTTCGTTTTACGCGCAAATGCCGAAAAATCAATTTCCAATCCGCTTAAAAACATCAGAAAGAGAAAACCAAGTGTCGACAATGTTTCAAGCCACATATCGTACTTAACGATATTCAATCCCGTTTTACCGATCATAATTCCAACAACCGTTTCAGCAACAACAACCGGAATAACTTGGAGGCGAAAACGATGCAGGAAAAGCGGAGTAAAAAATGCGACAACAATGACAATGAGCAAAGATGTAATCGATGAATGCTGCCCCATCATCGTTCCTCCTTTCATTTGTTTTCACCATTATATAAAATCGCGAAGAAGTTTACAATTTTCCCGTCCCTATCCAACCATTGGACGATCTCTTTTTTGAGCTAAAAGCTCGCTCTTTATCATTTGCTTCCTTTCCGCTTGACTCTTTGCGAAAAAATGCTCAAACCCTAGACTTGGTCAGACGCCGGAGTTCATTTTATGGATAAAAATTGCAAATGTTTGGTTACACTAGTGTGTGGCGGCATTTGCCTTTATCCCGGATTTGTGTTGTGCTTAACAACCGATCAGCCGTTTCACAGCACGATTTCATGAAGTACGGGGCGGCGGCGTACCTTCCCGCGGTACAATGGTTCAACCATTTTCAAGTTTGTATGGATGCCACAAAAGAAATTATGAATTTAAAGGAGAAGAGTATGTCAGAAGCAACCTTTTTTGTCACAGAAGCAGTTTCCCAGCAGCCAATTCAGCAAATCGAACAGCTTTTAAACTCACTTGAAGGCGTTGAAAGAGTATTAATCGATACGGCTGATGGGGAAATCAAAGTCGAATTCGACGACAAAAAAATTTCAAAAGAACAAATGATGATTACGTTACAGCAGCATCATTTTCATATCCAGTAAAAAATGGTGATCGACAATGTCCGTTTTGGCTTTGTCGACCACCATTTCAAGTTTTAAAAGCTTCAACCGTCAATTCCAGCATGTCTACCCCGTTTGCTACTCTCATAGATGAACCTCCTAATTGTTCTTTTATGATGAAAAGTACTTACACTATAATATAATGATTTATCATATGTGACATACTCCCCCCACCTACGCTTCGCTTAGAGGTGGGGGCTTCTCGGGTAATCCCATCTCATGATGAGAAGTTGACCGAGCGATCCCCGTGTGCCCCACGGTTCGAGGACAAGTTAGACTATCG
>NZ_LPUG01000025.1:0-67989 GCF_001560855.1 Anoxybacillus sp. P3H1B | reverse complement strand
GTCCGCCGCTAACCAAACAGAAGCAAGCTTCTATTCGGTCCGCTCGACTTGCATGTATTAGGCACGCCGCCAGCGTTCGTCCTGAGCCAGGATCAAACTCTCCAAAAGAAAGTTGATTGGCTATTATCTTATTTCGGTTGACCATACCGAAATTTTTCGATTCACGCTTCGTTTTGTTCAGTTTTCAAAGAACATTTTGTCTTATTAGCGACTTTTTTATACTACCATGATGATCATTATCTTGTCAATCATATTTTTTATAACTTTCGACGACGTTTTATAATATAACATTTCCAAATTTTAATGTCAATCATTTTTATACGATTATGATTTTCTTTTCCATTTAATCAGCATTCTTTTTATGATGCAATAAAAACAGGATAAATCCAAAATTTTGACCATAACTGAAAAATGAAGTGACCCCTGTCAAGTAGACAGTTATAAAAAAGACTAGGCAACCAGTGTGTTCCGGTATTCTATCGGTGCACACTGGCTTAATTTTTTCTGAAAGCATTCATGATTATAAAACCATACTGTAGTTGTCAATGGCTTGATAGAGTTCTTGTTCTGTTTTACACGGAGAAATAGACTCGCTTATGATTCACATGGAATCCTTCTTTTCTCAAAGCGACTTGCATTCTCGGATAGCCGTAAAAAGGACAGGAACGATGAATCGCCAATAGGTGCTCCTTTAGGATCTGATCTCTTTGTTGCCGTGTCTCTCTCTTCCTCTCTGTACTACACACCATTTGTAATAACCGGCACGAGAAATCTCAGCGATTTCTACTAACCAAGTCAATGGATACGGTTGTTTTAGCTCATGAATGATCTCAAAGCGACTCCGTTTTGGAATCCCCCCTCCCTGTGAAGATTGGGTACTGCTTTTTTAGATACTTTACCTGCGCTTTCAAGTAATCCCGTTCTTCCTCCATACTGTTAAATTTCGTTTGGGGACAACCAACCAATGGATTCCTGTTCACTTGTTTTCCTCCGTTGATCGCCAAGAGATTCTCCATTACGACACTTTTTCACCCATACCTTTACTTGGGTACAGCTTGGAATGTCCAATTTCTTCGCAACCGCTTGACAGCTCATTCCCTCATTCTCATCCATGTGAATCGCTCTTTGTTTGAATTCCTCCGTATAACGGTGAAATGTTTATCCTTTTCGTGCCATAAAAAATTCCCTCCAAGTATAGTGAAACACCCAACGATTAAAAATGGGCTTTTTACATTGTCTACTTAAAGGGGATAATATCACAACATAGAGTCGACTTTATCGATTATAGAGAGTCGGGAGAAGAAACAGGCTGCTTCATTCGACTGAAGCCATAATAAAAAACGGTAAGTGAATAGCGAACAATCCATCTGCATGCTTTAACATTATATAAATTTTAAGAACTCATGTTCTTCAGCATTAGCCCTCTATCACACGTTCATATAATAAAAAACCCTACGACCGCGGGAAAAAATTCTCCATCTTTCTTTTTTAGAGCTGGCCCGCTCAATTCCCCTTCTTAGACAAATCATTCACTTATTTTCGCTGTCTTTCTCTATTCGTAAAACATAAGCTCTCAAAAAATGCTGTATCGTTTCATAATTCGATATGACAAGCATAAGATGGTCATAACAGGGGTTGATGAAATAAAAAAAGGGGGGAGAACCGTGAATCATCGTTTTTATGCTTTAAATGGTCGTTCGTTAAAGAAAGGACTTATTATTATTTTAGCAGCATTTTTCACCGCTTTTGTTTTATATGTAGAGAAAATCAATCTTTCGGTATTTTCAACATCTAGCGGCCCCAAAGCGATATATAAAGCCGAAAAGCGCGCTAACGAAATCGCTCTAACCTTTGATATTAGCTGGGGAGATCAGTACGCCTTAACGATTCTAGAGGAACTTAAAAAGAACCGAATTAAAAATGCAACTTTTTTTCTATCCGCTTCATGGGCCGAAAGCCATCCGCAAATTGTGAAACGGATTCAAGAGGACGGACATGAAATCGGAAGTATGGGCTACAACTACATAGATTATACTCAGCTTGAAGATGCTCAAATAAGACAGGATTTAATGAAGGCCAAAAAAGTATTTGATACCCTTGGATTAAAAAAAGTAACGTTATTGCGGCCACCAAGCGGCCAATTTAATACAAAAGTGTTAAAAATCGCTGATTCTTTAGGCTATTCTGTTGTTCATTGGAGCATTGACTCAAAAGATTGGCTAAATCCGGGTGTGAATCATATTGTCAAAAATGTCGTTCATGATATGAAAGCTGGTGATATTATCTTGCTTCACGCTTCTGATTCTGCCAAACAAACTCCTCAAGCATTGCCGCAAATTGTTGAAGCACTGAAAAAGAATGGTTATCGAAATGTCAGCATTTCTGAGCTCATCGAAAACGGCCAAACGCAAAGCAAAGACGTGAATTAACTCATGTGTAAAGAGGCTTTTCTGTCTTCAGATCGTTAAAATTCAGCCACTATGTTCAAAGGAGGCTTGAGTAACCCGACAAGCCTCCCTCGTTTTTTATATAATATGGGACACTCCCTCATGCTTCGATACCAATCCGGAAATATATACAATGAATGTAAATGGTATCAGTAAAAGAAGTTGCGATTTACCTTTGCCAAATGCTCGTGTGATCCACCGCGTTTTCAAACGGATTCACTATAAGTTAAGCATCTTTTGTCAGCTTATGAAGAATCAATAATTGGTAAGCATTGCAAACAAGCAAAGGAATTAACATCAAATATAGCCAGTTTTCATCGTTGATGCGTAACGCCGGAAACCATTCAATGATCGTTACAACTGTCATAAAAAATAAAGAAGGAATAAATGCTTCTTTGTTTGTTTGTTGTCTTTTAACAACGGCAACAATCACGCCTACTAACAAAATTCCCAATGCAATCAGTATGTAGCTAATAATGGATTCTCCATCCTTCGCAAACAGCTGATAACGAAAATATATTAAATCAAATAAAACAAAGGCAATCAAAACGATTTGTACCGAATTCCAAAGAGCTACAGACCGGAAAATTCCTAAGCCAAACCGATGAACGGTTAAATAAGCAAAAAAACCCATTTGACTGACTACGCTAAAAATAAAGCCAAAACCAATAAACCATACTAAAACAGCAAACAGTTCACCAATCTTAAACTCAATAAACAGCTTTTCATATTCACTCCAGCGAATAATAAAACCAGCTAACGCTGTTGTGATTCCACCAATCCCTAACGTCGTCAAAAATAACCGAACCCATTTGCGGCTGTTCACACCCTAAACCTCCATCATTTCTCAAGTATTCCTTTAAAATTTTATCAGTCGTTCCTTAAAAACGCTAGCGCTGAATTGGTTCAGCGTATATTTTTTTAACGGAACATCATATTAAAGATAAGGAACTTTTGCAGAAAGGAGCTTATTACTACATGAAAAATTGGACACTGCTCCTCTTAGTAAGTTTTTTTATTGTTCTTAGTTCTTGCGCTCCACAAGAAAGCAGTCCAGCTCCACCTGATTATGATCAAATCAAAAAAATGGTTGTTGATATTTTAAAAACAGATGAAGGAAAAAAGGCGATTCAAGATGTCATGACAGAAGATAAAGTAAAGCAGCAAATGATTATGGATCAAGCGGTTGTAAAACAAACCATTGAACAAATTTTGACCTCGAAAAAAGGAGAAGAATTTTGGAAGACCATGTTTCAAGATCCAAAATTCGTTGAAAGCTTTGCTAAAAGCTTGAAGACCGAGCAAGAGAAAACCATAAAATCCTTGATGAAAGATCCTGAATACCAAGGAATGATGATAAACATTTTACAAAATCCTGAAATGGAAAAAGAGTTTTTAACTGTCTTAAAAAGCAAAGATTTTCGCAATCATCTTCAAACCGTTATGACAGAAACATTTGACAGTCCGCTATTCAAAGCAAAAATTCAAGATCTGTTAATGAAAGCCGCTGAAAATATGCAAACAACGAAAAAGCAAAGCGGTTCAAATGAAGATGGCGGAGAAAGCGAAGAAGGAGATGGCGATCAGCAAACCCAAAGCCAATAGCTTTTTTCTAAGCTTATTGAATGCAAAACGAGAGACCGTACAAAAAGGACGGTCTCTCGTTATTCTGTTTGAAAGCGCTTTTCATCACATGGCTTTTTCATACTCTTCCCCTCACACGTACACATCGTTTCACCGCAGAAAACTTCTCAATGGATAGGCTAGGAGCAAGCGGTCACACATTTCATCTACATGTTCTTAGAAATGGCAAATGTCCGCGTGAATATAAGGAAGCACTGTTCGTCTTATGTAAGCCGGCATAAAGATTAGCACTTCTTGGCTATTTTCTTTGCTATTTCCATGTATATTTTTCCAATCTGATGATCCTCTCCATATACGGAAGGCGCAAAATCATCATCGTTCCAATCTGGCTGCTGCAGTGGCAGCTGTCCAAGGAGCTCCGTTTGCAGTTCTTCAGCAAGCTTTTTACCGCCCCCTCGGCCAAACACATATTCTTTTTCACCGGTTAATTTGCTTTCAAAATATGACATATTCTCAATCACACCGATGATTTCATGTTCTGTGCGAAGCGCCATCGCCCCCGCCCGTGCAGCTACAAATGCGGCAGTCGGATGAGGGGTAGTAACGATAATTTCTTTACAAGCAGGGAGCATGGTATGAACATCTAAGGCAACATCTCCTGTTCCAGGAGGCAAGTCCAACAATAAGTAATCTAAATCTCCCCATTCCACTTCTTTAAAGAAATTGTTCAGCATTTTTCCTAACATCGGCCCGCGCCAAATCACCGGGGCATTATCTTCAACAAAAAATCCCATTGAAATGACTTTTACGCCAAATCGCTCCACAGGAATGATTTTCTCACCGCGCACAACGGGCCGCTCGGTAATGCCCATCATGTCGGGCACACTGAATCCATAGATATCGGCATCAACTAGCCCTACCTTTTTACCAATTCTTGCGAGCGAGACAGCAAGGTTGACGGAAACCGTTGATTTTCCAACTCCTCCTTTTCCGCTGGCAATGGCGATATATGTCGTTTGTTTTTTTGTTCCTTGATGCTTTGCCATTTCTTCTTCAGGCAATTGAGTAAATCGCAAACCGACAGATGTTGCTCCTGCGTTTTTAAGAGTTTGTACAATCGCTGTCTGTACTTGAAGCTGTTCGGCTGCTCCCGGCTGCGCTAAAGCAATCTTGACGCTTACGTGCCCTTTTTCCTGTTTAATTTTGATTTCCTGAATCGCATTTGTTTCTTTAAAAGGCTTATTTAAATACGGATCTTGTATGTTTTCTAACAATGCTTGTACATCTTGTTCGGTTATCATGATTCATCACCAGCCCTTTTTATGTATTCGTTATCATATTTTTACTATATCATATCTATTGATGATCTTAACATATTGAACCTCTCCGTCTGCAGATAGGGCACACTGATTTATAAGAAAAATGCAAAAAAGGAACAAATCCTCTCTGAAAAAGGAACATGTGCAGCCATCTCCTGAGCTTAGAACCAAATTCTGCTTCGGATGGTTTTCTGATCATTGAACCAGTTGATTGTGCCGATTTTTCAAAACACGCTCCATATGAAACGTAAAAATAAAATCCTCCCTTAATCAGGAGGAGTTTTTTCATTAGAAAAATAGCGCAGTACTCCTTTATAAATAGAAGCGGCAAGCTTGGTTTGGTATGGATCGGAATGAAGTAGCTCGCGTTCTTCCGGATTCGAAAGAAATCCTACTTCCACAAGTGCCCCTGGCTTTTTTGCATATTTCAGCAAATAAACCGTATCGAGTATTTTCGCAGAACGGTCTGTGTTCTCTAAATTGCGACGTAGTTCAGCTTGAATAAATTTAGCGACCCTCTCGTTTTCAATGTATGTTCCATAATAAAATGTTTGTGCTCCTTTCCATTTCGGAGATGGAATAGCATTCAAATGAATGCTGATAAATAAATCTGCTTCGGATTCATTAATCATCTGAACACGCTTTTTTAAATCCTCCGCTTTCCGGCGGCTATATCCTTTTGTATCCTCTGCCGCTAGATCTCGATCATCCTCACGTGTTAAAAGAACAAGCGCCCCTTGTTGCTGCAAATAATCGCGCAATTTTTTCGCCACATCGAGCGCAATATCCTTCTCTAATACTTTTCCGCCGCCAACTGCTCCGCCATCTGGACCGCCATGTCCAGGATCTAAAATAATAATTCTCCCTGAAAGAGGCAGATTCCACGACTTCATAGAATGGACATCCAAAATGACATATTGAAAAATGATCGCAAATAGGACGATACTTGCACCGATCATCCATAACATTCGCTTCCGCTTCATCTTTTCTCCTCCTGCGTTTTCCCTTCATTATCTTATATGGGACAAGAGAAGAAAGTAGAACCCCTTTTAGCGGAGTTTTAAGCGCCAGCGTTTTTTTCCTTTTTCAAATCCTTCGGTCCACCAGCTGGAAATATAACCTTCACACGTATAATATAATGGCTCGCCGATATGAATATCGTTAAGATCTGTCCAAAAGCATAAAAAATCAAACAAAGCATCGGTCAAGTATTTTTCCTCATGCTGTGAACGTTTTTTGACCAATTCAATCGGCTCGCCATAATAGCCAAATCGGCTGTAGCTCGCCCCAAGTAAATAGGCTTCTATCGCCATGTCAATACATCCATCTTCCACCGCTGAGGGAAAGGTGGACTTCCCTTGGAAAAAAGGACGAAAGGATTCAGATGCTTGCTTTTGCAATTTTTCTAACGATAGCTCACGGAGCATTTTTCGCTCATATTTGATCTCTTTTTCCCTTTTCTTTTCTTTAAAAGATGTGATCACACTCATTTGCTTTCACACTCCTTTAGAATATAGTGTCCTACCGTTGAATCGGAAACATGCGTCGAAAAGCGCTGTCACCGATGAAAAAAAATCCCAAGTGGAACGGAGTTTGATATACATCCTGCTGTACCAACGTTTGTCTCAAGTAATGACCTGATTTCGATGGTCGGATGATCAGCTGTTCGGCGCTCGATCACGCTTTTTTAATGCGACGAAAACAAGCTGGTGGCTTTGCCCCCGAATATCGCTAAAAAACCACACAAAATGTTTAATTAAACATTCATCTCGCTGTGTTCTTACAGTATTGAACCAAATACTGTCATCATATATTAAGTAATATGACTACACATTTGGCAGGTGATCGCTACATGTACAAAATTAGCTTATGTATGATTGTCAAAAATGAAGAAGAGGTACTTCGGCAATGCCTTACTAGCGTCAAGGATTTATGTGATGAAATCATTATTGTTGACACGGGTTCAACTGATAAAACAAAAGAAATCGCCCAAGAATTCACACAGAAAATATTTGATTTTGAATGGATTGATGATTTTTCCGCAGCCAGAAACTTCGCTTTCAGTAAAGCCACCATGGATTATATATTTTGGATGGATGCAGACGACATCCTATTGGAAGAAGACCAAAAAAAATTTAAACAACTTAAAGCAGAGCTCGATGGTGCTGTGGATGCAGTTTCCATGATATACAATATTGCTTTTGATGAAGCTGGAAACCCGACATTTAGCTACAGAAGAAATCGCTTAGTCAAAAGAGCGCGAAATTTTAAATGGATCGGAGCGGTTCATGAGTATTTAGAAGTCGGAGGAAATATTCTTTCATCAGACATTGCCATTACACATAGAAAATCAGAGAAGTCAAATGGAAATTTGCAAAGCAGCCGCAATCTAACGATATACGAAAACCGGCTCAAAAAAGGAGAGACTTTTACTCCAAGAGATTTATTTTATTATGCTAATGAATTAAAGGATCATGGGCAGTTTGAAAAAGCAATCGAATACTATCAAAAGTTTCTGGAAACGAAAAAAGGATGGATTGAAGATGAAATTCGCGCGTGCATTCATTTAGCGTCATGTTACAGACATTTAGGCAATACGGAAAAAGAAATTGAGGCCCTTGTTCAGTCCATTATGTATGATGTCCCTAGACCGGAAGTCTCTTGCCGACTTGGAGATTTATACAAAGAAAGAGGCATATTCAAAAAGGCCATCATCTGGTATCGATTAGCACTTGAAGTAGACCTTAACGATTCTTTAGGGTTTAGGGAAAACAGCTACTCGACATGGTATCCACATCTGCAATTATGTGTCTGCTATTGGCACATTGGGGAAAAGGAGCTTTCGTTTGCTCATCATAATGAGGCGAAGAAGTATAAGCCCACAGATCCGCAAATTCAATATAATGAAAACTTCTTTAAGGAAAACTTCAGCAAAAACTAACTAGATCAATGAAAGCCCTCGATATGAAGTGTCATATCGGGGCTATTTTTTGGCCGATATTAGAGGTATAAATGGTTTTCAAACGGTACGCGAATCCTCTTACTATATAAAGATTGAAACATTTTCATTTTACTGATAATCGCCGTTTGATCCTTCATGATCTTGGGTTCCAAATGTAAAATTTGTTCCGTAATGTCGTCCTGATCCGTCGAAATGATATAGTCTTCAAGATCTACTGACTTGATAAAGTCAAATACCTTAAATCGATACCCTAACGCAATAAATGGAACATGGGAAGCTAAAGAAAGATAGTTCGCATGTAATTTAAAATTAATCGTGAAAGCAAAATGTTGAATGATATTCATTAGTTCCTCTTGATTATAGAGTGTTTTATCCAAAATGGCAGATTGTTTATTGTGTAACTTGCTGTATAGCCGTTCAGCCGCTTCTAAATCCGCATTCCAAACAATAAACAAGTACACTTTATATCCTTGGTCGATCAATTGATTTAAGGCTCTCGCCAACTGATTTTCAACTTCTATTTCATTTTGGCCATAAATGAAATTATAGGTCGTTCCCCAATTAACCCCGATCACTTTCTCTTGATGATGAAATGGGGGGACTTGATCACCATCTAGATTACGGTTAGTTAACAGAAACCCGGGATCTCCGCTCACTTGGATATTTTTCACTCCAAAATTTTGCAACACCTTTGAAGTTAATGGCCCTCGCACTCCAACCCATGCACTTTCCTCAAACACTTCTCTTGTTTTTAATTTAAAATCATCTGAAACCACAAGCGGTATTTCTTCATGATTTTCTAATTGTTGAATATAGGATTTCGGCACCCAATCAATTCCTGTTCCCCAGATCATGATTTTTTTATTCAATGACAAAGCTTGATGTAAAATATCAACAGTATAAGGATGAACAAAATAAGGTTCTCTGCTTAAAATGGATCCCCCTCCTAAAACAATGAGATCATACTCTTTAAAAGAAACATTTTTGAGAAATTGATGTTCGATATTGGCGGATTCCAGTTTGTATGAACCATCCAGCTTTAAAAATTGCTGTTTAAATAAATCAAACATTAATTCGTCTCCTAGATTCTGATAGCCGATCCATCCAACATACAACACTTTCTTCAACGCAAATCCCCCCAACTCATACAAAATGAAAATCCAAAGAAATATACAAGGAGCCAAGCGGCATCTTTTCCGTATCAGTTAGACCAATTGGTATCACTCGATTCCTCGCTTTTTTGCCGTAGTCATCAGCTATTGGTTTGTTAATTAGAAAGCTCAACAAAAATCTTCTCAAGCAACAAAGGCTTTACAGGGAAATGAATTTGCCTGCTGGTGTTCTTATTCAAGGGAAGAGGCAGAAAAGTTGGGGTTTAGCTAAACCATTTTATGTTTTTAAGTAAACTAATGGATCATCAACACTGATGTTTCAATATCAAAATGACATTTATATAAAATTCCTTTGTTTGTACATAACCGCTTGTCACTTTTCTCTCTGATCCTCATTGATTCGATTGGGCAATTATTCTATTTAAGCATAATTCTTTGTATTTCAATGCTTTAAAGCTCCCCGTGCCTTTCAAAATAAGGTAATTCGGATGGCATTCACCAAGCTCTAGACACTTTTCGAATGAAGCCAATGCCTCTTGATACTTTCCTTTCTGAAATAAAATATAGCCCTTCATAAAATGCAGATCAACGTAATCCGGATATAACTGCAACGCCTTCTCAATGCCCGGCCAAGCTCCGTCGATGCTATTTGTTTCAAGCAAAATTGTGTATTTCAAGCGATAAATAATAGCAGGTGGTTTCGTTTGTTGACGCAAAAAATTTAGAATTGAAGCATTTACATAAAGGAAAGCTTTACTATAATCCTTTTCACGATAATATTCGCTTGCCAAATGGTATTCAATCCAAGGGCTGTGATGAGGAGTGTTTATTTCTTCCATTATCAACTCTTTATTTCGTGATGACTTATTTTTCCTTTCAGCAATTTCCTTTATATAGCCGTAATGATGAATAGGTGCATCGACAATATCAGAGGTATGATGTGAGAGAATTTCTTCTGGAAGCTGAATCGTCTCGTGGATTCTGTTATAAAACCGAATACCCATATGATTGCGAAACAAACGAGGCTGATAATATAAAAAAAACTGATCTTCCTGAATCGGAAAATGATCTCCATAATAATTAAGAACAGGAAATAAAAGCACATGTGCTTTTGTCTGCACAACCGATTGCTCGACCAAGCGCTCTTGATTAGATTCGAGCTGCTCATCGGCGTCCATCCATAAAATCCAATCACCGCTGGCTTGTAAAAGTCCAAAATTTCTAGCCTCAGCAAAATGATGGTTCCATTCATAATGGTATATCTTTGCCCGGAATTTTTCACAGATAGATAAAGTGCCATCATTAGATCCCGTATCAACGATAATGATTTCACTGACTAATTTGCTTACGCTAGCCAAACATTGCTCGATAAAGTCTTCCTCATTTTTTACGATCATACATAACGAAATAGCGGGAAACTTCATTGCTGCATCACACCCTTTATCCTGATATTCCGAAATATTAACGATTGCTTAGATATTTAGGCTTCCATGGAGGAGGTAGCGAGGCATCGACTACGACTTTGATATTTTGCACATCAGGTGAGTAATAATAGGATAATATTTTCCTGATAACCTTCTCAAAAAGCTGTTTGTGCTCTTGTTTAAAAAATGGATGTTGTTGGATTAAACTCATTAAACATTTTAAATCATGATAACTTTCGTTGTTTTTACTAAAAAAGGATAATTTTTCTGATAACATCCCTATTTCTTGAAAAAAGAACTGTTGCTCATACAGATACATATGGATTTTTTCAATCAACTCCAGAGAGTTAAGGATAACCCTTTCAGTATAAATTTGTTTTTGTCGGGAAGAAGTACGGCAAGAAATGGTGAAAAAATAATGAATGATAAATTGAAAAAAGAAATGAAAATATTTGAAGTAATTGATTTTGCTTTGAATGATTTTATCTTGCACAGATGCGTATTTACTTCGCATTTACTTCCCACCCCACATTTAATCATGTCTCACGAACTACACCTAGTAAATGTTTAACTTCATTTTTCATTACATCCATCATCACAGCCACACGGATAATATCTATCAAGACAATCAGGGCATGGTGGCTCCTCATCACATTCATCTGGATCTTGACTAGGGCATTTTTCACAGCACGTATCACGGTCCAATAAAATGATATCTTCTAGTCTGAATTGCAGTAATATTTGTGATTTGACTACAGCGCGAAGGGTACGATTGATACTTTCGTTTATTTTTAAATAATCATTTAAATTGTTAGGATCTGTATTTAAAAAAGCTTGAAGCTTTTCGGCTTCTGCGTTCAAAATATTTGATAATCCAATTTCTTCAAGAGCAATGGATGATAATAATAAGTCGATGGTTTCACATCGTTCTAATGATATAATCGGTGTAATGTTTGGAATATTGGGGAGCGACATATTTCGTTTACCTCCTAAATAAGCTTTTTGTTCCGAATCCTTTACAGGTTTTCCTTTCATCATAAGTCCAAGAATGATGGATGCTCTCTAGGCATTCCTTACATGCAGCTTTTCAAATGAGAACAAAACAAAGAAAGATGGGCAATGCTTTGATCGATAATGGTCTCATAAAGAGGTCTCTTGAAACAAATGAGTTCTGTAGCAACCAATCGCTCCTCACCTGTGCCATCTTCCCTGACGCTTTCTATTTCATGCATTTGCCTATATCATATGTAAAAAATAAGCAGATGTTACCCCAGTAGAAAATATGTTAAAAAAGCAATCATTCTTTCCGCATATTAAAAAAGCTGGTATGCCATAATGCATCCAGCTTTTCTCACTTGAATTAAGCGATTTGGTGTACAGACCAGACAATTCCAGACGATGTACCACCTAAATTTAACCCGATTGTTAAACCATTGGCTTCATAAAATAATCCGATTTGATCCCCTGCTGTTAGTTCAACTTCTCCACTCAATGTAACAGTGCCGCTTCCAAGAACAGCTCTTAAAGTTAAAACTAATGCAACGTTCACATTTAATACAGGGAATAATCCTGTTATTAAGTCTGTCGTGGTAGGGGCAATACGCCTTACAACAAACGCTGGGTTTACACCTGTTCCTAAACTGATAGTCAGTGCAGCAGATGTCTGATAATTAATGGTGGCCGAAATAGAATATCGACCCGTTGCTGGAACCGTATAGGTCCCTGTCACTTCATTAAAGCTAGGATTATCATAATAAGGGGACGATACGGTCCATCCAGCAATCTGGGTAGAAGCCGTAACCCCTGGCGCAGTAGTGAATGCGGAAAAACCATTTGCTGCAAACGCCGGACCGGTTGGGCCGGTTGGACCCGTTGCTCCTGTTGCTCCTGTCGCTCCCGTTGGACCCGTCGGACCTGTTGCTCCCGTCGCTCCCGTTGGACCCGTTGCTCCTGTTGGACCGGTTGGACCCGTTGGACCTGTTGCTCCTGTTGGTCCCGTCGGACCTGTTGCTCCCGTCGCTCCCGTTGGACCTGTTGGACCCGTTGCTCCTGCTGGACCCGTTGGACCCGTTGCTCCTGTTGCTCCCGTCGGACCCGTTGCTCCCGTTGGACCCGTTGCTCCCGTTGGACCCGTTGGACCCGTTGCTCCTGTTGCTCCCGTCGCTCCCGTTGGACCCGTTGCTCCCGTTGCTCCTGTCGCTCCCGTTGGACCCGTCGGACCTGTTGCTCCCGTCGCTCCCGTTGGACCCGTTGCTCCTGTTGGACCGGTTGGACCTGTTGCTCCTGTTGCTCCCGTCGGACCTGTTGCTCCCGTCGCTCCCGTTGGACCTGTTGCTCCTGTCGCTCCCGTTGGACCCGTTGCTCCCGTTGGACCCGTTGGACCCGTTGCTCCTGTCGCTCCCGTCGGACCTGTTGCTCCCGTCGCTCCCGTTGGACCCGTTGCTCCCGTCGGACCAATCCCTCCGCTCGGCATAATTTGAGTAACTTGGCGCAATTTGTTATCCAATAATAATTCCTTCTTCATCGCCATCGCCAACGTACTTTGAACACTCTCATTGATTTCTAATATATCTTCAAGTGTCGATGGCGTTGGCAATCCAGGAATGGTACCTAAAGCATATTGAATTTTTTCTCCTTCTGCGTTTACAATATGGGCAATCCCTATTTCCTCCATCGCTATTGAAGCTAAAAGTAAATTGATGACATCATCTCGATTTAAAGAAATAGTTGGAGTAATATTTGGTAAATTAGGCTGTGACACTTCTTTCCCTCCACTCGTATTTTTGACGGTTACAGGTTTCTCTTCTTAACGATCCATTGCTATAAAACCATCATTCATAATCAACTCAATACAATCCATAATAACTATCCACTATTCCGAGCATATCGATAAATGGATCTTTGACTTTTGCCCTGCCATAACACCACCTATCCATAACTCAAATCAATATCTTCTTTAAGTTATTCAATAGTAGAACAAATAGTGTAAGATAATTTCCATTTGTTTGTTAAATTTTCCAAATTAGGCATTCGTCTTATGAAGAGTATATGAAAATATAGGAGAAAATGATTAGGGAACAAATCAATTGAAGAACAAGAAAGGATAATTAGCTGAGGAAAAGGTTAGCCCAAGCAAAATAAAAAGACTCTCGAAGCATAAAAAGATCGAGAGTCCTGCTTTGAAATATTAACGTTTTGAGAATTGTGGCGCGCGACGAGCACCTTTGAGACCGTATTTTTTACGCTCTTTCATGCGTGCATCGCGAGTTAATAAGCCAGCACGTTTTAATGGTTGACGGTACTCTGGATCTACCTCCAATAACGCGCGAGCAATGCCGTGGCGAATAGCGCCTGCTTGGCCAGAGAAGCCGCCTCCATGTACGTTAACTAATACATCATAGCTGCCTAATGTTTCTGTCAATACAAGCGGCTGTTTTACCACTTCAATCAAAGCCTGAGATGGAATGTACTCTTGAATATCACGATTATTGATGACAATACGTCCGTCACCAGGAACTAAGCGTACACGTGCAACAGAACTTTTGCGACGGCCTGTGCCATAATATTGTACCTGTGCCAAAATAATACCCTCCTTAATCGATTATCCGCGAAGTTCGTAAACTTCTGGTTTTTGTGCTTGATGTGGATGTTCGCTTCCTCTGTAAACATGCAATTTTTTAAACATTTGACGGCCAAGGCGACCTTTTGGAAGCATGCCGCGAATAGCTCCTTCAAGCATTTTCTCAGGATAGTTTGTACGCATTTCAAGCGCTGTTCTTACTTTTAATCCACCTGGATGCAAGCTGTGGCGGTAATATAGCTTATCCGTTAATTTGTTCCCAGTTAATTCAATTTTCTCTGCATTAATAATAATAACATGATCACCAGTATCAACATGTGGTGTGAAAGTTGGTTTATGCTTGCCGCGTAAAATTGCCGCAACTTCGCTTGCAAGACGACCTAACGTTTTGCCTTCAGCGTCAACAACGTACCATTTACGTTCTACTTCGTTTGGCTTTGCCATATAAGTTGTACGCATGATTTTCCCTCCTAAAATAAAAAATCAACGAAACGTTATATATTTATCTGAACACGATTATTTTTCCGGGGCTAATCGTGGCTCTAAAATACATACCATATGATATGATATCTCTTTCCGTTGCCAATGTCAAGAAAATGTTACACCAGGATTAGTTGTCATAAAACACCTGCCATAAGTAGAGTCCATGCGGAGGAGCCGTTCTTCCCGACAGGCGGCGATCTCTTCCTTCTAAAATGGAAGGAATGCAGCTCCAGTGCCTTTTTCCTTGCCCGATTTCCAGCATCGTACCAACAAGGATTCGAACCATATTATATAAAAAACCGTTCCCTATCCATTGAAACTCTATGCCATCATCCGCTACAAGCAGATTCGCTTCATAAATGGTCCGTACCCGATCCTCTATCTCGGTTTTTGCCGAACAAAAGCTGGTAAAATCATGAGTTCCCTTCACAAGCTGTAGTGCTTGCTTTATTGCTTCATCGTTAAGCGGATACGGATAATGATAGGAATAATAGCGAGAAAATACATCTTGTTCAGATGCTGTCCTAATTTTATAACGGTATTCTTTTCCCACTGCGCTAAATCTAGCATGAAACGAAGCGTTTACTTCTTGTACTTGGCGAATCACAATATCATCTGGCAACATGGCATTCAGCGCTTTTTTCCATCCTTCTGTCGGAAGCTGCAATGGCGAATCAAAATGAATGACTTGTCCATATGCGTGAACACCTGCATCCGTTCTTCCTGACGCAACTACCCGGATCGGATCTCCTTTATGCATCTGTAATAAAACGCGTTCTAATTCCCCTTGTACCGTTCTTTGGTTAGGTTGAATCTGATATCCACCAAAATGCGTTCCATCATAAGAAATAATACATTTCCAACGTTTCATGTTTCCATTCTCCATTAAGATCGCAATAAAAATAATGCAGCAGCTAATATAGCAACGGCTAACAGCAAGACTGTGTCGATCCCCTTCCATGTCAAGACGCGATATTTAGTGCGCCCTTCTCCCCCGCGATATCCTCGTGCCTCCATTGCGATTGCCAGCTCTTCAGCACGTTTAAAGGAGTGGATAAATAATGGGACAAGCAATGAAACAATCGCTTTCATCCTTTCACCCAACGGCCCGCCGTAAAAATCAACTCCCCTAGCTGCCTGTGCCTTCATAATTTTCTCTGTTTCATCCATTAATGTAGGGATAAAACGAAGGGAAATAGACATCATGAGCGCTAGTTCATGGACAGGTATCCGAAATCGTTTTAATGGGCCAAATAAGCTTTCGATGGCGTCTGTTACCTCGATTGGAGTGGTTGAAAGCGTCAGCAAGGTAGTGATGAGAACGAACAAGAGAAAACGAAGGGAAATAAATATCCCCTGTTGAATCCCGCCTTCATAAATGGCAAATGGTCCAATCTGATACAGAACACTTCCCTCTTTCGTCATAAAAACATGAAGTAAAAAAGTGAACAATACAACCCAGAGAACGGGTTTGATTCCCTTTAAAACAAATAAAAACGGAACTTGCGATAAGAAAAGGAGCAAAAGCGTAAAAGCCGTTAAAATCGCATAAGTTACCCCATTATTTGCTAAAAAGACGATACCCACATAAAAAAATACTAAAAGAAGCTTAGCCCGAGGATCCATTCGATGGATCACAGAGTTACCTGGAACGTATCGCCCAATAATCATCTTATTCATGCTCATTCACCTTAGCGAATAGCTGCTTAATGCCTGCTATGAGTTGTTCCATTGTTAGGCATGGGGAAGGAATTTCTTGTCCCATTTTCTCCTCGAGCCGTCGCTTTAACAACACCGTTTCCGGCACATCTAAGCCCAAATGCAGCAAAGAGTCCAAATCATGAAAAATTTGCTGCGGCGTTCCTGTTTTCCAAACTGTTCCCTTATGCATAACGACGATATAATCTGCATACTTTGCTGCATCTTCCATACTGTGAGTAACTAAAATCGTGGTTAGTTGTTTTTCGCGGTGCAGACGAGCGAACATCTCCATTAAATCTTTACGACCTTTTGGATCTAAACCGGCCGTTGGTTCATCTAAAACAATCACATCTGGTTCCATCGCTAATATACCCGCAATAGCAACACGGCGCATTTGGCCGCCGCTTAAATCAAACGGAGATTTATTCAGCACTTCCTCAGGCAGTCCGACTAATGAGAGAGCTACCTTGGCTCTCCTTTTCGCTTCCTCCTCTGAAACGCCAAAATTGATGGGGCCAAAACAAATATCTTTCTCTACCGTTTCCTCAAATAATTGATGTTCAGGAAATTGAAAAACAATTCCCACCTTTTGACGCAGTGGCTTCAGCTGTTTCGCTTGTTTGGCGCTATGAATGACATAATCATCAACGCATACCATGCCCTTTGTTGGCTGCAAGAGCCCATTTAAATGCTGCAGCAATGTAGATTTTCCAGATCCAGTATGGCCGATAATCGCCACGTAAGTGCCACTTTTTATCGATAAATTGACATCGTATAAAGCTCTTTGTGAAAACGGTGAATTCGCCTGATAAATATGTTCTACTTGTTCAAATACAATGTCCATAATTCATTCACCAGCCCCTCTAGCGACGCATCATTCAATTGAAGGGGAAGCCCCGCCTGCTTTAATTCATTTCTTATTTTAATGACAAAGGGAAGATCTAAACGAATTTCCTCCAGCTTTTCTCCCAAAGAGAAAATTTGCTGTGGTGTTCCCTCAGACATGGTCTCGCCACGGTTCATCACAATCATTTTATCCGCTTTCATCGCCTCTTCTAAATCGTGGGTGATAGAGATGACCGTCATATGGTGTTTCACTTTTAGCTTTTCGATGGCCCCAATGACCTCTCTCCTTCCGCGCGGATCAAGCATTGAGGTAGCCTCATCTAAAATAATGATATCTGGCTGTAACGCAATCACTCCAGCAATAGCGACTCTCTGCTTTTGTCCCCCTGATAAATAATGAGGCTCTCTTAACAAAAATTCTTCCATTCCTACTTGCTGAATAGCAGACTTCACACGCTCAATCATCTGTTCCCGAGGAACTCCGTTATTTTCCAAACCAAAAGCAATGTCATCTTGCACAGTAGTTCCAACAAATTGATTGTCTGGATTTTGAAAAACGATGCCCATGCGTTTGCGAATACTCCAAATCGTTTCTTCATTTAGCAACTGATCAAATACTTTGATGATGCCGCTTTTCGGCTTTAATAGACCCATGAGAAGCTTCGCAATCGTCGATTTGCCAGAGCCATTATGGCCAACAATGGCGACCCATTCACCTTTTTTGATTTGAAAGCTAACATTGCGAATCGCATCATTCGGTTGATTAGGATATTGAAAGAAAAGATTTTCTACTGATACCGCTATTTCTTCCACTCTTCTTCTTCCTCTCATCTCGATCTATATAGATGCAACTTAGCCTCTTAACTTTTGCATGGATATGCAGTCATGGTAAGTTACATCTATACACCGTGGCGCTTGTTGAGCATTACGCGTATATGAAGGCTTTACCATTTGTCCCTGTGTGAGCTGGTGATGACCCGATTGCTTCGGCGGTTGCGTGACGGAACGACACCGCTTCCTCACAAATAGGTTGTCTGTAAAGAGGCTTATGGGTCGGCACCAAAGCGTGACCGAGACCAGTCATCTCCTTGTCTCCCAATCATCAATTTTTACACATACCGTTCGTTCCAAGTCATAGAACCCAAGGCTAACCAATGGAGCGATTGGATCTAACACCACGGAATATCTATCTCTACTCTTTACTCTACTACATCACATATTCAAAAGGGAAATAAAAAAAGGGCATAGATCCAGTTCAAAATAAACTGTCTCGCCCTTGTTAGTCAACCGAATCGTATTAAACGAGTTCAATAACAACCATTGGAGCGCCGTCGCCACGACGTGGTCCAAGTTTCATGATGCGAGTGTAGCCGCCTTGACGCTCTTGGTAGCGAGGAGCGATATCGCTAAATAATTTTTGAATCGCATCCTGACCAGTTTCTGTGTTTGCTACCTCTGGGCGGATAAATGCAGCTGCTTGACGACGAGCATGTAGATCGCCGCGTTTTCCTAAAGTAATCATTTTTTCTACTACAGAGCGCAATTCTTTTGCACGAGCTTCTGTCGTTTCAATGCGCTCATTAATAATTAAATCCGTAGCTAAGTCACGAAGTAACGCTTTACGTTGAGCGCTTGTGCGTCCTAATTTTCTGTATGACATGAGAGATGTCCCTCCTTTTTTGAATAACTTGTAACATGAAAATGCCTAGTTAATCAAATGTTAACTAGTCATCTTTACGCAACCCTAACCCTAGCTCCTCAAGCTTTGCTTTGACTTCCTCAAGGGATTTCCGTCCTAGGTTGCGCACTTTCATCATATCTTCTTCTGTTTTCTGTGCGAGCTCTTGAACAGTGTTGATTCCTGCACGCTTCAAGCAGTTATAGGAACGAACGGACAAATCGAGTTCCTCGATTGTCATTTCAAGCACTTTTTCCTTTTGGTCTTCTTCTTTTTCAACCATGATTTCTGCATTTTGTGCTTCATCTGTAAGACCGACGAAAATATTTAAGTGCTCTGTCAAAATTTTAGCGCCAAGAGCAACGGCTTCTTTCGGACCAATGCTTCCATCTGTCCATACATCCAGCGTTAACTTATCATAATTGGTCACTTGCCCAACACGAGTGTTTTCTACTTGATAAGATACGCGCGATACCGGTGTATAAATCGAATCGATAGGGATAACACCTATTGGCTGATCCTCGCGTTTATTCGCATCAGCTGGAGTATACCCACGCCCGCGTCTTGCCGTCATTCTCATGCGAAGATGACCGCCTTCGGCCAGCGTAGCAATATGAAGATCCGGATTTAGTATCTCAACATCGCTGTCGTGAGTAATATCCGCAGCCGTGACAACTCCTTCACCCTGTACATCAATTTCAAGCGTCTTTTCTTCTTCAGAGTAAATTTTCAACGCAAGTTTTTTAATGTTTAAGATCATTGCTGTCACATCTTCTACGACGCCTTCAATTGTTGAAAACTCATGCAGTACACCATCTATTTGAATAGATGTCACAGCGGCACCAGGGAGTGAGGATAATAGGATACGACGTAAGGAGTTACCCAAAGTTGTACCATATCCACGCTCAAGTGGTTCAACGACGAATTTGCCATACTTGGCATCTTCGCTGATTTCAACCGTCTCGATTTTTGGCTTTTCGATTTCGATCATGATCTATACATACCCTCCTTCAAAACGTCGAAACCCCGACCAAACGATATGCGTCTAATCGAAATTCCCCCATGAATCAGTTCCCGAATGTGCGCATTAAATGAGTAAAGCTTCTCTGCTAGAAAACGATATCATATCCCATTATTGACAAGAGGATACAAAATCTATACAGAGAAATTAAACACGGCGACGTTTTGGCGGACGGCATCCATTATGTGGAACAGGAGTAACATCTTTAATTGCTGTAATTTCCAATCCAGCAGCTTGAAGTGCACGGATGGCAGCCTCACGACCAGCGCCAGGACCTTTTACGTTTACCTCAATAGTTTTCATACCATGCTCCATCGAAGCTTTCGCAGCTGCTTCTGCAGCCATTTGTGCCGCAAATGGAGTAGACTTACGAGAACCTTTGAACCCTAATGCACCAGCACTTGACCAAGAGATTGCATTGCCATGGACATCAGTAATTGTCACGATTGTATTGTTAAATGTAGAACGAATATGAGCAATACCTGATTCAATATTTTTTTTCACGCGGCGTTTGCGTGTATTTGTTTTACGTGCCATTCGTTCATGTACCTCCTTTGCCTAATTATTTTTTCTTATTCGCTACTGTGCGGCGCGGACCTTTACGTGTGCGAGCATTGTTTTTCGTATTTTGACCGCGAACTGGCAAGCCGCGGCGATGACGAAGGCCACGGTAGCAGCCAATTTCCATCAGACGTTTAATATTTAAAGATACTTCACGACGAAGATCTCCTTCTACTTTTAAGCGGTCAACAATTTCACGGATTTTCCCTAATTCTTCTTCTGTTAAATCGCGAACGCGAGTATCTTCAGAAACACCTGCTTCTGCTAGAATTTTTTGTGCAGTTGGTTTACCGATACCGTAAATGTATGTTAAAGAAATAACTACACGTTTCTCACGAGGAATATCTACACCTGCAATACGTGCCATAATTTTTACACCTCCTTAAAAATTACCCTTGTTTTTGTTTGTGTTTTGGGTTTTCGCAAATTACCATAACTTTTCCACGTCTGCGAATGACTTTACATTTTTCGCAGATTGGTTTCACTGATGGTCTGACCTTCATGATTTTTTACCTCCTTGTTCATGCGGAGTACTGATTATTTATAACGGTACGTAATTCTGCCACGAGTTAAATCGTATGGAGATAATTCTACCGTAACTTTATCTCCAGGTAAAATACGAATGAAATGCATGCGAATTTTACCAGAAACATGTGCTAACACTGTGTGGCCATTTTCAAGCTCCACCTTAAACATTGCATTAGGCAATGTCTCAACAACTGTTCCTTCCACTTCAATTACATCGTCCTTCGCCATGGATCGGCTCTCCCTTCTTCGAATCAGTAACATATTTCATTAATGCATAACGCAATTTACCGTTTGTCACACGACCAGTTTCAAGGATGCTGTTTTTAACTTCCGGGGAAATAATGTCTAGCAACTTTATATGCTGGACATTCTTCTTTTTCGGGAAGTCAAACTTCCGCTTGCTTCCATCAGCAAGCAGAACAAACCGCTCATCAACGATTCCAACAACGACAGCATATTGCCCTGCTTCACGACCATGTGTAATCAACACAATTTGTCCGATTTGGCATGGTGAGCCTGTATGCAATGATTTCACCTTCGATTAGAGGGTAGTTAAAATCTCATAGCCGGTCTCTGTAATGGCGATTGTATGCTCAAAATGAGCGCACATTTTTCCGTCTACTGTTACAACTGTCCAATCATCTTCAAGCGTTCTTACATAACGGCTCCCCGCATTCACCATCGGTTCAATGCACAATACCATGCCTGGCTTCAGCCGTGGCCCTTTATTTGGCGGACCATAATGTGGAATTTGCGGGTCTTCATGTAAGTTTTGACCAATTCCATGCCCGACATACTCGCGGACAATTGAAAAATGGTGTGCTTCTACATATGTTTGAATAGCATGAGAAATATTGGATAAGCGGACTCCTGGCTTCGCTTCCTTTAAACCTATATATAAAGATTGTTCCGTCACTTCTAGAAGCTTTTTCGTTTCGTCAGCAATTGGGCCGACTGGATACGTCCAAGCTGAATCAGCATGGTAGCCATTATATTGAGCACCGATATCAATGCTAATGATATCGCCCTCTTCTAAAACGCGGTTACCAGGGATGCCGTGCACCAGCTCTTCATTCACTGAAGCGCAAATGCTGCCCGGGAATCCGTTGTATCCTTTAAAAGAAGGAGTGGCTCCATGCTGGCGAATGACTTTTTCAGCGATTTGATCAAGCTCTTTAGTAGTGATTCCAGGCTGAATATGTTTTTGCAATTCTTGGTGAGTAAGAGCTACGATTCGCCCAGCTTCACGCATCACTTCGATTTCACGAGGGGTTTTGCAAATGATCATTACTTTAAGCCCCCAAGCAATTCACAAATATCCGCAAAAACCTGTTCAATTTCCTGTTGTCCGTTAATGTTGTGCAAATACCCTTTAGACTGATAAAAATCAAGCAACGGCTGTGCTTGCTTCATATTGACTTCCAAACGGTTCGCAACCGTTTCGGCATTGTCATCTGCACGCTGGTAAAGCTCTCCACCACACTTATCACAAACTCCTGATTGGGCAGGTGGATTGAATACTAAATGGTATGTGGCACCGCAGTCTTTGCAAATGCGTCTTCCTGTCAAACGTTCCATTAAAATTTCTTTATCTACTTGAATATTAATAACGGAATCAATCGAACGGCCAAGCTCCGTTAGCATGCTTTCTAATGCTTCCGCTTGAGCTACTGTTCGTGGGAACCCATCAAGCAAAAATCCTCTTTGGCAATCGTCTTTGCTTAAGCGTTCACGAACGATGCCGATTGTTACTTCGTCTGGTACAAGATCGCCACGATCCATGTATTCTTTAGCTTGTAATCCTAATGCTGTTCTTTCTTTAATAGCTGCTCGAAACATGTCTCCAGTTGAAATATGAGGAATCTCATATTTCTCCACAATTTTTTCTGCCTGTGTCCCTTTTCCGGCACCTGGCAATCCCATTAAAACTAAGTTCATCATAGTTCCCCCTCAACTCTAGTGAGGTAGAGGGAATGAACTCCCCCGCAAACCTCTTTACTTAATGAAACCTTTGTAATGTCGTTTAACTAATTGACTTTCAAGCTGCTTCATGGTTTCAAGCGCAACTCCAATCACAATCAGCAAGCTCGTTCCACCGATTCGAGCAGAATCTGGCAAATTAGCAACCTTGACAAAAAATACAGGAAGAACAGCGATTACTGCTAAAAATATTGAACCAACAAATGTGAGACGATAAAGAACTTTGGTTACGTATTCTTGAGTGTTTCTTCCTGGGCGAATGCCTGGAATATATCCACCTTGTTTTTTCAGATTGTCCGCCATTTGCTCCGGGTTCACTTGAACAAAGGCATAGAAGTACGTAAAGGCAATAATTAATGCCACATATATAATCATACCAACTGGCTGTGTATAATCAAACGTTTTCTTGATCCACAATGTTACATCATTCGAGCCGAAAAACGATGCAATTGTCGGTGGTGCAACAATAAACGACACCGCAAAAATAACAGGAATAACCCCTGCCGGATTTACTTTTAACGGCAAATGAGTAGAGTGACCGCCTACCGGACTGCGTCCCTCCAATCGCTTTGCATACTGAATTGGAATCTTTCTAAACGCTTGTTGAACGTAGATGACTCCAACAATGATGGCAATCACAGCTAAAGCGATAAGAAGCACCGTTACAATTCTTAAAAATAGCTGATCACCAGCGTTTTCAAACTGCTGGGCGTAAATTTGGTTAAGAGTAGAAGGGATTCCCGAAACGATACCCGCAAAGATGATAATGGAGATTCCGTTTCCTACTCCCTTTGCTGTAATTTGTTCTCCTAACCACATTAAAAACGATGTACCCGCAGTTAATACAAGCGCGATAAGCAAATATGTCGGCACTCCAGGATTTTTAATTAACATGCCATTTGTCATATTGTTAAAGCCGTATGACATACCGAATGCTTCGATGAAGCCAAGCACAATCGTAAAGTAGCGGGTAAACTGAGCTAATTTACGTCGTCCAACCTCTCCTTGTTTGGACCATTCCGTAAATTTAGGAACAACATCCATCTGTAGCAGCTGTACGATGATGGATGCTGTAATGTAAGGCATAACCCCCATAGCAAAAATGGAGAAGTTTTTTAAAGCCCCTCCCCCAAATGTATTGAGAACGCCGAACACATTTAACTGGTCTTGCATTTTCAATACATCAGCGTTCACGCTTGGAACAGGAATAAACGTCCCAATCCGGAACACAATGAGCATAAGGAGGGTGAACAGAATTTTCTTTCTTATGTCACCCACGCGCATAAAGTTGGAGATTGTTCGAAACATTAAATCACCTCAGTTTTACCGCCAGCAGCTTCAATCGCTTCTTTTGCAGCAGAGGAGAATTTATGTGCTTTCACTGTTAATTTTTTCTCAATTTGACCATTTCCTAAAATTTTCAAACCAGCTTTCAGCTTGCTGATTACACCTGTTTCTAAAAGAAGCTCAGGTGTTACTTCTGTGCCATCTTCAAAGCGGTTGAGCGTATCAAGATTTACGATCGCATATTCTTTTCGATTGATGTTTGTAAAGCCGCGTTTTGGAAGACGACGGAATAAAGGAGTTTGACCACCTTCAAAACCAAGTCTTACACCGCCACCTGAACGAGCATTCTGTCCTTTGTGACCTTTACCAGACGTTTTACCGTTACCAGAACCGATACCACGACCCACACGGTTACGTTCTTTGCGGGAGCCTGGTGCTGGTTGTAATTCATGAAGTTTCATCGCGAGGCACCTCCTTATACTAATTATTGTTCTAGCTCTTGTACTTTCACAAGATGCGATACTTTATTAATCATTCCGCGAATCGCTGGATTATCGTTATGAACAACTGTTTGATGCAATTTTCGCAAACCTAAAGTTTTTACAGTGACACGTTGATCTTCAGGACGACCAATCACGCTGCGAGTGAGGGTAATCGCTAATTTTTTCGCCATTTGTATTTCCCTCCTTATCCTAACAGTTCCTCAACTGTTTTACCACGCAATTTTGCTACATCTTCTGCGCGTTTCAATTGTTTTAAGCCGTCGATTGTCGCGCGCACCATGTTGACAGGCGTGTTAGAACCGATGGATTTAGATAGAATGTCACTTACTCCTGCTAATTCAAGTACTGCACGAGCTGGACCACCTGCGATAACTCCTGTACCTTCAGAAGCCGGCTTTAAGATGATTTCACCCGCACCAAAGTGGCCGACTACTTCATGAGGAATGGTTGTACCAACGATCGGCACTGTAATCAAGTTTTTCTTAGCATCTTCAATCGCTTTGCGAATCGCATCTGGAACCTCTTGAGCCTTTCCAGTTCCAAATCCGACATGACCGTTCTTGTCACCAACAACAACAAGAGCAGCGAAACGGAATCGACGTCCACCTTTTACTACTTTTGCTACACGGTTAACGGCAACTACGCGTTCTTCAAGTTCAAGTTTATTTGGATCAATGCGACGCATCTCTGTCCCTCCTTTATAATTAGAATTCTAACCCAGCTTCGCGAGCAGCGTCAGCAAGTGCTTTTACACGGCCATGATATAAGTATCCACCGCGGTCAAATACTACGCTTTTAATTCCTTTTTCTAATGCGCGTTTTGCAACTAATTCGCCCACTTTTTGTGCTGCATCTACATTTCCAGTTGCGTCTAAGTTGAACTCTTTATCAAGTGTAGAAGCACTAACAATGGTTACAGCTTTGACATCATCAATAATTTGTGCATAAATGTGCTTGTTGGAACGGAACACATTTAAGCGTGGACGTTCAGCAGTTCCAAATAATTTTCTCCGAACGCGAGCATGTCTTTTTTTGCGAACCGCGTTTTTATCAAGCTTAGTGATCATTTCCGTCACTCCTTTCATTTACCTAAGCAGCATTATTTCTTACCTGTTTTACCTTCTTTACGACGTACAACTTCGCCTTCGTAACGAATACCTTTTCCTTTGTATGGTTCTGGAGAGCGTACCGCACGAATGTTTGCTGCTAATTCACCAACACGTTGTTTGTCCGCACCTTTAACAACAATTTTTGTTTGTGAAGGAACCTCAATTTCAAGACCCTCTTCTGGCTCAATTTCAACAGGATGAGAGTACCCGACACTAAGAACGAGCTTTTTGCCTTGTTTTGATGCACGATAACCGACCCCTACTAATTCAAGGCCTTTCTCGTATCCTTTTGAAACTCCTTCCACCATGTTCGCCAATAAGCTGCGTGTTGTACCGTGAAGAGTGCGATGCTCTTTTGCATCACTTGGACGAGAAACTGTGAGAATATTGTCTTCCACTGTGATTGTCATATCAGGATGGAAAGCACGAGTCAATTCGCCTTTCGGTCCTTTTACTGTAACGGTGCTGCCGTTAACTGTTACTGTTACACCTGCAGGAATTTCGATTGGTTTTTTACCAACACGTGACATAACTTGACACCTCCATTCTTAAAAAGACTGATTACCAGATGTATGCTAACACTTCGCCGCCAGTTCCTTTTTGACGCGCTTCTTTATCTGTTAAAATTCCTTGAGACGTAGAAATAATAGCGATACCTAAACCGTTCAATACACGAGGCACTTCATTAGCTTTGGCATAAACGCGCAAACCAGGCTTGCTGATGCGTTTAAGACCAGTAATAACGCGCTCATTATTTGGACCGTATTTTAAGAAAATACGGAGAACACCTTGTTTGTTATCTTCGATGTATTCGACATCACGAATGAAGCCTTCACGTTTTAAGATTTCTGCGATTTCTTTCTTCATTTTCGAAGCAGGGACTTCAAGTTTTTCGTGACGCACCATGTTCGCATTACGAATGCGAGTAAGCATATCTGCAATTGGATCTGTCATCACCATTATGTTTTACCTCCTTCCCAATTCACGGGTTGATTACCAGCTTGCTTTTTTCACACCAGGAATTTGACCTTTATATGCTAATTCACGGAAACAAATACGGCAAAGTTTAAACTTGCGATAAACGGAGTGTGGACGTCCGCAGCGTTCGCAGCGAGTGTACGCCTGAACTTTAAACTTTGGTGCGCGTTTTTGTTTCGCGATCATTGATTTCTTAGCCACATTTTCGCCTCCCTCTTTTTATAAATGGGATTCATTATTTTTGGAACGGCATACCAAGCAATGTTAACAACTCATGAGCTTCCTCATCAGTGTTTGCTGTTGTAACGATCACAATGTCCATACCACGAACTTTGTTGACTTTATCGTAGTCAATTTCAGGGAAAATTAGCTGTTCTTTGATCCCTAATGTATAGTTACCGCGGCCGTCGAATGATTTTTTTGATACGCCGCGGAAGTCGCGAACACGTGGAAGAGAAACAGAGATTAATTTATCAAAAAACTCATACATGCGCTCTCCGCGTAATGTGACTTTCGCTCCGATTGGCATACCTTCACGAAGACGGAAACCAGCGATTGATTTTTTCGCACGAGTGACAACTGGTTTTTGACCAGAAATTAATGCTAGCTCTTCAACAGCATTGTCCAATGCTTTCGCGTTTTGCACCGCATCACCAACACCCATGTTGATGACGATTTTTTCGATTTTTGGAACTTGCATTACAGATTTATAGTTAAACTTGCTCATAAGAGCAGGAATAACTTCTTTTACATATTTTTCTTTTAGGCGGTTCATGTAAGTACCTCCTTTCTCACATCACGATTATTTATCTAAAATTTCACCAGATTTTTTCGCGTAACGTACTTTTTTTCCATCTACTAATTTATAGCCTACGCGAGTTGGAGTTCCTGTTTTAGGATCTAAAGGCATTACGTTTGAAACGTGAATTGGTGCCTCTTTGCTAATAATACCGCCTTGAGGGTTTACTTGAGATGGTTTTGCGTGTTTTTTAACGATGTTTACTCCTTCTACAAGCACTCGGTTTTTCTTAGGGAACGCTGCAAGTACAACCCCTTGCTTTCCTTTATCTTTACCAGAGATTACTTGTACTTTATCACCTTTTTTTACATGCATCGTAGTTCGCACCTCCTTGAAAGGCTTTTCCTATTCATTAAATCACTTCTGGAGCTAGAGAAACGATTTTCATAAAATCTTTTTCACGTAATTCACGCGCAACTGGGCCGAAAATACGAGTTCCGCGTGGGCTTTTGTCGTCACGGATGATCACGCATGCGTTTTCGTCAAAGCGAATGTAAGAGCCGTCTGCGCGACGCACACCACGTTTTGTACGAACCACAACAGCTTTTACAACTTGACCTTTTTTAACAACGCCACCTGGTGTTGCGTCCTTAACAGTCACTACAACAACATCGCCGATGTTCGCATAGCGACGACCGGAACCACCTAACACTTTAATGACAAGCACTTCACGCGCACCAGAGTTATCTGCAACCTTCATACGAGTTTCTTGTTGAATCATTTACGAAACCTCCCTTCGGAATTATATCAATCATCCGAACATCATTAAAGAATAATCGCTTTTTCCACTACTTCTACAAGACGGAAACGCTTTGTTGCAGAAAGCGGACGAGTTTCCATGATTTTTACGATATCGCCAACTTTTGCTACGTTGTTTTCGTCATGCGCTTTATATTTTTTGGAGTATTTAACACGCTTTCCATAAAGCGGATGTTTTTTGTATGTTTCTACAAGAACCGTCACCGTTTTGTCCATTTTGTCAGACACAACGCGGCCAATGTATACTTTACGTTGATTGCGTTCACTCATGTCGCGAACCTCCTCTCAAGCGTTTATTTATTAGCAGCAATCTCTCTCTCGCGAACGATCGTTTTCATGCGGGCAATAGATTTACGCACTTCGCGAATGCGAGCTGTGTTTTCTAATTGGCCTGTCGCTAATTGGAAGCGAAGGTTGAATAATTCTTCTTTTAAAGATTTAATTTTTTGTTCAATCTCGGCAGTGGTAAGGTCACGGATTTCTTTAGCTTTCATTAGATTCACCACCAATTTCTTCACGTTTTACAAACTTACACTTAATCGGAAGTTTATGAGAAGCTAAACGCAATGCTTCGCGTGCTACTTCTTCAGAAACACCCGCAATTTCGAACATTACTTTACCAGGTTTTACAACCGCTACCCAACCTTCAGGCGCCCCTTTACCGGAACCCATGCGCACTTCTAAAGGTTTTGCTGTATAAGGCTTTGAAGGGAAAATTTTGATCCAAACTTTACCGCCACGTCTCATATAACGAGTCATCGCACGACGAGCAGCCTCGATTTGACGGTTCGTAATCCAAGCAGATTCTAATGCTTGTAATCCATATTCACCGAAATGCACTTCTGTACCGCCTTTTGCGCGGCCTCTCATGCGTCCACGATGTTCACGACGGAATTTCACGCGTTTTGGCATTAACATAATTAATTTCCTCCTTCCTCAGTTTTCTTTTTCGCAGGAAGGACCTCTCCACGATAAATCCATACTTTCACACCGATTTTTCCATATGTTGTATCCGCTTCTGCTGTTGCATAGTCAATGTCAGCACGAAGAGTGTGGAGTGGAACTGTTCCTTCACTGTAGTGTTCAGAACGAGCGATATCGGCACCGCCTAAGCGACCAGATACCATTGTTTTAATTCCTTTTGCACCAGCACGCATTGTGCGTTGAATCGCTTGTTTTTGTGCACGACGGAACGATACGCGGTTTTCAATTTGACGCGCAATATTTTCAGCTACTAATTTCGCATCTAAATCCGGTTTTTTGATTTCTAAAATGTTGATATGAACACGTTTCCCCGTTAGTTGGTTAAGAGCTTTGCGAAGCGCTTCGACTTCTGTGCCGCCTTTACCGATAACCATGCCTGGTTTAGCAGTATGGATCGTAATGTTGATACGGTTAGCCGCACGTTCGATTTCTACTTTAGAAACAGCCGCATCGCTTAAACGTTTCGTGATGTACTCACGCACTTTAAGGTCTTCATGCAAAAGATCCGCATAATCTTTTTCAGCATACCATCTTGATTCCCAATCACGGATAATACCGATGCGAAGACCGACTGGATTCACCTTTTGACCCACTGATTATCCCTCCTTCTTTTCTGAAACAACGATCGTAATATGGCTTGTGCGTTTGTTGATCGCGCTCGCACGACCCATTGCGCGAGGACGGAAGCGTTTCAATGTTGGACCTTCATCCACATATGCCTCTGTTACGACTAAATTGTTAACATCCATATCATAGTTATGCTCTGCATTCGCTACAGCAGATTTCAATACTTTCTCAATAATTGGAGAAGCAGCTTTAGGAGTATGACGAAGAATCGCTACTGCTTCACCTACTTGCTTTCCTCGAATCAAATCAATCACTAAACGAGCTTTACGAGGAGCAATACGAACTGTTCTAGCAACAGCTTTAGCTTGCATAAATGAGCCTCCTCTCATTAACGTTTTGTTTTCTTATCATCGCCAGCATGACCTTTGTATGTGCGCGTTGGTGCGAATTCACCAAGCTTGTGTCCTACCATATCCTCTGTAATGTACACAGGTACATGTTTGCGTCCATCATATACCGCGATTGTGTGACCGATGAATTGTGGGAAAATCGTCGAACGACGAGACCATGTTTTAATTACTTGTTTTTGTCCAGTCTCATTTAACTTTTCAACTTTTTTCATTAAATGATCATCACAAAAAGGACCTTTTTTTAGGCTGCGACCCATAAATAAACCTCCCTTCGTGATTGTTCTACGGTTCTTAAGAACCGTAGTTCAACCCCGTTATTTTTTACGACGACGTACAATAAATTTATCGGATTTATTTTTCTTTTTACGAGTTTTGAATCCAAGAGTTGGTTTACCCCATGGAGTCATTGGCGACTTGCGTCCGATTGGTGCTTTACCTTCACCACCACCATGTGGGTGATCAACAGGGTTCATAACGGAACCGCGAACAGTTGGACGGATGCCTAACCAACGAGCACGTCCTGCTTTACCAACATTGACAAGCTCATGTTGTTCGTTACCTACTTGACCAATTGTCGCACGGCAAGCACCTAAAATCATGCGAACTTCACCAGAAGCTAAACGAACAAGAACATACTTGCCTTCTTTACCAAGCACTTGTGCAGATGTACCAGCAGAACGAACAAGCTGTCCACCTTTTCCTGGTTTCAATTCAATGTTGTGTACTAAAGTACCAACAGGGATATTCGCAAGCGGTAGTGCATTCCCTACTTTGATGTCCGCTTCTGGACCAGACATGATTTCCATGCCTACTTCTAAGTTTTTAGGAGCGATAATATAACGTTTTTCACCATCTACATAGTGAATCAACGCAATGTTCGCTGAACGGTTTGGATCGTACTCGATTGTAGCAACGCGTCCTGGAATGCCATCTTTGTCGCGTTTGAAATCGATGATACGATATTGACGCTTATGACCGCCACCTTGGTGACGAACTGTCAACTTACCTTGGTTGTTACGACCACCTTTTTTCTTTAAAGGCGCAAGCAATGATTTCTCTGGCTTGTCAGTTGTGATTTCTGAGAAATCAAGAACTGTCATGCCACGGCGACCGTTGGACGTTGGTTTGTATTTTTTAATCGCCATGTCGGTTTCCCTCCTTCTCTGTTAAACTTATACTTCGAACAATTCGATCTCTTTGCTGTCTGGTGTTAATGTCACAATCGCTTTGCGACGGCGGTTTGTAAGCCCGCTATAACGGCCAACTCGTTTGAACTTTCCTTTGTAGTTCATGATGTTGACTTTCGCAACCTTTACGCCAAAAATTGCTTCGACAGCATCTTTTACTTCTGTTTTGTTTGCTTTTACATCCACTTCGAATGTATATTTTTTCTCAGCCACTAAATTCATTGAGTTTTCAGTGATAACGGGGCGCTTAATAATATCGCGAGGATCTTTCATTATGCAAGCACCTCCTCTACTTTTTCCACGGCTGCTTTTGTAATCACAAGCTTATCGTGGTTTAACACATCAAGCACGTTGATTCCGTTAGCAGCAACCACTGTTACTCCAGGAATGTTGCGTGCCGATAGCATGATATTTTCATTGATGTCCGCTGTTACGATTAACGCTTTGCGGTCTGCAGAAAGATTGCTTAAAATTTTCACCATTTCTTTTGTTTTTGGTGCTTCTAAAGCTAAGTTGTCTAATACAACAATGTTATTTTCAAGAACTTTTGAAGACAAAGCAGATTTAATAGCTAAACGACGAACTTTCTTTGGAAGCTTGTAGCTGTAACTGCGTGGAACTGGACCAAACACAGTACCGCCGCCACGCCATTGTGGAGAGCGGATCGAACCTTGACGAGCACGTCCAGTACCTTTTTGGCGCCATGGTTTACGGCCACCGCCGCTTACTTCAGCGCGATTTTTCGTTTTGTGCGTTCCTTGACGCAAAGAAGCACGTTGCATAATCACTGCTTCAAATAACACATGTTTATTTGGCTCAATACCAAATACGGAATCGTTTAATTCAATTTCTCCAACAGTTGCTCCGTTTTGGTTGTACAATGCTACTTTTGGCATTGGATAATTCCTCCTTTCTTAAGAAAGTTATTTCACTTTTGCTTTAACCGCACTTTTGATCACAACAAGTCCTTTATTTGGACCAGGTACATTTCCTTTAACAAGAAGCAGATTACGTTCTACATCTACTTTTACAATTTTCAAGTTTTGAACTGTAACACGCTCTCCGCCCATGCGACCTGGCAATTCTTTCGATTTAAATACGCGGTTTGGCGCAATAGGACCCATTGAACCAGGACGGCGATGATAGCGAGAACCGTGAGCCATAGGTCCACGAGATTGGCCATGGCGCTTAATTGCACCTTGGAATCCTTTACCTTTTGAAACTCCTGTTACATCGATCATATCGCCCTCAGCGAAAATATCAACTTTGACTTCCTGACCAACTTCGTATTCCGCTGCGTTAGCACCGCGGATTTCACGGATGAAGCGCTTAGGTGCAGTGTTCGCTTTGGCTACATGACCTTTTTCCGGTTTGTTGGCTAACTTTTCGCGTTTATCTTCAAAACCTAATTGGATTGCTTCATAGCCATCATTTTCAACTGTTTTCTTTTGAAGAACAACGTTAGGAGTCGCTTCAATTACCGTTACCGGAATTAGATCGCCGTTTTCTGCGAATACCTGCGTCATACCAATTTTTCTCCCTAAGATTCCTTTGGTCATTTGTCACACCTCCTATAAATTCGTTTTTACAATTAAAGCTTGATTTCAATATCGACACCGGATGGTAAGTCCAAACGCATTAATGAATCCACAGTTTGTGGAGTTGGGTTTACGATATCGATCAAACGTTTATGTGTACGCATTTCAAATTGTTCACGAGAGTCTTTATACTTGTGAACAGCACGTAAAATCGTATAAACAGTTCTTTCTGTTGGTAATGGAATCGGCCCAGATACTTTTGCACCTGAACGTTTTGCTGTCTCTACGATTTTCTCAGCAGATTGATCAAGGATTCGATGATCGTAAGCTTTTAAACGGATACGAATTTTTTCTTTTGCCATTATTTTCCCTCCTTCTTCGCCTATTTTAAAAATAGACATTCTCCGTGGAAATTTCCTCACACTCGCCATGGCAAAGCGGCCGGGTGTGTCAGCAACCTTCCACTTCATCGCAGTCAAAGACCAACATTAGATATTATACAGATATCTATAATGAAATGCAAGCAAAATCTCGCTTTGCATCCATTGTTTTATCGTAAAACTGATTTTCGCTACAGCTTATCAACGCGTGTCAAAAATGCCTGAATCCATTGTAGACGAATGGGGACATTTATAAACCTATTGGCCTGAATTTCATTATTGAGATTTAGGCCCCTATTTCTTGAGTCTATGTTGAAAATACTTTCATATCGACATGATTTGATTCTCATATGAGCGGATGATGATTTACTTTTGCAGTCAAACGATCATGAGTTTTAATAGATATCATCATATGTATACAAGCATGGAGACAATAAGTGATTCGATTAGATCTAGCACCACGAGTTTTTATTATTTATGAGAACCAAAACATAGCAAAACACAATTTTCATCTTTTTGATGGCGACGCAACTTTCCGTCATAGACAAGTAATGAAGACAACGCTGCCCAGATAGATTTTCAACAATAAAAAAGGGTTTGCTTGAAGCAAACCCTTTCTATGATTATTCAATGATAGAAGATACAACGCCAGCGCCTACTGTACGTCCACCTTCGCGGATAGAGAATTTTGTACCTTCTTCAATCGCGATAGGTGCAATCAATTCTACTGTCATTTCGATGTTGTCGCCAGGCATAACCATCTCTACGCCTTCTGGTAGAGTGATGATACCAGTAACGTCAGTTGTACGGAAGTAGAATTGTGGACGGTAGTTAGAGAAGAATGGGGTATGACGTCCACCTTCTTCTTTAGATAATACGTAAACTTCTGCTTTAAATTTTGTGTGTGGTGTGATTGTGCCTGGTTTTGCAAGTACTTGACCACGTTGGATTTCATCGCGAGCAACACCGCGAAGAAGTGCACCGATGTTGTCACCAGCTTCTGCTTGGTCAAGAAGCTTACGGAACATTTCTACACCAGTAACTGTTGTAGATTTTGGCTCATCAGCAAGACCGATGATGTCTACAACGTCACCAACTTTTAAGATACCGCGCTCAACACGACCAGTAGCAACTGTACCACGACCAGTGATAGAGAATACGTCCTCAACTGGCATCATGAATGGTTTATCAGTGTCGCGTTGTGGAGTTGGGATATACTCATCAACAGCGTTCATAAGCTCAACGATTTTAGCTTCCCATTCAGCGTCACCTTCAAGAGCTTTTAACGCAGAACCTTTGATTACTGGGATTTCATCGCCAGGGAATTCGTATTCAGACAATAGGTCACGAACTTCCATTTCAACAAGTTCTAATAATTCCTCGTCGTCTACCATATCGCATTTGTTTAAGAATACTACGATGTATGGTACGCCTACTTGGCGAGAAAGAAGAATGTGCTCACGAGTTTGTGGCATTGGACCGTCAGCAGCAGATACTACAAGGATCGCGCCGTCCATTTGTGCCGCACCAGTGATCATGTTTTTCACGTAGTCAGCGTGTCCTGGGCAGTCAACGTGTGCATAGTGGCGGTTGTCAGTTTCGTACTCAACGTGTGCAGTTGAGATTGTGATACCGCGCTCACGCTCTTCTGGAGCAGCGTCGATTTGATCGTATGCACGAGCTTCTGCTTTACCTTGTTTCGCAAGAACAGTTGTGATTGCAGCTGTTAAAGTTGTTTTACCATGGTCAACGTGGCCAATTGTACCAATGTTAACGTGTGGTTTAGAGCGTTCAAATTTCGCTTTAGCCATTATAGATATCCTCCTTAAATAATAATTTTCATTTTAATTTTTAAGTATATTGAATGCTTGGAAGCAAACATGCAAGCATGTCTGCTCCCAAGTCTTACATAAGTATTTATACTTGAACAATGCTAGAAAATCAATTATTCGCCTTTATTTTTTTTGATGATTTCCTCAGCAATGCTCTTTGGAACTTCTTCATAGTGATCAAATACCATGGAGAATACTCCGCGTCCTTGCGTATTAGAACGCAATGAAGTTGCATATCCGAACATTTCGGATAATGGAACCATCGCGTGTACCACTTGCGCGTTACCGCGAGCCTCCATGCCTTCTACGCGTCCGCGGCGAGAAGTGATGTCACCCATAATGTCACCAAGGTATTCTTCTGGAATGACAACTTCTACTTTCATAATTGGCTCAAGTAATACTGGGTCACATTTTGTTGCTGCGTTTTTCAATGCAAGAGAAGCAGCAATTTTGAATGCCATTTCACTTGAGTCTACATCGTGGTAAGAACCATCGAATAGTTTCGCTTTGATATCAACAACTGGATATCCAGCGAGAACACCATTTTGCATTGCGTCTTCAAGACCCGCTTGAATTGCCGGGATATACTCTCTTGGAACAACCCCACCGACAATCGCATTTTCAAATTCAAAGCCTTTTCCTTCTTCGTTTGGCGTAAATTCAATCCAAACGTGACCGTATTGACCGCGACCACCAGACTGACGTACGAATTTACCTTCTACTTGAGCAGACTTGCGGAATGTTTCGCGGTATGCAACTTGTGGAGCACCTACATTCGCTTCTACTTTGAACTCCCGACGCATACGGTCAACAATGATATCAAGGTGAAGCTCACCCATACCCGCAATAATGGTCTGACCTGTTTCTTGGTCTGTCCACGCGCGGAATGTTGGGTCTTCTTCTTGAAGCTTTTGCAACGCTGTGCTCATTTTGTCTTGGTCTGCTTTTGATTTTGGTTCAATCGCAATTTGAATAACTGGCTCTGGGAATGTCATCGATTCCAAAATAACAGGATCTTTTTCATCGCACAGAGTATCTCCAGTCGTTGTATCTTTTAAACCTACTGCTGCAGCGATATCACCCGCATATACTGTAGAAATTTCTTGGCGGTGGTTCGCATGCATTTGTAGAATACGACCGATACGTTCACGTTTACGTTTTGTCGAGTTCAATACGTATGAACCGGAATCTAATGCACCAGAATATACGCGGAAGAACGTCAACTTACCAACGTAAGGGTCTGTCATAATTTTAAACGCTAATGCTGCAAATGGAGCATCATCGCGAGATTCACGCACTGTCTCTTCTTCTGTATCTGGAACAACCCCTTTAATTGGCGGGATGTCCACTGGAGCAGGTAGGTAATCTACGACTCCATCTAGCATTAACTGAACACCTTTGTTTTTGAAAGCAGAGCCGCAGAATACTGGGAAGAATTCAACAGAAATAGTGGCTTTACGGATTGCTGCCTTTAATTCCTCTGTTGTAACCTCTTCTCCTTCTAAATATTTCATCATTAATTCTTCATCAAGCTCCGCTACTGCTTCAATCAATTTCCCGCGATATTCTTCTGCTACATCGCGGTAATCTTCTGGAATTTCAATGCGCTCAATGTTTTTACCTAATTCATCGTGGTAATGATAAGCGCACATTTCAACAAGATCAATAATGCCATTGAATTGATCTTCAGCGCCAATCGGCAATTGGACCGGATGAGCATTCGCTTGCAAACGGTCATGAAGTGTTTTAACAGAATATAAGAAATCAGCGCCGATTTTGTCCATTTTGTTAACGAATACAATACGAGGAACACCGTATGTAGTCGCCTGACGCCATACCGTTTCAGTCTGAGGCTCTACCCCAGATTGCGCATCAAGTACTGCTACTGCTCCGTCTAAAACGCGTAAAGAACGTTCAACTTCCACTGTGAAATCTACGTGTCCTGGTGTGTCGATAATGTTAATACGATGACCTTTCCATTGAGCTGTTGTCGCCGCAGACGTGATGGTAATCCCGCGCTCTTGCTCTTGTTCCATCCAGTCCATCGTAGCAGCGCCTTCATGCACTTCACCGATTTTATGAACGCGACCTGTATAGAAAAGGATACGTTCCGTTGTTGTCGTTTTACCGGCATCGATATGAGCCATGATACCAATATTGCGAGTGTTTTCTAAGGAGAACTCTCTTGCCATCTTGGTTTTTTCTCCTTCCTTGATAAGTTAAGTATCTTAATTTAATAAATAGTTGCAAATATAGGAAGATAGGTGAGTATACGAACAAGGTCAACACCTGATCGTCTTCACCTATTTTCCTCATTGGACATAAAAGATCCATCGTTTCATTAAGGCAATACGATTACCAGCGATAGTGAGCAAATGCTCTGTTTGCCTCTGCCATTTTGTGAGTATCTTCGCGTTTTTTCACAGATGCTCCTGTATTGTTTGCAGCATCTAAAATTTCGTTTGCTAAACGCTCTTCCATCGTTTTCTCACCACGAAGACGAGCGTAGTTTACTAACCAACGAAGACCTAATGTTGTGCGGCGGTCAGGACGAACCTCTACTGGAACTTGGTAGTTCGCACCACCAACGCGACGTGCACGCACCTCAAGAACAGGCATTACATTTTTTAATGCTTGTTCAAATACTTCCATCGGATCTTTGCCAGTGCGTTCACGAATAATGTCGAACGATGTGTAAAGAATTTTTTGCGCCTTTCCTTTTTTACCATCAATCATGATTTTGTTGATGAGGCGTGTTACGAGTTTCGAATTGTAAATTGGATCTGGTAGTACATCTCTTTTCGCAACCGAACCTTTACGTGGCATAGTTTTTCCTCCTTTCAAGAAAAAAATCCTATTTTTTCAATTGTCATCATCTATTATTTTTTAGCAGCTTTTGGTTTTTTAGCACCGTATTTAGAACGGCCTTGCATACGGTTAGCCACACCTGCAGTATCTAATGCACCACGAACGATGTGATAGCGCACACCCGGCAAGTCTTTAACACGACCACCGCGAATTAATACAACACTGTGCTCTTGTAGGTTGTGACCGATACCCGGAATGTATGCTGTTACCTCGATTCCGTTTGATAAACGCACACGGGCATATTTACGAAGCGCTGAGTTTGGCTTCTTCGGCGTCATTGTACCTACACGTGTACATACACCGCGTTTTTGCGGAGAAGCAACGTTCGTTTGTACTTTTTTGAAGCTGTTATACCCTTTATTTAAAGCAGGGGATTTAGATTTCACAACTTTTTTCGTACGGCCTTTGCGTACTAATTGGTTAATTGTAGGCATAATAAAAATCCTCCCTTCACACATAAGTTCAAGTCCACACATCCAGGTGGCTCATTATTTATGCAAAAACAAAGTTTTTGTAGAAAATCCACAAAAACAGTTTTAACGAATAATCGCAACAGCTGCGGCCCTTACTTGGATTTTACACGCTTCTCCAAGCTTCTTCATCGAATCTACCTTTGTTACAGGGACGCCTGCTTTGTTTGCTGCTTCCATAATTTTAGTGGTAATGGCTGGATCAGCATCCTCGGCAACCACTACTTCCTGTACGATTCCTTCTTTTAGGACGCGCATTGTTTGCTTTGTTCCCACTAACACTTGTTGAGCCTGTAATACTTTTTCATAAGACATATGCCATATCCTCCAAAGCAACAGGTTTTCGGAACACCTTTATTACATTAACATGTTCTACATGACATTGTCAACTCTTATTTGATGAATTTGTTACCGGCAGGTCTTACCTGCCGGTAACTCCATGAATCATGATTTACTTGGTTGTTACCTGTTCATCTTGATGCTGTTTAACAGCAGGCTTGATTTTTCGATAACGCGCCATTCCCGTTCCGGCTGGCACAAGCTTACCGATGATCACATTTTCTTTTAAGCCAAGCAATTCATCGCGCTTACCTTTGATAGCTGCATCCGTTAACACACGCGTCGTTTCTTGGAATGAAGCAGCCGATAAGAACGAATCTGTTTCGAGTGACGCTTTTGTAATACCAAGAAGCACTGGGCGAGCCGTAGCTGGACGTTTTCCTTCAAGCAGAACCTGCATATTCGCATCTGTAAATTGATGAACATCAAGCAAGGTGCCTGGAAGTACATCTGTGTCTCCAGCGTCAATGACTCGAACTTTGCGAAGCATTTGACGCACCATCACTTCAATATGCTTATCGCTAATTTCTACCCCTTGCATCCGGTATACTTTTTGCACTTCACGCAACAAGTACTCTTGAACAGCCGTGATGTCTTTTACTTTGAGGAGCTCCTTCGGATCAATCGATCCTTCTGTCAACTCTTGACCTCTCTCAACTTGCTTTCCTTCTTGAACTTTTAATCTTGCGTTGTATGGAGCCGTATATGTTCGTGTCTCAACCTCGCCTTTTACGACGATTTCTTGTTGACGGTCTCTCGTTTCATTAATAGCAACAACGACACCGTCAATTTCAGAGATGACCGCTTGCCCCTTCGGATTACGCGCTTCGAATAGCTCCTGAACCCGAGGCAAACCTTGTGTAATATCGTCTCCTGCTACCCCACCTGTGTGGAATGTACGCATCGTTAGCTGTGTACCAGGTTCACCGATGGATTGGGCAGCGATAATACCAACTGCTTCTCCTACTTCTACTTCTGCACCAGTAGCAAGGTTGCGGCCATAACATTTTTTACATACTCCATGGCGAGTGTTGCATGTAAAAGCAGAACGAATCCATACTTGATCAATACCGGCTTTAATAATAGCGTTAGCAATATCCTCTGTGATCATTTCGTTCTCTTTTACTAGAATTTCTCCTGTTTCTGGATGCTTCACTGTTTTCCGCGCATAGCGCCCTACTAGACGCTCCTCTAGCTTCACAATCACTTCTGTTCCATCAGTTAGTGATTTCACAAGCATACCACGGTCTGTACCGCAATCATCTTCACGAACAATGACATCTTGGGCAACGTCGACAAGTCGGCGCGTTAAATAACCAGAGTCCGCTGTTTTTAATGCTGTATCAGCAAGTCCTTTACGCGCACCATGTGTGGAAATAAAGTATTCCAATACTGTTAAACCTTCACGGAAGGATGATTTGATCGGCAATTCGATAATGCGTCCCGCCGGGTTCGCCATCAATCCGCGCATACCTGCAAGCTGTGTAAAGTTAGAGGCGTTACCACGCGCTCCAGAATCACTCATCATAAAGATCGGGTTACGCTTATCTAAGGACTCCATCAGCTTGCTTTGAATTTTATCTTTCGCAGCGCTCCACACGGAAATGACACGTTCATAACGCTCTTCATCTGTAATTAAACCGCGTCTAAATTGCTTTAACACTGTATCTACTTTCGTTTGCGCTTCTTGAAGGATTTCTTGCTTTTCCGGCAATACGACGATATCGGCTACACCAATAGTGATACCAGCTTTTGTCGAATACTTAAATCCAAGATCCTTCATCCGGTCTAACATTTTAGATGTTTCCGTGATTTTGAACCGTTTAAATACTTCAGCAATAATATTACCAAGTATTTTCTTTTTAAATGGAGGCACAAGCTCGCGCTTGCGGATTTCTTCTTTTACGTTTACACCTTTATCAAGGAAGTATTTATCCGGCGTTCTTTCTTCAATATTTTCCTGCGTCGGCTCGTTAATATACGGGAAAGACTTCGGCAGAATTTCGTTAAAGATCAACTTCCCGACGGTTGTAATGAGCAACTTCTGATTTTGCTCTTCTGTGAACGTTTCATTTTTCAACGAACCCGCATGGATGGCAATTCGAGTGTGCAAATGCACGTAGCCGCTATGGTAAGCGAGCAACGCCTCATCTGTATCTTTGAAGATCATTCCTTCACCGACCGCACCCTCGCGTTCCATCGTCAAGTAATAGTTTCCTAACACCATATCCTGTGAAGGAGTAACAACTGGTTTTCCATCTTTCGGATTCAAAATGTTCTGGGCCGCCAGCATAAGCAAACGCGCTTCCGCTTGTGCTTCTGCTGATAACGGAACGTGTACAGCCATTTGGTCTCCGTCAAAGTCCGCATTATAGGCTGTACATACAAGCGGATGCAGACGAATTGCCCGTCCTTCAACAAGCGTTGGTTCAAACGCTTGAATTCCAAGTCTATGCAAAGTTGGAGCACGGTTTAAAAGCACTGGATGTTCTTTAATGACAGACTCCAATACATCCCAAACTTCCGGGTGCACACGCTCGATTTTCCGTTTCGCGCTTTTAATATTATGAGCCAAACCACGCTCAACCAGCTCTTTCATAACAAATGGCTTGAAGAGCTCCAGCGCCATTTCTTTTGGCAAACCGCATTGATACATTTTTAAGTTCGGGCCGACGACGATTACAGAGCGGCCAGAATAGTCCACGCGTTTACCAAGTAAGTTTTGGCGGAAACGCCCTTGTTTACCTTTTAGCATATGCGATAAAGATTTAAGCGGACGGTTCCCTGGCCCTGTTACCGGACGGCCACGGCGTCCATTGTCAATTAACGCATCCACCGCTTCTTGAAGCATCCTTTTTTCGTTTTGCACAATGATGCTTGGCGCACCCAGATCTAATAAACGCTTCAAGCGATTGTTCCGGTTAATGACACGGCGATATAAATCATTTAAGTCTGAAGTCGCAAAACGGCCACCGTCTAATTGAACCATTGGGCGCAATTCAGGCGGAATAACCGGAAGTACGTCAAGCACCATCCATGCTGGATCATTTCCGGAATTACGGAAGGCTTCCAACACTTCTAAGCGTTTAATCGCCCGAGCGCGCCGTTGTCCTTGCGCTGTTTTTAGCTCTTCTTTTAATGTTTCTACTTCTTTTTCAAGATCAATATCCTGTAAAAGCTTTTTAATGGCTTCTGCTCCCATTGATGCTTGGAATGAGCTTCCGTATTTTTCACGATAGGCACGATACTCCTTCTCGGAAAGAAGCTGCTTTTTCTCAAGCGGTGTATCTCCGGGATCTGTAACAACATATGAGGCAAAATAAATTACCTCTTCCAAAGCTCGCGGGGACATGTCTAGGACAAGTCCCATGCGGCTCGGAATCCCTTTAAAATACCATATATGCGAAACAGGGGCAGCCAGTTCAATATGGCCCATACGCTCACGGCGAACTTTCGCTCGAGTAACTTCTACACCACAACGATCGCAAACAACACCTTTATAACGTACGCGCTTATATTTTCCACAATGGCATTCCCAGTCTTTCGTTGGTCCAAAAATGCGCTCGCAGAACAACCCGTCTTTTTCAGGCTTGAGTGTACGATAGTTAATCGTTTCTGGTTTTTTCACTTCGCCATAGGACCAAGAGCGAATTTTTTCCGGCGAAGCGAGTCCGATTTTCATATACTCAAAGTTATTTACATCTAGCAAGGGGCCTACCTCCCTCTCAATCTCCAGGTTTTACCCTTTTTGCCTTATCGGTTTATTCCTTTGTCACTGCATCTTTTTCTTCTTCTTTTTCCACTTCTATTCCAACGGCAATGGCTTCTGCTGGTTGGACATCATCATCTTCGTCAAAGTTTTCCATGTTGATTTCTTTCTCGTCACTTGAAAGGATCGTCACATCCATTCCTAAGCTTTGAAGCTCTTTGATTAAAACTTTAAATGATTCCGGAACGCCTGGTTCTGGAACATTTTCACCTTTGACAATGGCTTCGTAAGTTTTTACGCGACCCACTACATCGTCCGACTTCACAGTCAAAATTTCTTGTAGCGTATATGCCGCACCATAAGCCTCAAGAGCCCAAACCTCCATCTCACCAAAACGCTGGCCGCCAAATTGAGCTTTACCGCCAAGCGGCTGTTGCGTGACAAGCGAGTATGGACCTGTAGAACGAGCATGGAGCTTATCGTCAACCATGTGCGCAAGTTTAATCATGTACATGATTCCGACAGAGACACGATTATCGAACGGCTCACCAGTTCTTCCATCATAAAGCACCGTTTTGGCATCACGTGCCATTCCAGCTTCCTCCAAAATGGCCCAAACGTCTTCTTCGCGAGCTCCATCGAATACTGGTGAAGCAACATGAAGACCAAGCTTTCTCGCAGCCATTCCCAAATGCAATTCAAGCACCTGACCAATGTTCATGCGTGAAGGAACGCCCAATGGGTTTAACATGATATCCACCGGTGTTCCATCTGGTAAAAATGGCATATCTTCTTCCGGAAGAATTCTTGAGATAACCCCTTTGTTTCCGTGACGACCAGCCATTTTATCTCCAGCAGAGATTTTCCGTTTTTGAACAATGTATACACGCACAAGCTGGTTCACGCCGGGAGGAAGTTCATCCCCATCTTCTCGGTTAAAGACTTTGACATCCAGTACGATCCCGCCGCCACCGTGTGGTACACGAAGCGAGGTGTCGCGCACTTCACGCGCTTTTTCTCCGAAGATAGCATGAAGCAGACGTTCTTCCGCTGTCAGCTCTGTCACCCCTTTTGGTGTGACCTTCCCTACTAGCAAATCTCCGTCTTTTACTTCTGCGCCAATTCGCACAATGCCGCGCTCATCTAGATTGCGCAACGCGTCTTCTCCAACGTTTGGAATATCGCGGGTGATTTCCTCTGGTCCCAATTTTGTGTCACGAGATTCTGATTCATATTCTTCAATGTGAACAGACGTATATACATCTTCTTTTACAAGACGTTCGCTCATAATGATCGCGTCTTCGTAGTTATAACCATCCCATGTCATAAAGGCAACTAATACGTTGCGACCGAGCGCCAGTTCACCTTTTTCCATTGATGGTCCGTCTGCGAGAATTTCTCCTTTTTCAACAATATCGCCTTTTTTCACAATTGGGCGTTGATTATAGCATGTTCCTTGGTTGGAACGAACAAATTTAAGCAGACGATATTTGTCCAGATCGCCTTTTATCTCTTTCCCGTCAACTTCCACCAAACGGCGAACCCAAATTTCTTTTGCTTCCACCCGCTCAACAATTCCACGATGCTTACAAATAACAGCAGCACCTGAATCTTTAGCTGATACATATTCCATTCCTGTACCAACAATTGGTGCTTCCGGCTGCAATAACGGCACCGCTTGGCGTTGCATGTTTGCTCCCATCAACGCTCGGTTGGAATCGTCATTTTCTAAGAATGGAATACACGCAGTCGCCGCTGATACGACCTGTTTCGGCGATACGTCCATATAGTCGACGCGATCGCGTTTAACGACAATGTTTTCACCACGGAAGCGCGCTACAATATCTTCATCTAGGAATGTTCCATCCTCAGCAATTCTGGCATTTGCCTGCGCTACCACATAGTTATCTTCTTCGTCAGCCGTTAAATAGTCGATGCGGTCCGTGATTTTTCCTGTTTCAGGGTCAACTCGGCGATAAGGTGTTTCAATGAATCCAAATTTATTAACTTTGGCATACGTAGATAAAGAGTTAATTAAACCGATGTTTGGCCCCTCAGGTGTTTCAATCGGACACATGCGTCCATAGTGAGAATAGTGTACGTCACGCACTTCCATACCCGCACGTTCGCGAGTTAAACCGCCTGGTCCTAATGCGGATAAACGGCGCTTATGAGTCAGCTCAGCAAGCGGATTGGTTTGATCCATAAATTGTGAAAGCTGTGAGCTGCCAAAGAATTCCTTAATAGCAGCAATCACTGGACGAATATTAATAAGCTGTTGAGGTGTGATCGTATTTGTGTCCTGAATCGACATGCGCTCGCGAACTACCCGTTCCATGCGCGATAAACCGATACGGAATTGGTTTTGCAACAGCTCTCCTACAGAACGAAGGCGCCGGTTTCCTAAATGATCGATATCATCCGTGTCACCTACTCCATGGAGAAGGTTGAAGAAATAGCTAATGGACGCAATAATATCGCTTGGCGTAATGTGTTTGACATCTTCAGCAATGTATCCGTTGCCAATGACATTAATGACTTGCTCACCATCAGGATCATTCGGTGCATAAATTTTAATGGACTGAAGCGTAAACTCCTCATCTACTACACCACCGAATGGCTTATATGTCCGGAAGCCGATCCCGTTTTCGAGATAAGGTAGAATTCGATCAAGCGTTCTGCGATCAATCATCGTTCCTTTTTCAGCGATAATTTCACCAGTCTCCGAATGAACGAGTGTTTCAGCAAGCCGTTGATTGAAAAGTCTATTTTTGATATGAAGTTTTTTGTTAATTTTATAGCGGCCGACGCTCGCTAAATCATAGCGTTTTGGATCAAAAAAACGAGAAATAAGCAAGCTTTTCGCGTTTTCTACTGTCGGCGGCTCGCCAGGACGTAAGCGCTCGTAAATTTCTAGTAACGCTTTCTCCGTATTTTCTGTATTATCTTTTTCAAGCGTATTACGAATATACTCGTTTTCACCGATTAAATCGATAATCTCTTGATCGGATCCAAATCCAAGAGCACGCAAAAGCACGGTGACAGGCAGTTTACGAGTACGGTCAATGCGAACATAGACAACGTCCTTTGCATCTGTTTCATACTCCAGCCATGCGCCTCGGTTTGGGATAACAGTGGCTGAGAATCCGCGTTTGCCGTTTTTATCTACTTTTCCGCTATAATATACGCTTGGAGAACGTACAAGCTGCGAAACAATGACCCGTTCGGCACCGTTAATAATAAACGTTCCCGTCTCTGTCATTAGAGGGAAATCGCCCATGAAAACATCTTGCTCTTTTACTTCGCCTGTTTCTTTATTAATCAGGCGCACTTTTACGCGAAGAGGTGCCGCATATGTAACATCGCGTTCTTTCGACTCTTCGACTGAGTATTTCGGCTCTCCTAGGCTATAGTCGATAAATTCAAGAGATAGATTTCCGGAAAAATCCTCAATTGGCGAAATTTCTTTGAACATTTCTCTCAGACCTTCATCAAGAAACCATTGGTAAGAGGAGGTCTGAATTTCGATAAGGTTTGGTAATTCCAATACCTCACTAATACGCGCGTAACTTCTTCGTTGGCGGTGTCGTCCATATTGAACTAGTTGACCTGTCAACTGATTCACCCCTCAAATTCAAGCGTTGATAAAAAAGTAGAAGGCTGCCTTGCTGATGAAGGCATTTTTTGCCTTACTATCAGACAAAAGAAAAATGGTTTCTATAACAAGAAAACCACATTTTCACCTATTTATTGATTTTATAATTTTCCCCATTAGAAATAAAATTATACATATGAATTATAGATAGCTACATAAGGTTACACATTTGGCATTTTATAATGCTATCATAGCTAAAAAAAACTGTCAATATTTTTTTGCCTTTATGATATAATATCCTTTTTTCTTTGTTATTACTTCTACTTCTGGAAATAGTGATTGGAGTTTTTCAAGAGCGGAAGGAGCCCCTTGCTTCTTCTGAATCACAATCCATAATTCTCCACCAGAAAGGAGATGATCCACACTTTCTGCAAAAATCGAATGAACGATCTGCTTTCCCGCACGAATTGGGGGATTCGTTAAAATGGCAGCGAACTTTTTCATTCCGATCTCTTGAAACAAATTGCTTTCATAGATGATGGCATTATGAATTTGATTTTGCTGCTGATTTTGGCGGGCTAACGCAATCGCTCGTTCATTAATGTCAACCATCTCCACCTTGCGCTCAGGGAAAGATTTTGCTAAAGCTAAACCAATCGGACCGTAGCCGCAGCCGACATCCAAAAAGTCCCCTTGAATCAACGGCTCTTCAAACGTTTCAATGAGCAATCGTGAGCCAAAATCCACCTCACGCTTAGAAAAAACACCTTGATCAGTTGTAAAGAGCAAATCATTTCCTCTAAGTGTGTAACTCCATGTATGTGGATCACTTGAAGAAGACGGAGCTTTGGAGTAGTAATGTTCACTCAATGATTCTCATCCTTTCATTGGCTTTTTACCATTCTCTCCATACTTGATAGCAGAATATGCTGTAAAATCCATGTATATAGATATATAGCCGGATGCCTCCACATTAATTCCCAAGTGAGCAGGTGATGATCCTGCTTCGTCCGATTTCGACGGTCAGACAACCATAGTTTTTTACACATACCATCCATTTCATCTTTGTATTGATGCCGTACAAGGACAACAAAGTGAATCGATTTTATTTGACTGATACGATAAGTGCTGTAAAGATGAAAAAGCCCGCTATCATTAGCGGGCTTTTTCATTCCACATAAAGAAAAGAGAAATTACTTCACTTCTACGCTAGCGCCAGCTTCTTCAAGTTTAGCTTTGATTTCTTCAGCTTCTTCTTTAGAAACGCCTTCTTTAACTGGCTTTGGAGTGTTGTCAACTAAGTCTTTTGCTTCTTTTAAGCCAAGACCAGTAAGTTCACGCACAACTTTGATAACTTTGATTTTTTGCGCGCCGCCATCTGTAAGAATAACATCGAATTCTGTTTTTTCAGCAGCAGCTTCGCCACCAGCAGCACCGCCACCAGCAACTACTACAGGAGCAGCAGCAGTTACGCCGAACTCTTCTTCAATTGCTTTTACTAAATCGTTTAATTCTAAAACTGTCATATTTTTAACCGCTTCAATGATTTGTTCTTTCGTCATTGTAATATTCCTCCCTTAATATCAAGATGTTTAGCATTGTTTTTCAAATGGGCTAAGCCACTATAAGATTAAGCACCTTGTTCTTCTTTTTTCTCTGCAACTGCTTTTGTAACAAGCGCGAAGTTGCGGATAGGAGCTTGAAGAACGCTAAGCAACATAGAAAGCAAGCCTTCGCGAGAAGGAAGATTAGCAAGTGCTTTCACTTCTTCAACTGTAGCTACGTTGCCTTCAATAATTCCTGCTTTAATTTCCAACGCTTCATGCGCTTTTGCAAAATCGTTTAGAAGCTTGGCTGGAGCTACTACATCTTCGTTACTAAACGCGATCGCATTTGGACCAGTAAGTACTTCATCTAACCCTTCTAAACCAACTTCTGCAAGCGCACGGCGAGTTAACGTATTTTTGTATACTTTGAACTCAATACCAGCTTCGCGAAGCTGTTTGCGAAGTTCAGTAACTTCTGCTACGTTTAGACCGCGATAGTCTACAATAATAGTTGATTTGCTTGCGCGGAATTTCTCTGCGATTTCTGCGACTACTTGTTTTTTGAGTTCGATTGCGCTGCTCATTTTCACACCTCCTGTAGAAGATAAGATGAAATACCACTTATACCGTTCATAAGAAAACCTCCATGCCACGTAGACATGGAGGTACTGTAAAGCACCACAAGATGCACTTTGCTTTCTATAAACAAAACACCTCGGTAGGAAATTAAGCTCATGCCGAGCACCTACTGTCTACGGTACAAATGATATTCTCTTTTCAGACAAGTTTTATGATACTAAATGACTGCCCGAAAGTCAACAGCCACTTATTTTGCAACAGCAAATGTTGAAGGATCGACTTTGATGCCAGGTCCCATCGTTGAAGTTACTGTTACATTTTTTACATACGTGCCTTTAGCAGCAGCAGGCTTCACTTTTAAAATTGTTTCGTAAATTGTTGTGAAGTTGCCCACTAGCTTTTCGTTATCAAACGAAATTTTGCCAATTGGCACATGAATGTTTCCAGCTTTATCAACACGGTACTCTACTTTACCAGCTTTGATTTCTTTTACCGCTCTTGCTACATCAAATGTAACTGTTCCTGTTTTTGGATTCGGCATTAATCCTTTAGGTCCTAGGATACGACCTAGCTTACCGACTTCACCCATCATGTCAGGAGTAGCTACGATTACGTCAAAATCAAACCATCCTTGTTGGATTTTGTTGATGTACTCTGTATCGCCCACATAATCTGCTCCCGCAGCTTCAGCTTCTTTTGCTTTTTCTCCTTTTGCAAATACGAGCACGCGTTGTACTTTACCTGTTCCATGAGGCAACACAACGGCCCCGCGAATTTGCTGATCCGCTTTTTTAGGGTCAACCCCTAAACGGAAAGCAACTTCTACAGTGGCATCAAATTTCGCAATGCTTGTTTTCTTCACTAATTCAATTGCTTCAGTTACAGAATAAGCTGTATAGCGGTCCACAAGCTTCGCCGCTTCTAAATATTTTTTTCCTCTTTTAGCCATTTGAATTTCCTCCTTATTGTGGTTTTAGCGGAATAACCTCCCACGAATAAAGGTTGCGAAACAGATTATTTCTGTACTCGCAACCTTCAGCAGCCAGATACCATAACACGATTAGTCTTCGATAACAATTCCCATGCTGCGTGCGGTACCTTCCACCATACGCATTGCTGCTTCAATGCTAGCAGCATTGAGATCTGGCATTTTTGTTTCAGCAATCTCACGTACTTTGTCACGCTTGATTGTTGCTACTTTATTACGGTTTGGCTCACCAGAACCTGACTCAATGCCAGCCGCTTTTTTAAGCAAAACAGCAGCAGGCGGAGTTTTTGTAATAAATGTAAATGAACGGTCCTCGTATACCGTAATTTCAACAGGAATGATCAAACCTGCTTGGTCAGCTGTACGAGCATTGAATTCTTTACAGAATCCCATAATGTTTACACCAGCTTGACCTAAAGCTGGACCAACTGGTGGTGCCGGATTCGCTTTACCCGCAGGAATTTGTAGCTTTACAACTTTGATTACTTTTTTAGCCACGAGACACACCTCCTTAAGTCCGTGATGTGGTATTAGGGACGTTCCCTCCCACTCATATAAGGTTATGAATAATGCAGCATTTGCATTATTCTTTCGTAAGGCAGGACGTAACCTTTCGCCCTTCTATTTCCTATCATGCTTAAAGCATAGGAAATGCCACTGATTTATCATTGATTATAAAAAAGTTCATATGATCAGCTTGTATCATGAGATACACTGACTATAAAATATTATCACTTTTCCTTTTTGATTGCAAGTTGTTTCAGCAATTATATTTTTTCAATTTGCGAAAAATCAAGCTCTACTGGGGTTTCACGCCCAAACATATTCACAAGCACTTTAACCTTCCGCCGATCCATATCAATTTCTTCAATCGTTCCTGTGAAATTAGCAAAAGGCCCTTCCTTAACCTGTACCGTTTCTTTTAGCTCATAATCAAAATCAAGCTCATTAAGCGGCACGCCCATACGTTTTAAAATTAAGTGAACCTCTTCTTCAAGAAGAGGGGTTGGCTTTGATCCTGCTCCGCTTGATCCGACAAATCCAGTAACTCCTGGTGTATTGCGCACTACATACCAAGAGTCATCCGTCATAATCATTTCAACCAACACATATCCAGGGAATACCTTCCGCTTTGTTACTTTTTTCTTTCCGTTTTTCATATCTGTTTCTTCTTCTTCAGGAACGACAACGCGAAAAATTTTATCCTGCATCCCCATCGATTCTAAACGTTTTTCCAGATTGGCCTTCACTTTATTTTCATAGCCTGAATATGTATGGATAACATACCAGTTTTTCTCCATTGGCTGGGACTTAAACGTCCTTCCCTCCCCTTAAACAGCAATTAAGTTTTATAAGCAAAACAAAAACCCGTTTCCGGGCCTTTTATTTCTACCTTATTATCTTTTATTATACCATAACAAAGCGCCAGTTATTCAAGCACAAAACGAATTAAAGAAGAAATCCCTAGATCCACAACCGCAAAAAAAATGGTCATGAAAGCAACAGTGGCTAACACGGTAATGGTATAATTGACTAACTCTTTTCTTTTCGGCCAACTGACTTTTTTCATCTCACGTGCGACTTCATTAAAAAAATTGATAATACGTTGCATGATTAATAACCTCCAACAACTTAGAGCTGCTTTGCCAGTCATTGGCATGATCGTAAAACTTATTTCGTTTCCCGGTGAATTGTATGTTCATTGCAAGTTTTGCAAAACTTTTTGATATCTAGACGTTCTTGAGTATTTGCGGTATTTTTCATCGTTGAATAATTACGGGTATTGCATTGACTGCAGGCTAATATCACCTTTTTACGCATATGCCTCCCACCGTTCTACGAGATGTCTTTAAAAATTTAACATATCCATCTTTCTTATGTCAATGACAAATAGTGCTTTAGCCTGTTGCCCAGCATGCCCTTTTCATTTATAGACTGATTTCGCGATATTCCAAATATCTTTCCAACTTTCGCTTCACTCTTTGTAAAGCGTTATCAATCGATTTAACATGGCGGTTAAGCTCTTCAGAAATTTCTTGATATGACCGCCCATCTAAATATAGAACAAGCACCTTTCTCTCTAAGTCACTTAAAAGCTCGGCCATTTTAATTTCAATATCATCGACTTCTTCACGATTAATAATCAACTCTTCTGGATCCGTTGCTTTTGTTCCGGAAATAACATCCATCAGTGTTCGATCGGATTCATCATCATAAATAGGCTTATCAAGCGAAACATATGAGTTGAGCGGAATGTGCTTTTGCCTTGTGGCCGTTTTGATTGCGGTAATCATTTGCCGAGTAATGCATAATTCCGCAAAGGCTTTAAAAGAAGTAAGCTTGTCCTCTTTAAAATCCCGAATCGCTTTATATAGGCCAATCATTCCCTCCTGAATAATGTCCTCTTTATCTGCTCCAACTAAAAAATAAGAACGCGCTTTCGCTCGGACAAAGTTTTGATACTTATGAATCAAAAAGTCCAAGGCATCGCTGTCTCCTTGGTGCACCCGTTCGACTAATACTTCATCCTCAAACTGTTCCAACTTTTTCTCATCTTTGCTTTTGAAGCCTTCGCCCACGCCGATCCCTCCGACCGCACAAATCGATAAAATTATTATACAGTACAAAATTTTACAGCGTCAACCTCTCATTTTTCGCCTCTTCGCCATCTTTCGAAAATTCTTGCCACTTCATCTGTTAAAGGAATTTTTGAGACTGGTTTTTGTTCGTGAATGGCTTTTACTTTTTTAGAAATTCCTTGTTCAATTGATTCCATTTCGGTCAAAAGCTCACGAGCCGACTTTCGCAAAGCACCTTGTCCAAAAATCGCCCATTGTTCTGTGTAATCAGAGGTCGCTACATATACTTTTGTCCGAATATTAATTAGCTGCTTTGCAAGCTTTTCAATTCGCTCATCTGCTGTTTCATTCTCTTTTGTAAAAATAACATCTACTTGATAATTGGTATATTTTTTCTCAACGCCTTGTACGAGGTGTGCATCAAAAACAATGATCACTTTATATCCAGTAAATCCTTGGTACTCAGCCATTTTAGAAATTAATACATCTCTTGCTGAAGCAAGATCATGCTCTTTTAATTTGCGAAGCTCAGGCCAAGCACCAATCACGTTGTAGCCATCCACAATGAGAATATCCATAGAGTTATTCTCCTAAAGGATATCGTTTACGGTACACCTCATACATTAATAAACTGGCTGCCACTGAAGCGTTTAGCGATGTCACCTTCCCCTTCATCGGAAGGCGAATTAAAAAGTCACATTTTTCCAAAATCAACCTCCCAATTCCTTTCCCTTCACTTCCAATTACGAGGGCTAAAGGCATTGTTCCATCCAGCTGGCGATAATCGTCTTGTGCTTTGGCATCCGTGCCGACAATCCAAATTCCCCGTTCTTTTAGCTCATCAATCGTTCTTGCTAAATTCGTCACACGGGCAACTGGAATATGTTCAATCGCTCCTGTGGAAGCTTTGGCCACTGTTGAGGTTAAGCCAACTGAACGACGCTTCGGGATAATAATGCCATGTGCTCCGACCGCATCGGCTGTGCGCATAATAGAGCCTAAATTATGAGGGTCTTCCAGCTCATCAAGCATCAAGAAGAAAGGAGGTTCATTTTTTTCTGCCGCACGGTAAAATAATTCATCGATATCATAATATTGGTAAGCAGCTACTTGAGCAATAACTCCTTGGTGATTTCCATCAACCATCTGATCCAGCTTTTTTTTCGGAACATATTGCACAATCACTTTTTGCTGCTTAGCCAGCTCAATGACCGATTGCATCGCTCCCCGCTGCGCCCCTTCGGCAACCCAAATTTTATTTACTTCCCGTTCCGACTTTAACGCTTCTAATACAGGATTTTTTCCGATAATAAGGTCCATTTCTTTACGTCTTCCTTTCTTAGCCTTCAGTAATATCAAATGAATAACGGATGAGCTCTTTCAGTCTTTCCTCATTATTTCCTAAGAAATGATACCCAATCAACGCTTCAAAGGCTGTACTGTATCGATACGTTTGAACATCGGTATTTTTAGGAATTGTAGCTGATTTAGCATTTCTCCCTCTGCGCAAGACCGCTTGCTCTTCCTCCGTTAAGATCGCTTGTTCTAGTAACGCCAATACCACTTTTGCCTGCGCCTTGGCAGAAACATACCGGATGGCTTGCTTGTGTAATTGATTTGGCTTAACGCTTCCTTTGGCAAGGAGGCGATGCCGCACATACAATTCGTAGACAGCATCACCGATATAAGCAAGAGCTAAACCATTAAGCTGTTTTACATCTTTTATATCTACAAAAAAGTCTTTCACACTCTTATCCTCTTTTCCATCTCGTTCCTTGCGGCGTATCTTCTAAAATAATATTTTTTGCTTTTAGTTCATCCCTAATTTGATCAGCTAAGGCAAAATCGCGATTTTTTCTAGCTTCATTTCGCTTCTGGATCAATGCTTCGACTTCGTCATCGAGCAATTCATCCTCTGTTAAAGAAATTCCCAATACACCTAATAGCTCTTCAAACTCATGTATGAAAGCAGAAATGACTTTTTCAGCTGTATTTTTTTCAAGCAAATATAAATTTGCCTGTTTAGATAGCTCAAATAATACAGCAATGGCATTTGCCGTGTTAAAATCATCATCCATCTCCGTAATGAAAACATTGCGGCATTCATTAATCTTATCTAACCATTGCCCATCGTTATCGGTTAAATTGCTGCAGCTCGCAAGACGATGTTTTAAATTAAGGTAGGACGTTTTTAAACGTTCCAATCCGTTCTTTGTGCTTTCTAACAACTCTTGACTATAGTTAATCGGATGACGGTAATGAACAGATAGCATAAAAAAGCGCAATACTTTCGGATCTACTTGCTGAATGATATCGTGTACAAGAACAAAGTTCCCGAGAGATTTAGACATTTTTTCATTATTGATATTAATGTAGCCATTATGCATCCAATATTTCGCAAATGTCTTTCCTGTCAACGCTTCTGACTGGGCAATCTCGTTTTCGTGATGTGGAAATGTTAAATCTTGGCCACCTGCATGAATATCGATAGTATCTCCTAAATATTTGTGCGCCATCGCTGAGCATTCGATATGCCAGCCCGGCCGTCCTTTTCCCCAAGGGCTATCCCAAGCGATTTCGCCCTCTTTCGCTGCTTTCCATAAAGCAAAATCAAGCGGATCTTTTTTCTTTTCTCCAATTTCAATACGGGCCCCCGCTCGAAGCTCATCAACCGATTGATGTGAAAGTTTTCCGTATTCTGCAAACGCTCTTGTTTTATAATAAACATCCCCATCTACTTCATAAGCATATCCTTTTTCGATCAGCTGCTCAATAAATTCAATAATAATGTCAATATTTTCGGTTACACGCGGATGAACATCGGCTTTTCGGCAGCCTAATGCGGATACATCTGCAAAATAAGCCTCAATAAAACGTTCAGCAATCGTTGGAACATCTTCTCCTAATTCTTTAGCCGCCTTAATCAATTTATCATCAACATCAGTAAAGTTCGAAACATATTGCACATCATAGCCGCGAAATTCTAAATAGCGGCGGACGGTATCAAATACAATAGCTGGACGCGCATTTCCAATATGAATATAGTTGTACACCGTTGGACCACAGACATACATTTTTACCTTATTTGGTTCAATCGGTTCAAATTTCTCTTTCTTTCGTGTCAATGTGTTATAAAGCTGAATGCTCATTTTGTGCCTTCCCTTCTTTAAGTTGTTGAATTTCCATTTGTAGCTTTTCAACCTGATTCTCTAGCTCTTTTAAACGATCGGCAATAGGATCCGGTAAATCCGTATGGTTTAAATCTTTGTTCACTCTGACTCCATTATGCACCACGACTTTCCCTGGAATACCAACAACAGTGGAGTTCGGGGGTACATCTTTTAAAACAACCGATCCTGCTCCTATTTTTGAATTTTCTCCAATTGTAATGGAACCAAGCACCTTAGCTCCTGTTGCAATCAAACAGTTATCTTTAATGGTCGGATGGCGCTTTCCTTTTTCTTTTCCTGTCCCACCTAATGTCACTCCTTGATATACCGTCACATTATCGCCAATTTCACATGTTTCTCCAATCACAACACCCATGCCATGGTCGATAAAAAAGCGACGACCGATCTTTGCACCTGGATGAATCTCAATGCCTGTAAAAAAGCGACTAATTTGTGAAATCAGCCTTGCAAGAAAGTACAGTTTCCGTTTATAAAAAGCATGAGCAATGCGATGCGCCCAAATAGCATGTAATCCTGAGTAAGTCAAAATAACTTCTAAATAGCTTCTTGCTGCCGGATCTTGTTCAAACACAACTTCAATGTCCTCTTTCAAGATTTTAAACATCTCTCTCCCTCCTCCTCAGACTTCCAGAATATCGGAATAATAAAAAGCGTCTCTGTGTTTGCAAACACAGAGACGCTCGGACGCGCGGTTCCACTCTGTTTAGCCAAATGAAAAGCTTGGCTCCCTCAGCTCTTATAACGGAAGAGAATCCGCTCCATTCTACTACAGAGCATCTCTGCTTCGAAAGGAGGCTCCGAGGCGCATTTCAAAAGCATTAAGCATGAATCACTTCCAGCCAAGGTGACTCTCTCTGTAATGTTAATGCTTTTTACTTCTCCTCATCTACGCTTTATATATGGATTTGTTAATCATCATATTACAAAAAAGAAAAAATGTTAGTCAATTAGTTTTTCTAAGCGTTGAATCACTTTTTCTTTTCCAAGCAGCTGTATCGCGAGCGGCAGCTCCGGTCCGTGAGTTTGTCCTGTGGTAGCTACACGGATAGGCATAAATAATTTCTTGCCTTTCTGTCCCGTTGTTTTTTGTACCGCTTTAATAGCGGCTTTAATGGACTCTGCATCCAATTTTTCCAGATTTTTCACTGCCTCTAAAAACGCCTTCAATACGGCTGGAACTTGTTCTTCCACTAATACAGCCCGCGCTTCTTCGTCATACTCGACATCTTCTTTAAAAAACAGCTTGGACAATTCTACAATCTCTGCTCCATAGCTCATCTGTTCTTGATATAAAGCAATTAATTGCCGAGCCCATTCCCGCTGCTCTCCGGTCATTTGCGCCGGCAAACAGCCCGCCTTGATTAAGTGAGGCAAAGACAGTTCTACAAGCCGATCTAAATCAAGCTTTTTAATATATTGGTTATTCATCCATGTCAGCTTCTGTTTATCAAACATCGAAGGAGATTTAGATAGGCGAGATACATCAAAAATACGAATGAGCTCTTCCTTCGTAAAGAGTTCTTCTTCTCCTTCTGGCGACCACCCTAATAAAGCAAAAAAGTTAAACATCGCTTCAGGAAGGTAGCCAAGCTCTTTATATTGAGAAACAAATTGAATAATCGATTCATCGCGTTTGGATAACTTTTTGCGCTGCTCATTTACAATCAATGTCATATGACCGTAGCGCGGTGGCTCCCAACCTAAATACTCATAAATCATCAACTGTTTTGGCGTGTTCGATAAATGTTCTTCGCCGCGAAATACATGAGTAATCTCCATTAAGTAATCATCTATGACCACCGCAAAGTTATAAGTCGGAATTCCGTTAGCTTTGACGATGACCCAGTCACCGATATCTTTTGATTCAAACACTACTTTGCCACGAACCATGTCTTCAAACTCGTATACTTTCCCTTCAGGTACTTTTATACGCAATGTATACGGCTTGCCTTCCGCCTCCAACTGCTGTACCTGTTCAGGCGTTAGATGACGGCATTTGCCACTATATTGCGGTGCTGCAATTCCCGCCGCCTTTTGGGCTTCACGTTCTTGCTCCAATTCTTCGGGCGTACAGAAGCATTTATAGGCATATCCTTTTTCTAATAGCTCATTTGCATACTGACGATATATATCAAGACGCTCTGTCTGGCGATAAGGTCCATATCCTCCATCTTTGTCTACCGATTCATCGTAATCAATGCCGAGCCATTTTAAATTCTCCAATTGAGACTGCTCTCCGCCGGGCACATTCCGTTCGATATCAGTGTCTTCGATTCGCACAATAAATTTCCCATTATGGTGGCGAGCAAACAAATAATTAAATAGAGCTGTGCGCGCTCCTCCGATATGTAAATGGCCAGTCGGACTCGGCGCATAACGCACTCTTACCTCTTGTGACATGTTAAGACCTCCATCAACATTTAACTGTGTATCGTTATTTTAACATTATACCACCACAAAGTTAAGCCATTATTGCCTTTGCAATAAAACAACCGCTTGAGCAGCAATGCCTTCTTCACGCCCAGTAAATCCAAGTTTTTCTGTCGTCGTCGCCTTCACATTTACTTGAGAGCGCTCCGCTTCTAATAACTCAGCCATTCTCTCTATCATTTGTTCAATATAAGGAGCCATTTTCGGTTTTTGTGCAATAATGGTACAGTCTAGATTGGCAAGCTTATACCCCTCTTTCTTAACGAGGTTCCAAACTTGCTGTAGCAATCGCGCGGAGTCGGCATCTTTATATTGTTGATCCGTATCTGGAAAATGCGTCCCAATATCGCCAGCACCAATGGCTCCTAAGCACGCGTCTGCCACAGCATGCAACAACACATCTGCATCTGAGTGACCAAGCAATCCTTTTTCATAAGGAATGCAAACACCGCCAATTATTAAAGGGCGGCCTGTTACTAATTGATGAACGTCAAATCCTTGCCCTATCCGAAACATATATTCACCTTGCTTCCTTTAATGATAAAATCGCTTCCGCAAATAGTAAGTCATCTGGCGTTGTTAATTTAATATTTCGATAATCTCCCTCCACAATTTTCACTTTTTTTCCCATCCGTTCAACAAGACTGGCATCATCTGTTCCGATATACCCTTCTTCCTGTGCCCGTTTATGCGCTTCTAAAACAAGGGAAACACGAAAAGCTTGTGGAGTCTGTACAGCCCACAAGCTAGAGCGCTCCACCGTTTCCTCAGCCATTCCATTCCTAACTTTTTTAACGGTGTCTTTCATAGGTACAGCGGGAATTGCCGCACCATGCTCTTGCGCTTCCTTCACTAATTCGTGTATTTTTTCTAGCCTAATAAACGGGCGGGCACCATCATGAATGAGGACAATCTCACCTTCTTTAACTGCCTGCAACCCATTGTAGACGCTATGTTGCCGTTCGATGCCACCACTGACGATCGAGATCACTTTTTTGATCCCGAACTTTTTCAGTAGCTCAACAAACAGCGGTCTTTCCGTTTCGTTTACTACCATAATAATTCCGCGACAATCGTCATCTTGTTCAAACACCTTTAACGTGTGTATAATGACAGGCTGATGCTGCAATTCAATAAGCAGTTTGTTCATGCCAGCCTTCATTCGCTTTCCCTGTCCTGCTGCCGGAATGACTACTTGATATAACATATGACTTATTCTCCTAGTCTACACTTATAATGCCTTTTGGAGAAGCTTGAGCTTCGCAAAAATCATTCTCCCTGCTGAAGTTTGTAACACACTAGTGACTAAGACGTCAACCCGTTTGCCTATATAATCTCTGCCATCTTCGACAACAATCATCGTTCCGTCATCTAAATAGGCAACGCCCTGGTTATGCTCTTTTCCATCCTTAATGACTTGTACATTCAATTCTTCTCCCGGTAAAACAACCGGTTTAACTGCATTGGCCAAGTCGTTTATATTCAGGACTCTCACATTTTGCAGTTCACAGACTTTATTTAAATTGAAATCGTTCGTCACGACCACTCCTGATGTTAATTTCGCTAATTTCACTAGCTTGCTGTCCACTTCCTGAATGTCATCAAAATCGCCTTCATAAATCTCTACTTTCATTTCCAATTCTTTTTGAATGCGATTCAAAATATCAAGCCCGCGGCGGCCGCGATTTCGCTTCAGTACATCTGAGGAATCAGCAATATGCTGTAATTCTTCTAGAACAAAACGAGGAATAACAATCGTTCCCTCTAAAAATCCTGTTTGGCAAATATCAGCAATTCGTCCGTCAATAATCACGCTTGTATCAAGAATTTTTAAAGTACTGTTTTTTTGCTTGTCGCTTTCTTCTTCTGTTCCTTTTTTCTTAGACATGCGACTAGAAATGGAAAATAAATTCATCAACTCATGGCGTTTCTTAAATCCTACCTGAAACCCTAAATAGCCAAGCAAAATCGTTAAAAAAACTGGCAGCACGGTATTAACGACTTGAAATTGAAATGCTTTAAGCGGCATCACCACTAAAAATGCAACAAACAATCCAAAAATTAACCCTAAGCTTCCAAACAAAATATCTGTGACAGGTGCTTTTACCAGAGATTCTTCAATCCAGTGAATTAAACCCACTACATAATCAACTAGCCAAAAAGTCATGATAAAGAAAATAAGTGCTCCCAAAATCGCCAGCATATATGGATTGTTAAAAAATGAAAGATGATGGATATTCAGCAGTCGAAATATATTCGGAAGAAAAATAATTCCTAAGGTCCCTCCGACGACTAAGAAAAATAATTGGACTACTCTCTTTAACATCATACTTTCACCTCCTCAACTACATTATAAACAGTTTCCAATGTTTGAAACCAATGATAACACAGTTTTTAATCTTTTTTAAAAATTTGATACATGTTTGTAACGTTTATTCATACAGATTTTCTGTCTCCTAACGTGTATTCCAACGCTTCAGCGACATGAGACACCCCGATAATTTCCACTCCTTTTGGCGCCAGCCATCCTCCCAAATTATTTTTTGGAATAATAATACGATGAAATCCAAGCTTTACTGCTTCTTGAACTCGCTGCTCGATACGAGAGACTCGACGTACTTCTCCTGTCAGCCCCACCTCTCCGATGATGACATCTGATGGATTCGTCGGCAGATCGCGAAAGCTGGAAGCAATGCTTACAGCGATGGCTAAATCAATAGCTGGTTCATCTAATTTGACTCCCCCGGCTACTTTTAAATAAGCGTCTTGGTTTTGCAGAAGCAACCCAACTCTTTTTTCTAGTACAGCCATCAGCAATGATACGCGGTTATGGTCAATTCCCGTCGCCATTCTTCTTGGATTGCCAAAGCTTGTTGGGGAAATTAACGCTTGAATTTCCACGAGCACGGGTCTTGTGCCCTCCATTGACGCTACTACCGTTGATCCTGCCACTCCGCTTGATCGTTCTTCCAAGAATACCTCTGAAGGGTTTTCAACCTCTAGCAGCCCCGTTTCTCTCATTTCAAAAATACCAATCTCATTAGTCGATCCAAATCGATTCTTCACTGCTCGTAAAATTCGGTACGTATGATGGCGCTCACCTTCAAAATACAAAACTGTATCTACCATATGCTCTAAAATTCTCGGTCCAGCAATGGAGCCTTCCTTTGTTACATGGCCGACAATAAAAATCGCAATTCCTTTTGTTTTAGCGATTCGCATCAATTCCCCTGTACACTCCCTGACTTGAGAAACGCTGCCGGGAGCTGATGTAATCTCGGCTCGATAGATCGTTTGAATGGAATCAATTACTACAAAGTCAGGTTGAATTTCTTCAATCGCTTGATGAATATATTCCAAGTCTGTTTCTGATAATACATACAGCTCATTAGCGGAAATGCCCAAACGGTCAGCACGCAGCTTCGTTTGCTTGACTGATTCTTCCCCGGAAATATATAGCACCTTATATTGATTCAACGCCAATTGTGCAGACACCTGCAAAAGAATGGTTGATTTTCCGATACCAGGATCACCGCCGATAAGAACGAGAGAACCTTTAACGATTCCGCCACCTAACACGCGATTAAACTCCGCAAGATCCGTTACCATTCTTGGCTCCTGTGCTGTTGCTACGGTTGTAATCGACACTGGCTTGGATATAGAAGAAGGAGCAGTATGAACAAATACTCCCCTTGCTGCTGGTTTTCCTTTCTCAATTTCCTCAATCATAGAGTTCCACGTCTGACAACCTGGACACTTTCCCATCCATTTGGCTGATTCATATCCGCATTCTTGACATACAAATTTCGTTTTCTTTTTCATAACAGCTAATTCCTCTCTATTCGCAAATGCAAAAAGAAGGTATGCGCCAATCTACTTCTGCCGCATACCTTGCTGCCACCTTTTACTGAACGGTTTGTTCTGATAAAACTACAAATTCTCCGTCTTTGACATCTACAATGACTTTTTGCCCTTTTGTGATCGTTCCTTTCAACAGCTCTTCAGATAAGCGGTCTTCAATGTGTTTTTGTAAAGCTCGGCGCAATGGACGAGCACCATATTCTGGGTCATGTCCTTCTTCAGCAATTTTTGCAATCGTTTCTTCCGTCAATTCTAATTCAATATCTTGCTCTGTTAAACGTTTTACAAGCTGATCGGCCATAAGATGAACAATTTTTGCTAAATGTTGTTTTTCTAATGAGTGGAATACAATAATTTCGTCAATACGATTCAAAAACTCTGGACGGAACGCTTTTTTCAATTCATCCATGACTTTACCCTTCATGTCTTTATATTTCTGGCTTTCATCTTGAACATTAAAGCCTACATACTTATTTCGTTTCAGGGCATCAGCTCCCACATTGGATGTCATAATCACAATCGTATTGCGGAAATCAACCGTTCTTCCTTTTGAATCTGTTAAACGTCCGTCTTCTAATACCTGCAGAAGAATATTAAATACATCTGGATGTGCTTTTTCCATCTCATCCAATAAAACGACCGAGTATGGTTTACGGCGAACTTTTTCTGTCAATTGTCCTCCTTCTTCATATCCGACATATCCAGGAGGAGAACCAACAAGTCGAGAAGTAGAATGCTTCTCCATATACTCGGACATATCGATGCGAATCAACGCATCCTCATCTCCAAACATCGCTTCTGCCAGTGCTCGTGCTAACTCTGTTTTTCCTACCCCAGTTGGTCCAAGGAAGATAAATGAACCGATTGGACGCTTTGGATCCTTTAATCCTGCACGGGCGCGTCGGACCGCCTTCGCCACTGCTTTCACTGCTTCTTCCTGTCCAATCACTCGCGAATGCAAAATTTCTTCAAGCTTTAACAACCGTTCTGTTTCTGTTTGCGCCAATTTCGATACAGGTATTCCTGTCCAGCTAGATACAACCAAAGCAATATCCTCTACTGTTACTTCCGAATTTTCCTGACCTTGCTTTTCTTTCCAAGCGCGTTTTGTTTCTTCTAATTCCTCACGCAAACGTTGTTCCGTATCGCGCAATGAAGCAGCTTTTTCAAATTCCTGACTCTGAACAGCAGCGTCTTTTTCTTTACGAACCTCTTCTAACTTTTGTTCCAACTCTTTTAAATTAGGAGGAGCGGTAAAAGAACGAAGACGCACTTTTGAGCATGCCTCATCAATTAAATCAATGGCTTTATCTGGGAGAAAGCGATCTGTAATATATCGATCTGATAGCTTCACTGCTTGAATAATTGCTTCATCAGAAATCGAGACACGATGATGCGCTTCATATCGGTCACGTAACCCTTTTAAAATTTGAATGGACTCTTCAACAGTCGGTTCATCAACATAAATTGGCTGGAAACGACGTTCTAGCGCAGCATCCTTCTCTATATATTTCCGGTATTCATCTAACGTTGTAGCACCGATACACTGCAATTCACCACGAGCTAATGAAGGTTTTAAAATGTTTGAAGCATCAATAGCTCCTTCCGCTCCCCCTGCGCCGATGAGCGTATGCAGCTCATCAATAAATAAAATAATATTTCCTGCTTGACGAATTTCATCCATAACTTTTTTCAAGCGGTCTTCAAATTCACCGCGATATTTGGTTCCGGCAACAACTGTCCCCATGTCTAACGTCATGACTCGCTTGTCTCGTAACGTTTCAGGAACTTCATTATTGACAATTTGCTGCGCCAATCCTTCTGCAATCGCTGTTTTACCTACACCGGGTTCACCGATTAATACCGGGTTGTTTTTCGTGCGTCGGCTTAATACTTCAATTACACGTTGAATCTCTTTACTTCTTCCAATGACAGGATCTAAGCTGCCTTCGCGAGCAATGGCTGTTAAATCGCGAGCAAGACTGTCTAACGTCGGTGTACTCACATGGGAAGCACTGCCTTGGTGTCCGGAAACAGACTCATTGCTTCCCAATAGTTGTAACACTTGTTGACGTGCTTTATTCAAGCTTACTCCTAAATTATTGAGAACACGAGCGGCGACTCCCTCTCCTTCACGAATTAAGCCAAGCAAAATATGCTCTGTACCTACATACGAATGTCCAAGCTTTCTGGCTTCATCCATAGAAAGCTCAATCACTTTTTTGGCACGTGGCGTATAATGAATCGTTTGCGACACCTCATGTCCTCGACCAATCAATGCCTCTACTTCCTTCTGAATCTTTTCTGGTCCTAACCCCAAAGCAATTAAAGCTTTAGCGGCAATCCCTTCCCCCTCGCGAATCAATCCAAGCAAAATATGCTCCGTGCCAATGTTATTGTGACCAAGACGTACCGCTTCTTCTTGAGCTAAAGCCAACACTTTTTGCGCCCGTTCTGTGAATCTACCGAACATCATTTTCATCACCCTCCATTGCTTTTCGTTCTTCCATTTTTAAACGTTCTCGAATCAAAGTAGCTCGAAGAACATCCCGTTCATTAGGTCTTAATGCTCCGCCAGCATATTGCTGCAAGAATCCCGGCTGCATTAAAATCATCAGCTCATTTAGAATGCTCCGAGAAATGTTTTTAATATACCCTAAATCAATTCCCAAACGTACATCCGATAAACATTGGGCCGCTTCCTTCGATTCGATAACACGGCAATTGGTCAAGATGCCATAGGAGCGAAAGACTCTGTCTTCTAATTGTATGTTTAAAGTTTTGACTAATGCCTCTCTTGCCATTCTTTCCTGAGCAATTAATTGTTGAACAACACTTTTTAAATCCTCCACAATATCTTCTTCTGATTTGCCAAGCGTAATTTGATTTGATATTTGGAATATATTCCCTAAGGCCTCACTTCCTTCTCCATACGTTCCTCTTACCACTAATCCTAGTTGGCTAATGGCTGGAATGATTTGGTTCATTTGCTGTGTTAGAGTCAGAGCCGGTAAATGCATCATTACCGATGCTCTTAATCCTGTTCCTACATTTGTAGGACAGCTTGTTAAATAACCTTTCTTTTCATCAAATGCGTAATTGACATGCATTTCAATCCAATCATCCAGCGCATTGGCCATCTCTAAAGCTTCTGTCAGTTGCAGTCCTGGAAATAAACATTGAATACGAATATGGTCCTCCTCGTTAATCATAATGCTTACCTCTTCATTTTCCGACAGCAAGCATGCTCCGAATGGGCAATCTTCCGCTAAATGTGGACTAATTAAATGTTTTTCAACCAATACCCTTTTTTCGATCGTTTGGAGCTCATTCATTTTTAAAAGCTCAAATCTACCAACTACAGGATGTGATTGGCGTGCAAATGTCTGTTCAAATTGCTGTACGATATGCTGGGCTTCTTCGTTGCCAAAAACAGTGGGAAACTGGTAATCTACAATATTCCTTGCAAGCCGAATCCGACTGCTCAATACAATGTCTGAGTCCGGACCTTCTTGGTTCATCCAAGAGCTTACTGCTGTATTCAAAAACTTCTCAAGCGACACAATCAGCCCTCCTCCCCATGTTTACTTACACGTGATTCAAGCAAACGAATTTGATCGCGAACTTCAGCTGCTTTTTCAAACTCTTCTCTGGCAATAAGCTCTTGCAGTTTTTGTTTTAAATGAGCGATTTGTTTACGAATATAAATACTGCCACCGATTCGTCTTGGAATTTTCCCTGCATGAGTAGTATTGCCACTATGAAGTCGTTTCAATATCGGCTGCAGTTGTTTAGCGAATGTATGATAGCAATGAGAGCAGCCAAAACGGCCAATTTTGGCGAATTGATTATATGTCATGTTGCAGCGTTCACATTGCAAAATTTCAATGCTTTGAAATGCATTTTGCTTGGCTCCCTTTGTAGGAGCTTCAAAATTTAATAGACCTGCCAATAAATTTTGCAGAGAGAATCCTGCATTTCCATGAAACATAAAAACGTCCCCGTGCTCTTGAGCACAATGTTCGCAAAGATGAAATTCTGTCTTTTCACCATTGATAATTTTCGTAAAATGCATCGTGGCCGGTCTCTGCTTACATTCTTGACATATCAAAGATCTCACCTCTTTCTATTTATACTTCAAAGACATTAACATGGCTTTTAACATTCTAGCTCTCAACTCATCTCTTTGAGGCAAGTCAATATATAAAACAGATCGATCCATTACGCTCAACATAATATTTGCCTCTCGTTCAGAAATGACTTTTTCTTCAACAAGTCGGCGAATAATATCCTCTGCACTCGATTGACTGACATGATGACGAATTAAAGATAATAGCTGATCAATTAATTGCGATTCATTTTTTGTTTTCACTTTTATAATTCGAATATAGCCTCCACCGCCGCGCTTGCTTTCTACAATATAGCCTCGTTCCAAAGTAAAGCGTGTATTAATGACATAATTAATCTGTGAAGGAACGCACTGAAATTTATCGGCGATTTCACTTCGTTTAATCTCAACAATTTCTTGTTCACTCATATTTAAAACTTGCTTTAAATATTGTTCGATAATATCAGAAATGTTTCTCACCCTACCCCTCCTTGCTTAGGTAGTTGACTTTGACTATATTTGACCTTAATTTTACTATATAGCAGATATAAAAAAAATGCAACAAACAAGAGCAGATAATCATATGATTGCCGATTTTCCGAATTTAAAACAAAAGCAGTATGAATTAATTCGATAACATATGCTAAAAATCCTTTATATCAAGAAAAAAGTTATAATTATGAAGCAAGGACATATCTCAACATGACACATGCTCAAAGATCCATCTTTGAAGCAGTAAACCATTCAACGATGGAAACAGACACCAGCACTTTTTTAGAGTTTTCGCATGTGCAGCAAAGCATATTCAATCCGTAGAATATGTCAATTAAGCTGTTTTTGAATGAGAGAGAAGCACAGGAACCGAGGAGTTTGACGTGGTCATTCACATGATTTAACGTTTAATATGCTCGAGGATATGATATGGGGTGAATAGAGGTTCAAATTTTAATCAGTGAAAACCAATCGTATCGAAAAAACGAAATGTACAATTTTATTGTGAATATGTCGCAAAGCGCATCATAAATGAATAAAGACATATAAAAACCCACTCACTCCCTTGAAAATCCTATACAGCGACCAATAAGCTCCAAAGAGTGGACATTATGCGTTCTAATTTGATTAAAGAACATGCATGTAGGAGATGAAATCTCTTTTGATGCATTCTTCCAATAGATCCATCGGCTTTCTTTGTTTGGCACGCCGTATACAACAGAGAGGCCGCCGATTTTAAAAAGGCATTACTCAGGTGCTTATTTTTAAAAACGTATTTTGCGCTCGATTCGTTGCGAGAGTTGATGTGAGTCCTTCAGTGGTTTGATTATTGTCGCCGCCTTTGTAGACTAACAGCGTTCTGCATGTTTCGACGCTTTCTCGTACAAAACAATGGTTTCAAGAGCAAGAGTTTCCGGAATCTCATGCTCAACTGCTTATGCATTTAAGTGTCAAGCAGCCTTCAGCTGTGTGGATTGACAATATGGCACTCCGAAGCAGCCCCTATGATTCTCAAATGATGGGAAGGATGATGCCCACTCTTATCACTTGTTTAAGGGCTATCAACTTTATACAGGTATCACCGCAGGCGAAATCGTGGTCTCCCATATGCTTACACCCCCCAATCGACATGACGCGGCAGTCACGCCAGAGGTTTTTTGAGCTCTCAAAGACTGGAACATTCGGTTTGCTTTAGGAGATGCCGCCTATGACAGCAAGAAGGTTCAAACTATCGCCCGCCGAGAACATAGGAGTGTTTTTGGGTCACCTCGAAATCAAAAGAACGAATATGACTCCAGGGTTGTTGAAGGTGACATTTGGAAAACAGTTATGGGGCTTGCATACCAACATTGAACGAATAGGCCATCAGCTCAAAATGAAAGGACAAGGATCAGCATGAGTTATGGAGGTTATCGCCATCCGTTGCATGGTCAATAGTATATTTTTATTTAGCAACACCATCATTAGTAGTGTAAAGCATTTACAGATGGTTTCAATATATTAAACAAAAAAGCATGTTTCATAATGAAACATGCTTTTTATATACAGCCTAGCAACGTCCTACTCTTGCAGGGGCGTTAGCCCCAACTACCATCGGCGCTGGAGAGCTTAACTTCCGTGTTCGGGATGGGAACGGGTGTGACCTCTCCGCCATCGTCACTAGGCTTGTTATTT